>JAPLUI010000492.1 GCA_026397725.1 Verrucomicrobiota bacterium | reverse complement strand
CCTCGTCACAATCTCCACCCCAACTGGACATCCTGAGGTCCGATCGGACCTCAGGATGTCCAATCAGGGACTGCTGTTGCGGGTCACTGTCGGTAACAGGGATCACCTTTCCCTTAACTTGACGCGCATGCCCCATGCCGCAGCAGGCTGTGGCCATCACAGCGGCAGCCTCTGCTCCACCTTCAGGTTCTGATCGTTCCAAGGCCTCCGGTCAACAGCTCCACCACGGCCGCCGGGGCTGAATTCATCCGGTGGAAGATTTCTTGGCAGGAAGACGATGGGCAGGAAGATTTGATCCGAACAAGCCGCAAGCAAGCCGCAGAGCGCCGACCGCAACCCGTCAAGACACACGTCAAGACATGTTTTGACAATAGGAGTCTCCTGTTATTTCTAGGGCATTCCGCTTGCACAAGCTCCGCAACCAGTCCCACACTGGCACCGGCACCGCCCCACAATCCGCAACCCCACCTCAACCTGCGACCCTCCCCGTTCATGCGCCTCCCGACCCTCCTCCTCGTTGGCCTTGCCCTCGTTCCCGTGCAGGCCGCCGAGCAGCCGTTCCTCTATCCGCAAACCGACACCTTCACGCAGTCACTCGCCAAGGCCCGCGTCAGGGGCCTCACGCTCACCGACTATCACATCCACCTCCGTGGCGGCATGACCCTCGAAAAAGCCGTCCTCCGGCAGGAACAGAGCGGCATCCGGAGCGCGGTGCTGGAAAACTTCGGCCGCGAGTGGCCGCTCGCCGACAACGCCAAGCTCAAGGCCTTCATCGACGCCCAGGCGCAGCCCCTCCCCACCGGCCAGCGAGTGCCCGTCGGCATCCAGGTCAACGACCGCGATTGGTTCACCCAGCTCGATCCGGCCCTCCGCCAACGCCTCGACTTCATCCTCGCCGACACCATGATCCTGGGCCTCACCGCCGAGGGCAAGCCGCGCCGCCTGTGGCTCCCCGAGGTCACCATCGACGACCCTGCGGCCTGGATGTTGGAGTACCTCGCCCACCACCTGCGCATCCTCGACGAACCCATCTCGATTCTAGCCAACCCCACCTATCTGCCGCCCTGCATCGCCCACCTCTACGACCAGCTCTGGACCGAGGTCCGCATGCGCCAGGTCATCGCCAAAGCCGTCGGGAAAGGCATCGCCCTTGAAATCCAGGCCGGTTCGGACTTTCCCAGGCCCGCCTTCCTCAAACTCGCCAAAAGCATGGGTGCCAAATTCAGCTTCGGCTCTAACAACTTCGACGACAAGGCCAAGGATCTTGCCCGCTGGTTCGACGCCATCGAACTCATCGACCTCCGCCCCGCCGACCTCTGGTCTCCCAAGTAGGACCGTGGCACGCGGCCCCCTGCCGCGAGCGGTGGCATCCATCGGATCGCCAGCCGACAAGCCCGGTGCCGGGCAGATCTGCGATTTTTGCGCGGTGCGCTTTGACAAACGGTGGCGGATTGGTTCTACTCGCCGCCATGCGCTCTCTCATCAAGCATGTCCTGCAACGCGACGAACCCTGCGATGAACTCCAGGTGGCCGGCTGGATCCGGACCCGCCGGGATTCCAAGGCGTTTTCCTTCATCGAACTCAACGACGGCACTTGCCTCGGCAACCTCCAGATCGTCGCCGACGCCGGAATTCCCGGCTACGAGGCGATCACCAAAATGAACACCGGGGCCTCGGTGGAGGTGCGCGGCAAACTCATCCCCTCCCCCGCTGCCGGCCAG
This sequence comes from Verrucomicrobiota bacterium, assembly GCA_026397725.1. Taxonomy (GTDB): domain Bacteria; phylum Verrucomicrobiota; class Verrucomicrobiia; order Verrucomicrobiales; family Akkermansiaceae; genus Luteolibacter. Next base: position 40,800 of record JAPLUI010000492.1, on the reverse strand, counting down.
CGCTGGGAAATGCAGGCCGCCTCGCTGAATTTGTTAGGCGAGGTGCCGGAGGACTATCCGTTGCAGAAAAAGGGCCACAGCACGGAATTCCTGCGCTCCATCGCCCATCTGCGGCCCCGCACCAACCTCTACGGCGCGGTGTTCCGGATGCGCAGCCGGCTGGCATACGCAGTCCACCGGTTTTTCCAAGAGCGGGATTTCATCTGCGTCCACACCCCGATCATCACCGCCAGCGATTGCGAGGGGGCCGGCGAGATGTTCCGCGTGACCACCCTGCCGGACGACCAGATGGCCAATGACACCGAGGACTTCTTCGGCAAACGCGCCTATCTAACCGTAAGCGGCCAGCTCGAAGGGGAAACCTTCGCCTGCGCCCTGTCCAACATCTATACCTTCGGCCCCACTTTCCGCGCGGAGAATTCCAACACCTCGCGCCATGCCGCGGAGTTCTGGATGATCGAACCGGAAGTCGCGTTCTGCGACCTCGCCGGCGACATGGAACTGGCCGAGTCGCTGGTGAAATACCTGGTCAGGGAAGCTCTCGAAAACAACGCGGGCGATCTGGCGATCTTCGAGAAATTCGTGGACAAGGGTCTGCGCGAGCGCCTGGAGTTTGTGGCAAGCCGGCCGTTCGAGCGGATTGCCTACACCGCAGCCGTGGACTTGCTCAAGGCCAGCGGCAAATCCTTCGAGTATCCGGTGGAGTACGGCCTCAACCTGCAATCCGAGCACGAGCGCTGGCTCACCGAGGAACACTGCAAGAAACCGGTCACCGTCTTCAACTACCCGAAGGAAATCAAACCGTTCTACATGCGCCTCAACGACGACGACCAAACCGTCACCGCGATGGATCTGCTGGTCCCCGGCATCGGCGAGATCGTCGGCGGCAGCCAGCGCGAGGAACGGCTGAATGTATTGCTAGACAACTTCGCCAAGCACGGCATCAACCCGGAAGCCTATGCCTGGTACGCGGACTTGCGGAAATACGGCAGCGTCCCGCACGCCGGCTTCGGGATGGGCTTCGAGCGCATGCTCATGTTCGTCACCGGCATGGCCAACATCCGCGACGTGATCCCGTTCGCCAGAACCCCGGGAAATTGCGAGTTCTGACTTTGGACTGCGGTGACCCGTCACCGCTTTCCGCCCCGAGAGCCATCAACGTAGCCAAAGATAATGTCAGCCGCCCTTAAACTACTGGTGTTGATCACATGCCTTCCAAGCCCATGCTTCGGAGCGCTGGTCAGCTTGGATTGGCAGGAGCGTGGCGATGGTCTCGTCACGCTGGACACCGCAACTGACCTGCAGTGGCTTGATTTTTCGGTCATGCTCGATCACAGCTACGACGAGGCCGAAGCAATGATCCTCGGTGATCCGCGTTTCATCGGGTTTTCCCATGCGAGCACTGCTCGGGTAATCGAGCTATTCACGCATGCGGGCATCGTGGAGATCCCATCGTTCAAGGGTTCGCTCGCCAATGTGGCGGGAGGAGCACTCTTGTCGTCCCTCATGGGCTCTACCCTCAGCGATGCACCAGGCCGATCTGACGGAGCCAATGCCTTCGTAGCCGAGGTGCTGGCTACCGGCAATCATGAGGTGTGGCAATTCTCCGGCACCGGCGGGGTTGCCGGGATGCCCGGCCTTGCCCGTCCAATCCAGAGCAGTTTCACTGTCTTCGCCCAAACCGCCGATGACCAATCGCACCCCTGGTATAGCCACTATCTCGTGCGACCCATTCCGGAGCCAAGTCCCGTGTCCTGGGTGCCAATCGCCGCAGCAATCGCTCTCTGTTACAGAAATCGCCGTTGCCGACCGGCATGAGCCCAGTGATTTCAACCCCATGGAAGGCCTCTTGCGCGGTGTCTTTCCAGCACCAGAACCCGGCGTGACCGAGCGTGGCAAGACCTCACCGCAATGCCGCGGGTAAACCCGAGCGCATAGCCGATACTGATGCCCAGCACTGACAGACTCCCACCAGCCATAGGCGGCCGGGAGGAAAATGCCAGTGGACATCGAGGGCATCCTGCGCCAAATTGCAGCCATGACCACCCAGTACCTGACTGACGAGCGCGGCGAGAAGGTCGCGGTGGTAATCCCCATCGCCGACTACGAGGAACTGATGGAGGATGTTGCTGACCTGGCCTGCGTGGCGGAGAGGCGCGACGAGGACCGGGTTTCCCTGGCAGCACTCAAAGAGCAATTGGTAGCCGATGGCCTCCTTCCGCATTGAGTTCGCCCGGTCCGCGACGAAGGACCTGCGCGGAATTGACCGGCAGTGGATTCCCGTGATGGTGGCAGCCATTGAGGCGCTGGCCAACGATCCGCGTCCGGTTGGATGCAAGAAGTTGGTGGGCTCGGAGCACACCTATCGCATCCGAGTCGGTGATTACCGGGTTGTTTACGACATCAAGAGGGAAGAGTTGGTGGTGTTCGTGATCCGCGTGCGGCATCGTCGCGACGTTTACCGCTGAAAGGCGACAAGGCGCGGATGCCAACGGCTCCAAGGCCATGCGGTTTCATTTCAACCACGAACCAGCGACTGGCGATGACATGGCTTGGTCATTTCGCCCCCGCCTCACCCGCCGTGGCGGAGGAACTCGAGGATGAGCACAGGAAGCTGGTGTCGGCGTAGTGGATCATGGCTCGCCGGTTTCAAAGGCCCGCATTTCATCGACCTCTGCCTGACTGAAGAACCGATCCCCCCAGGTTTTCCTGAGCCGGGCCTTGAAATCCGGCAGGGGCGGCAGCGGCAACGCGGGAGAAAGATCGGCGGACAGCCTGGCGATGGGTTTGGCGTGCCTGGTGATGAGGATTTCCTCACCACCCGCCAGCCAGCTCTCGATTTTGGGGAAGTCGTAGCGCAAATCCCGGACCGTCGCGGTTTTCATTGTGATGGCAATTTGTGATGATTCGGGCCAAAGTCAAGCGGCGATTTGGAAAAACTGAGGGCCTTGGCCGGAACGGCGGCGTGGTGAGAAGACGACGAGAGAAGAGATGGACTGTGCCTGGACCTTCCGCAACTTGTCAGTTTCTGCCCAGTGTGGTAATCTCCGCCCGTGAGCACTCTGACCAACATCGAAAGGACGGTGACATCGCTGCCCCCATCGCAGCAACGCTCGCTGCTGGTGTGGCTGCAAGCGGCGCTGGCGCCGAGTCCGGTGCCAACCGCGAAGCCTCGCGCCGTGCGTGAGGCATGGCTGCAAAGCCTGGCGGAGCGCCGGGAGCGCGGACGCACGGGGAAGACCGGCACGCCGTTGCAGCAAGTCATGGACGATCTGCGTGGCGACTGAACACCCATGGCGCACGATGCGAATCTACCAATAAACCCATCTTCCTTTGCGCCTTTGCGCCTTTGCGCGGGTCACCAGCGATTTCTCGCGCAAAGCCGCCAAGGCGCAAAGTCTTTCAGAATCACACCTCCACCTGGCCGTTTCACTCACCGGCCAGCACCAAGGCCTCGGCCTTCAGCGCTGAACTGATTCGGAAGCGATTTTCATCCAGCAAGGCAAGGACCGGGCGCAAGGCCGGGATGAGCCCCGCTTGCTTGGCCTTGAGCAGCAAGCCCACCGTGCCGGTAATCGCGATTCCAAGGCGTTGCGCGGCTTCCCTGGCTTTCAGGTCATCCAGAATCAGGCGATGCTTCATTTCATAGGCAAGCGCGATCGCCTCGGCTTCCCCCTGTTCCACGATGAGATTGAGCGCGGCAACCATGCCAAGATCAAGCGGCGCTTGTTCTGTCAGCCACTCCGGCAACGAGCCGAACTCTCCGACCACCGCTGGGGGTGCGAAAATGGGGTCCAGCAATTGAGGGAGCAAGTCAAGGAGCCCGACGCGTTCCATGCCGATCAGGCAGGCACAGTCCAAAATGGCCGGAATCCTCACCATGCGATCTCATCCGTTAGATCCGCCGCCGGATAATTCACCACCGGCACCCCATGCCGGGCCAACACGTCGATGAAACCCCGCTTCGAATAAGCCGCCAGCGCCGCAGCCTGCCCCAGGCTCAAGCGGCCGACTTCAAACAGCTTGATCGACAGCATCAAGCGTGCTTCCTCCGCAGAAACGAAGGCTGGCATCCGGGGATCCATGGTGACGGTCGCGGCAGGCATGAGCGCACTTTACCCCACTCTGCGGCAGCTTCAACGAAAAACCTCAGAGCGGCGAACGTGGCCACGCCGGATTTCTTTGCACGGCAGGCGTTGAAGTGGGATTTCCTATCCCAACGGGATAGCGGCCCTCAGCCCAGGGTTGGCTCGCAGAGCCTACCCTGGGGATATTCGTCCAGGAAAAAATGAACTACAACGTGGTTCCGTCCGGTGCCGCGGTGGAGAATGATTGATGAGTGCTGATTGACGAGGCCCGCCGGCCTCGCCCTCCGGGTCCCGCGTCCGCGGGATCTGTCTCGCTCCGCTCGGCTGTTGAGTGCTGATTTGCGAGGGAAAGAGGAAGAATTTGCCATTCAGTCACTTCAAAAATCAACACTCAACAATCGGCACTCAGCAATCAATCAACGAGCGCCCGCGCCGGAGGGACGGAACCGCGTTGCGGTTCATCTTCATTCTACCATTCTCCCCAGGGTAGCCGTCTGGCGACGGCAACCCTGGGCTGGACGGCTTAACGCCTTTGGCGTAGAGAACACGGCTCGAAGGCAATTGCCGGCCCCATGGATAAATCCGTTATGGAGCGTAGCTGCGTGCTTCCAGCCGCAGGCCGTGGCTGCGTGCTTCCAGCCGCAGTGCCTTTGGCTCGCGGATAGTGGATCGCAGATCGCGGATGGAAGAGTGTTCTCTGTCCCGAACCAACCCAGACTCGGCGTCCGCAGCCCGCTTGATTTAAGACACCACGGCTGGGCGGATGCCATTCCCGCCCGAATCCGCCGCAGTTGAAACCTTCCCACACCCGCTGTAACGCACGCACCCCCAATTCCGCACGGGATCGGTCCCGGCCTTGCCTTCTTCATTTCAGCTTTCCAGCGTTTCAGCTTTTCCTCCTCACGCCTCTCGGTGCCCACCCAAAAGCGTGACGCCGAAATTCCAGAAGAAAACCCAGCCCTTCGCAAGTTCCTCCTGTCGCAAGTTCCTCCTTGCCATGGGCATGGAAAACGCACACCCTAGCCCCGTGGACACTCCATTTTCGCAACGCAAGGCGACGCGTCGCGATCAATCACGACCGGTCGCCGAATAACTGTTCGACCGATATGAAAATGCTCCGCCTTACCTTTATATCTGTACTCTCACTGCTTATCGGAATTCGCGCGTCTGCCGCGGACATAGCGGAAATGCGCGCGTTCACTGGTAGTATCTACGATAAACTCTGGAAGAAAGCCGGATCCGACGTGCATTGGAATGACGACTGGACATATAAAGCGCTCAAGGATCGCCTGGCCCCTTGGGAATACAACTTCCTGATTGCAGCCATGTTTAATGGTTTGACTGAGGGTGATAGTTTTATGGATGCGATGTCCAATTTCTTTGATCATCCTGACAAGGACGACATCGTGACACCCAAAGAGCTTGTAGCAGCTTATCTCGACATTGGCTCGCGAAACATGGCTTGTGCAATTGAAGCCGCGGTTGCGGCATTGAAGCAGACAAAACTCAGAAAATTTGACGAAGCATCTGGTCCCGACTATGAACTAATCGATTCGGCCATTTCCAAAGCATATACAAAATACAAAGAAGAAGACCTTGAGATTCAATTTTTCAAATACATCCAAGAGAAGACAAAGGTCGAACCAGCGGGCGCTGTCCAACCGGCTACCAAGCCCGCCGTCAAGCCTACCGCGAAAGATCAACCCTCACCCCCCACGTCGAAGGATGGCCCCCAGTAGCCGGTGGCAGGCCCGACACGCCAACACCATGAATCCTCGCGGAATCTGCCGTTTTCTGATCGTGGTAGCCTCCTTTCTCGTCGTAGGATGTGACCGCCGCCCCCAAGAGTCGAGTAGAAACGACGGTCAAGGCGAGCAGCCATCCGCAAGCGACTTGGATGCCGAAGGGCATGACGATTCGGAAGGCCGCGAGCGTATCCCCGAGACGCTGGATGAGGCACTCGATCTCATGATGGCGGGGCTCACCGATGAAGATCGCAACCTCATCAATGAGGCAGGCGATGACTATGCAACAATGGTTCATCACGGGGCCGGAATGGCAATGCGCAACTCCTGGGGTCTATGGGGAGACTCGCCGTTAGAAAGATACTTCACTCGGCTTGGTATTTACCACGCCGACGACATGTCGGGGATCATCAACCAGGCTTTCTCGAGACGCGTTCGTGGTAAGCCGATCGAACTGGAAAAACTCGTCCGACATTATCGCGAATATTGGGAGAAGGAGGACACCATAGCTCCGCTGGACTTGAACTGTCCTCATTGCCACAAGGAAATGCTGGTCAATTATATGGGTGCGGGCCGTTCCAAGGATCATCCCGATAGAGTCTATTTCTGCGGAATGTGTCCGGGCGGGCACAATTTCTATTTCTATCACAAGGAAGGCTGGTTAGAAGGTTGGCCGGAGCATGGTGAACAAGACGGTGTCGAGGGCCTGTTGGATCTAGCCTCGTCCCATGAAGAAATCGGAGATTATGCGGCAGCCCTCACAGACTATGAAAAGGCATTGAAATTGAATCGAAAATCAGAAAGTGCGTTAAACAATTTCGCATGGTTTCTTGCCACCACGCCCGCACCTGCTCTTCGTGACGGAAAACGCAGTATCGCCCTGGCACAAGATGCAGTGAAGATTGCCGGTCAGTCCGAACCCGACATTTTGGATACATTGGCAGCGAGTTACGCAGCAACCGGCGACTTCAAATCTGCTGTTGCAATCCTTGAGCAGGCCATCAGCCTTTCCCGTAATGACTCGCAACGCTCCGGGTACTCAGAACGCATGGTATTATACAAGGCATCTAAGCCTTTCATCTCACTCGCCGCATCCGTCCCTAAGAGCAAACCTGCGGATGGCAAGCCGCCTGAAGGCTCACAACCGCCCCGCTAACTCACCTCAACCACGCGACCGCCATCGCTCAAACGTACCGCCCCCGCCTCCCCCGCCGTGCCGGAGGAACTCGAGGATGATGGCGGCGGATTTCTCCGAGATGCCGGGCACTGCGGCGGGCTGCGCGACGCTGGCGTTTTCAGGCGGGCGACGCTGCCGAATTTTTCTAGCAACAGTTGCTTGCGACGGGGCGACATGCCGGGGCACTCGTCGAGCAGGCTTTCGTGCATGCGGCGGCGGTAGAGCAGTTCGTGGTAGCCGTTGGCGAAGCGGTGGGCCTCGTAGCGGATGCGCTGGAGCAGCTTGAGGGTGCTGCGCTACGGGTGCGGAGTCCCACTCCTGTCCTTGTCAGGCTCCCATCGCCATCGCTTGTGGGGGACCCTGGCCGGGCCACTTGGTGGGGCACCCTCCGGCTTCGGTTTGCACTGATCCTCGACAAGCTGGCAAGTCGGGGGTAGGTTGCCCGCGATGAACCTCACCGAGATTTCTCCCATGGACGGATACCGGCTATTCCTCCGGTATGACGATGGAGCTTGTGGCGTAGTGGATTTGTCTTCGTATGCCGGGCGCGGAGTGTTTTCCGCGTGGTTGACGCCGGGAGTATTCGAGCAGGTGACCCTCGCCGCAGCGGGACATCCCGAATGGCCCGGGGAGATCGACCTCTGCCCCGACGCGCTGTATATGAAGTTGACCGGGAAGAGCCCGGAACAAGTCTTTCCAACCCTACCCAAACTGCCTGCCCATGCCTGAGCCACCGGCACCCCATGCCGGGCCAACACGTCGATGAACCCCCGCTTCGAATAAGCCGCCAGCGCCGCGGCCTGTCCCAGGCTCAAACGTCCAGGAAAAATGAACCACAACGTGGTTCTGTCCGGCACCGGGGTGGAGAATGATTGATGATTGATGATTGACGAGGCCCGCCGGCCTCGCCCTCCGGGTCCCGCGTCTGCGGGATCTGTCTCGCTCCGCTCGGCTGTTGATTGCTGATTTGCGAGGGAAAGAGGAAGAATTTGCCATTCAGTCACTTCTTGCGGTTCATCTTCATTCTACCATTCTCCCCAGGGTAGCCGTCTGGCGACGGCAACCCTGGGCTGGACGGCTTAACGCCTTTGGCGTAGAGAACACGGCTCGAAGGCAATTGCCGGCCCATGGATAAATCCGTTATGGAGCGTAGCTGCGTGCTTCCAGCCGCAGGCCGTAGCTGCGTGCTTCCAGCCGCAGGCCGTGGCTGCGTGCTTCCAGCCGCAGTGCCATTGGCTCGCGGATAGTGGATCGCAGATCGCGGATGGAAGAATGTTCTCTGTCCCGAACCAACCCAGACTCGGCGTCCGCAGCCCGCTTGATTCCAGACACCACGGTTGGACGGATGTCATTCCCGCCCGAATCCGCCGCGGTTGAAACCTACCCACGCCCGCTGTAACGCACGCACCCCCAATTCCGCACGGGACCGGTCCCGGCCTTGCCTTCTTCATTTCAGCTTTCCAGCGTTTCAGCTTTTCCTCCTCACGCCTCCGGTGCCCACCCAAAAGCGTGACGCTGGAATGCCGGATGAAACCGCAGCCCTGCGCAGTTGTTCCAGCGCAGTTTCTCCTTGAGCAGGGCACGGGAAACGCGCACCATATCCCCGTGAACACCACCTTGTCGCAACGCAAGACGACGCGTCGCGATACAACCCGACCAGTTGCCCAATAGTTGTTATGCTCCTTAACCACGCAGCATGAGAATCTTCCGCCGACTACTCGGTATCGCCTTAATTGCCACGATTGCCCTGCCAATCGCGTTCGTTTCGTCTGCCGTACTGTGGCATTACATCGCACCGACTTACTATGCGTACAAATGGAGCAATGATTTCAACAAAATCAAAACCATTGATGATGCGGAAATATGCTCCCAAGCAGACCGCGACATATTCGTATACAAATTCGACAATAATGAATGGCTGATAGCAAGATGCGAAACATCATGTTGCAGCGGCGCCGGCTACGACATATCCATCATCCACGATAGCCAAGGAAATACATACATGAATACCGATTACTCATTCTGCGGAAAAGATATCGGGGAAATTTTTCAGCGATTCGAAGGAAAAAATTCAAGACCACCTAAATCCCTTGACGATTTCTACAAACACACACAAATCCCCCTCGTAAAGCGCTCCGGACCCGGTGCATAACAAGACGCGCCAGACCGACCCCCACCAGCCCCATAGTTTCGATGACCTCACGTAACCCCAACCTCAACCCCGTCTCGACGGTCAGCCCCGCGGGCGGGGTCGGCTGCGCGTGACGTTCCGCCCCCCGCCTCACCCGCCTTGCCGGAGGAACTCGAGGATGAGGGCGGCGGATTTCTCCGAGATGCCGGGCACCGCGGCGGGCTGCGCGACGCTGGCGTTTTTCAGGCGGGCGACGCTGCCGAATTTCTCCAACAGCAGTTGCTTGCGACGGGGCGACATGCCGGGGCACTCGTCGAGCAGGCTTTCGTGCATGCGGCGGCGGTAGAGCCAACGCCATCTCAGCGGACGTGCCGCTTGAGGATGCGTTTCACCTCGGCGATGGCCTGCGGGTTTTGGTGTGCGCTGTGGCCGGAGGGGACGACGAGTTCGCTCTGTGCGCCGTCGAGGTGGCTGCTCCAGTAGGGCACGATGCCATCGGACATGACGGGCTTGGTGTGATCCTTGTTCCCGCCCTTGCCGCGGTCGCCGCTGATGACGTGATACGGGATGCCGGGCGCGATCGGGATTTTGTTGATCTCCCTTACGAAGCGATTGTTGGGCGCGAGGGTGTCCACACTGTTAGGCATCCGGTTGAGCTTGAGATCGTCGGCCTGGAACGTCGCAACCTTCAGCACTTCATTGCCGGCCTTGAGGAGTGTGGCGGGCGATTTCACGAGCTTCGTGCCAATGCGCCCGACCCAGTTGGTTGCGAGTTCGCTGCCCCGCAGCGGTGCCGCGATGAAGATGACGCGCCCGACTTCCGGCCGGTGCTGGAACATCACCGCTTCGGTAAGGAGCTGCTTGGTCTCGGGCGACATCGGCACCTGCGCCGGCGGCTTCTTGAAAATACCCATCCAAATTTTGTCGCCGGTGTCGGTGATGAGCAAGCGGCTGATGCAGCCGCCCATGCTATGGCCGATGACGACCATGTTCTTTTGCAGCGGGAAACGCTTTTTGATCGCGTCGAGTTCGCGCCGCAGAATCGCCGCCGAGTGCGGATACGGGTAGCCACTCGGATAGCTGTAGAACCAGAACTGACAGGTGCGCCGGATCTGCGCGTCGCCGCGCAGGGCATTGATCATTGGCACCCAGGTCGCGGGCGAATCCATGAGACCATGCACGACGAGCACCACCGTTTTGTTCGGGTCGTATGGCTGAAGCCGCGAGATGCGTGCGGTCTCGGCGTATTGCTCCGGGCGCAGCAGGCGGGTGAGTTCCATTTTCTTCGGCTGCGTGCTCGCGAGCATCACGGCCAGCGGCACGGTGTAATCGGCGGCGAGCGGGACGCTATGTCCGCCGAAGCTCACCCGCTCGGTGGCGAGCGGGTCTTCAAACCCGATCACGGCACGTCGCCCCTCGAAACGGATGAGGGCGGTGATCCCGTAGAAAATCTTCGGAATGGTGAAGTCCTTCGCGGCGTTCGCATTCAGCCCGCGCCCGGTAGCCACGGTCGGCGCGCCGAGGCCTTCCTTGCGCGAATGCTCGGTAACGTAGCTGCCGCTGATGTCGAATTCATCGGCGGGCGTGAAGTCATAGAGCGCCGGATTCCACGCCGGGCGCGGGTCGGGCCGGTGCGTGACGAGGAACTCGCCGCCCACTGCAGGCACGCGCAGCGGCTGCGTCCACGGATCGAGCTTCGCCTTTTGGATGATGCCGAGGACGCGGGCGACGGCAAAGTTGTAGGCGTCGCGTGCGGCGCTGTCGGCAGGGTGGCGCTCGAGTTGCTTCGCCGCGAGATCGGCGGCGGTGAGAAACTCGCCCAGCGCGACGAGCGGATCGTGTTTTTCCCGACGGAGGCCGCTGGTGATGCCATGTTCCACCGTGGCCAGCGTGCCGAGGGTGGCACGCACCGGGTGAAATTGCGGGGTCTGGGGTGAGACGCTCGCGTATTGGGAGCAGCCGGTGAGCGCCAGGGTGAGCGCGAGAAGGATGCGGGAGTGCTGGGTGGGCATGGCGATGGTCCGGTTGAGATTCACAAGGCGGCTGCGGGACTTTCGTGTCCTGCGGCCCGCCGTCCAGATTATCACCGGTTTTCATGCCCGTCGAGCATGGTGGCGAGGAAATATGGCTCGCGGGTGGTTGGCTGGCTCACCGTGCCTGCTCCCGGTGGCAAAGGACACGGCACAGTTGCGATGATCGGCTTGGGGGTGGGCCGGGTGCTGGATCTTGGTTGCCGGATGCTGGGTGGCGGGGATCTGCGGATTGAACATTCAACATTCAACATTCAACATTCAACATTCAACATTCAATATTCAATATTCAACATTCAACATTCAACATTCAACATTCAACATTCAACATTCAATATTCAATATTCAAATTTCAAGTATAAGAATCGGCGATGCGGTGACGGTTCTTGGTCTTTTCAAGTATGAGAATCGGCGATGCGGTGACGGTTCATGGACTCGGCATGGGCGCATCCTGCTGGAGCGCGGCGGGGAGCGTGAAATGGAAGCAGGTGCCCTGACCCTTGCCGGGGGATGCGACCCAGATGCGGCCTTGATACAAGTCCACGATGCGTTTGATGAGGGCGAGGCCAAGGCCGGTGCCTTCGGCACTCGGATCGAGTTTCTCGAAGAGGTTGAAGATCCTGGCATGGTGGCGCGGGTCCAGGCCGATGCCGTTGTCGCGCACGAAGAAGACCGTCTCCGCGCCCCGCATCTCAAGGCCGATTTCGATGCGCGGGGCCGGCTGGTCGCCCATGAACTTGCAGGCGTTCTCGATCAGGTTCTGCCAGATTTCCGCCAGCCGGAGCCGCTCGCCCAGCAAGGACACGGCATGCTCGCCGACCGCCACCGTCACCCCCCGCTCGGCGATGCGCCCGGCCACCGCGCCGAGGGCCTCGTCCACCAGCTCCCGGAACGTGACCTTCACGGGCCGGCTGCCGACGCGGCCGACGCGTGCCAGCTCCAACAACTCGTCGAGCATGCGCATCATCTTGTCCGTGGCGGCGTGGATGAAGCGCAGATCCTTCTCGATCCGCCCGGCATCGGTCGCCGCCAGATCCTGGGCCAGGAAGCCGAGGAACGTCTGGATCGTCACGGCCGGACTCTTCAGGTCATGGGAGACGGCGTGGAGGAAGCGTTCCAGCTCGGCGCTCTTCGCCTGCAACTCCGCCTCCACCTGCTTGCGCTCGGTGATGTCCTGAAAGAAGCCGGCGACTTTGCGGCGGGCCGGATCCGCCTTGCCAATGGCATGCACGCTGCGCAGGTTGCCTTTCGCCGTGATGATTTCCAACTCCACATCAAACGGTTCGCCCCGTTCGATCGCGTGCTGCACGGCCTGTTCAATAATCGGCCGGGACGCGGGCGTGTAGAAATTGAGGCCTTGGTCCACCGTCGGCTGGCCGGTGAAGTCCAATTCGTGGATCTCGTAAACCATTTCGGTCCAGGTTTGCCGCCGGGTCTCAAGGTCAAATTCCCAGCCACCGACTTTCCCCAGTCTTTCGGCCTGGGTCAGCAAGGCGCGGATTTTTTGCAGTGTTTCCTCCGTGCGTTTGCGGCCGGCAATTTGCCACGCCAGCTCGGCAAGCTCTGCAATGACCGCGACGTCCAATGAGGTATAGTCGGCCGGTTTGTTCCCGACGCCGAGAATCGCCACCACTTTCTCGCCTTGCATGACCGGCACTACCAGTTGCCGGACCACCACCGCATGACCTTCGGGCATCCCTTTGCGATGGGGGAGCGAGGCGTAATCATTATGGATCACCGGCTTTCGCTCGTGCAGGCAATCCACCCAGACGCCGGCCATGTCGATGGCATAGTGCGAGCCCTTGCCTTCCGCTCGGCAGAACTCCGCTTTGGTCCGGGTGGACCAGTTCTGCAGGGTCAGAGTGGTCTGATCATCCTCCACAAAATGGCAGAAGCCGATGACGCTGCCGCTGAGCTTCTCGGCTTCATTGAGGGTTTCCTCAAGCAATTCGTCCAAGGAATGGGCGGCCGAGAATTCAATCAGATGCAAGCGTGCGGCGTTGATCGCCGCCGCCTGCTTGCGCTCGGAGATATCACGCACGATGGCCTGCACATACGGTTTGCCACCCAACTCCAGGCGATTCAGGTGAACGTCTGCGGCAAAGGGTGCGCCATCCGCCCGGCAGTGTTCCCAATCGAAAACCTGTGGTCCCACCGTATAGGCAAGATGGATCTTCTCGATCGCCTCCTCTGCTGAAGACCGCCCATCGGGCTGCAGGGGAGGTGAGAACCTGCTCGGATGTGCGCCAATGAACTGCTCCCGAGTGCAGCCGAATATCCGCAACGTTGCGGTGTTACAGTCAACCCAACGATCATCGGTAAACAGCAGAATGGCATCATTCGCGGTCTCAAACAAAGTCCGGTATTTCATTTCGTTTTCGTGGAGCACTTCCGCCGCCTGCGCCTGCTTCCGGTAATGGCGGACGCGCTGCCGCCGCCAGACCAGCCCCAGCCCGGCTCCCGTGCCGAGGAGCAGGACGCCGACCATGGCGATCACTTGCCAGAGTTGCGTGCGCAACGGCGCCACCACTTCCCTGACATCCTGGAGCGTCACCATGAACCAAGGTGAATCCGGGACGGCATGCACTGCGGCCAACACCGGGACGCCCCGGTAGTCGCGGCCTGCCACGATGCCTTCCTGCCCCAGGACGGCCTTCACCACAGGCATGGTGGTGTTGGCGAGCGAAATGCGCATGGTCAGCGCGGGGGAGGCTTGAAACCGGAGTTCGTTCAGGAAGACAACCTCGTTGCCTTCCCGGCGGACGAGCAGCGTCTCCGCCGTCTCGCTGGGCACGGGCCAACGGCTGATTAACGGATAGAGATAGGCGGCGGGATCAATCCGCATGACGATCACGCCCAGCGGCCGCTGGCCGTCTGCCTCGTCGAATATGGGAACCAGGAGGGCCAGCCGGATCTTCCCATCGACGGTACTCCGGAAAAAATCCTGAAGCTCGAGCTGGCCCGTCCGAAGTGCTGCTGCGGCGTGCTCTGCCACTACGGGGGAAACCACCGCCAGTCCGGCGGGCGAGGAGAGGCGGGTCTGGCCATGAGTATCCAGCAAGCGGATCTCGTCGTACCGGAAGTGCGTGCCGTATTTATCGATCCAGGACCGAAGCTGCGGTGGTGCGTCCGGATCCTCCGGCTGTTCCAGAAATCGCCGCACCAAATCCGCGAAAGCGGCGTTCTTGAACAGAATGCCGCCATCTCCCAAGCGCTCGTTGCGCCACTGCGTCAGCTCGCTCACCCTCAGTTCATCAATGGCCAAAAGCTGCTGCTCGGCGGTGGCGCGGACTTGCCGCGCCTGGTACCGGTAGTAATAGTAGCCGCTGGCAACGATGTCCGCCGCCAGAACCACGAGGATCAGGATGAAGGCACGCGCCGATCTGGAATCGTCTGACCGGATTGAGGCCTCCGGAGGTTGGTGTTTCGGGGTGGGATGCATGCGGGTTGTGGGTGGCGATGCGGTGACGGTTCTTGGTCTTTTCAAGTCTAAGAATCGGCGATGCGGTGGCAATTCATGGTCTTTTCAAGGATAAGAATTGGCGGTGCGGTGACGGTTCGATGGTTTCACATGGGAGTTGGATGGGGATGCAGGGCACCGGCGTAATAGAGCGGCAGGAAGAGCAGTTTTTGGTCCGGCAAGGCGGCATACGGGGCACCGGAAAAAACATAGCCGGTCGGGCAATTCGCGTGGGTATCGAGCAGCAGACGCAGGCTTCTCAGTCGTCCAGAGGGTCCGCTCTTGACCTCCACGGGGCAGATCCGGCCGGCCACCACCACCAGGAAATCAACCTCCGCGCTACTGCTCTTTGCCGCCCGGTCCCAGTAGCACAATTCCTTGGCACCCAAATCGCCCGCAAACACCGCATGCCATTCAGGATGCTTTTCCAGATCAACCACATGCACGGCCCCTGGAAAATGCTGCTTGCCGAAATCAACCACCGACCAGGTCTTCCCCACTTGGCGCGCGCCACGCAGAATCAGCGGTTTCCGCCGGACCTGGGCTTTCCAAGCCAGAAGCTGCACGGTCACATTTCTTCGCATGGCTGATTTACTCCACTTTGCCTTTCAAAAAGCAAGGCATTTATCGTCTTCCGCCTTTCAATAGGAAAGGCTTGCGGGGCGCTGCGCATGAGCGCGTCCGTCCCGGCCGCGTCGGAAGGCACGCGTCCCGCGTGCCGGATGTTAGAGATGCGGAGTCCAAGATCCAAGTATGAGAATGGACGGTTCATGGGCATGGCATGGGCGCATCCTGCTGGAGTGCGGCGGGGAGCGTGAAATGGAAGCAGGTGCCCTGCCCCGGGCCGGGGGACGCGACCCAGATGCGGCCCAGAGACAAGTCCACGATGCGTTTGATGAGGGCGAGGCCAAGGCCGGTGCCTTCGGCACTCGGATCGAGTTTCTCGAAGAGGTTGAAGATCCTGGCATGGTGGCTCGGGTCCAGGCCGATGCCGTTGTCGCGCACAAAGAAGACCGGCTCCGCGCCCCGCATCTCAAGGCCGATTTCGATGCGCGGGGCCGGCTGGTCGCCCATGAACTTGCAGGCATTCTCTATGAGGTTCTGCCAGATTTCCGCCAGCCGGAGCCGGTCGCCCAGCAAGGACACGGCGTGCTCACCCACCGCCACCGTCACCCCCCGGTGGGCGATGCGCCCGGCCACTGCGGCCAGGGCCTGGGCCACCAGCTCGCGGAACGTGATCTTCACGGGCCGGTTGCCGACGCGGCCGACGCGTGCCAGCTCCAACAGGTCGTCGAGCAGGCACGTCATCTTGTCTGCGGCGGCATGGATGAAGCGCAGATCCTTCTCGATCCGCCCGGCATCGGCCGCTGCCAAATCCTGGGCCAGGTAGCCGAGGAACGTCCGGACCGTCACGGCCGGACTTTTCAGGTCATGGGAGACGGCGTGGAGGAAGCGTTCCAGCTCGGCGTTCTTCGCCTGCAACTCCGCCTCCGCCTGCTTGCGTGCGGTGATGTCGCGCATCACCACCACCGCGCCCAGCAGGTTGTGGCGGGCATCATGAAACGAGTCGCCCGCAGCCAGAATGTGCCGGGGCGGCTGGCCTTGGGCAACGATCACCATCCCGGCATCGCGGACGGTTTCGCCGCGAAACGCGCGGAACAGCGGGATGGATTCGGTGGGCAGGGGCGTGGTTCCATCCGGCCCGTACAGGTCATAGTGCCTGCCCCATTCTGCGGGCGGCAGGGCGAGCGCATCCATGCCATGCCACTCGCGTGCGGCCCGGTTGAACAACGTCAGTTGCCCTTCGGCATCACAGGCGACCACGCCGTCGGCGAGGTTGTCCAGCAACGTGCGCACGAATTCCTGTTCCCGGTGCAGCACCGCCTTCGCCAGATTGCGCTCGGTGATGTCGTTGAACAAGATGCCGACCTTTCGACTGCCCTGTCCACAGACCCGGTAGGCACTCACCGCGAAGGAACGCTGCAGTTCTTTCGCTTCATTTTCAAACTGGATAGGCTCGCCCGTCACGGCGACTTTCCCGTAAAGTTCAAACCAATGCGCCTCATGCTGTGGCGCAAGTTCGCGCATCCGCTTGCCCTGCGCATTCCGCAAGCCGGTTTGCGCCTCAAAGGCAGGATTGATCTCCAGGAAGCGGTAGTCGTTGGGTCGGTCCTGTTCGTCGAACATCACTTCGATGATGCAAAACCCCTCCATCATCGAGTTGAACATCGTGCGATACCGCTCTTCGCTGGTCTTGAGTTCCGCCGCCACCCGTTTGCGCTCGGTAATGTCAGTGTTCGATCCGAACCATTTGACGGTGTGCCCTGCCGCGTCAGACAACCGCGCCGCCTGCGTATCGAACCACCGGTATTCACCGTCATGGCCGCGGATTCTGTACTCCACACGAAAGGCCGTCCCGGCAGCGA
This sequence comes from Verrucomicrobiota bacterium, assembly GCA_026397725.1. Classification (GTDB taxonomy): domain Bacteria; phylum Verrucomicrobiota; class Verrucomicrobiia; order Verrucomicrobiales; family Akkermansiaceae; genus Luteolibacter. The sequence continues at coordinate 23,743 of JAPLUI010000492.1, read as the reverse complement.
CCGCCGCCTCCCATGCGGCCACGGTGGGTGTACGGTCGTCGGGGTGGAGTTGTTCCAGCCAGCCGAAACCGAGCTGCCGGGTCTCGGGCACTCCCGTGAATTCGATCCATCGGCGGTTGAAATAATCGCACGGGCCATCGGGCTGGCACGTCCACACCAATTGCGGCAACGAATCAGCGATTTGGTGGAAGCGCACCTCGGATTCGCGCAGCGCCTCCGCCCGAACCCGGAAGAACCGGACGCGCTGCTGCCGCCAGATCATTCCCACCCCGGCAGCCGCGGCCAAGAACAGGGCGCCGACCATGGCGATGACTTGCCAGAGTAGCGGGCGTAACGGTGCGAACACTTCCGCCACATCGCGGCGAGCCACCAGGAACCACGGCGAATCCGGGACGGCGCCAAGCGCGGCCAGTACCGGAGTGCCCCGGTAGTCAATGCCTTCGACGACGCCTTGCTGCCCCAGGGCGGCCTTCACCGCAGGCAGGAGGGTGTTGGTGAGCGGACTGCGCAGGGTCAGCGCGGTGTTCTTTTGAAACCGGAGTTCGTTGAGGAAGACGACCTCGTTGCCTTCCCGGCGGACCAGCAGCGTCTCCGCCGTCTCGCTGGACACGGGCCAGCGGCAGATGAACGGATAGAGATAGATGTTGGGATTGATCCGCATGACGATCACGCCCAGCGGCCGCTGGCCGTCCGCTTCGTCGTGAATGGGAACCAAGACCGCCAGCCGGATCTGCCCGTCCACGGTGCTGCGATAAAAGTCCTGAAACACCATCTGGTCCGTCCGCAGCGCTACGGCTGCGTGCTCTGCCACGATGGAAGAAACCGGCGACTGTGCGTCGGGCAAGGCGAGGCGGGTGACGCCCTGAGTATCCAGCAAGCTGATCTGGTCATACCGTGCATGCATCCCGAATCTCCCGAGCCACGTCCGGAGCTGCTGTAGTGTGTCCTGATCTTCCGGCTCTGCCAAATGGCGCCGCACCAAAGCCGTGAACGCGGCGTTCTTGAACAGAATGCCACAATCTTCCAAACGCTCCACGCGCCACTGCGCCAGCTCCCGAATTTTCAGTTCCGTAATGGCCACAAGCTGCAGTTCGACTGCGCTGCGGAATTGCTGCGCCTGGCGCAGGTAGTAATGGTAGCCGGCGGCAACGATGCCCGCCGCCAGCATCACGAAGATCAGGATGAAGTGAAGCACCGTTCTGGAATCGTTCGTCCAGAGGGTTGCCTCCGGGGGAGTACTTGCTGGCGGGGTGGGATGCATGCGGGTTGCGGGTTGCGGGTTGCTGGAGATCTTCGGACTGAACATTCAACATTCAATTTTCAAGTATGAGAATTGACGATGCGGTGACGGTTCATGGTCCTTTCAAGTATATGAATTGGCGATGCGGTGACGGTTCCGGCTCTTACTTGATCATTGAAAGTTGGAAGTTGAATGTTGAATGTTGAATGTTGAATGTTGAAAGCCTGGAATCCTGGATGCTGGTTGCTGGATCTTGGATGCTGGGTGCTGGGTGTCGGGGATCTGCGGATTGAACATTCAACATTCAACATTCAATATTCAATTTTCAAGTATAAGAATTGGCGATGCGGTGACGGTTCATGGTCTTTACAAGTGTAAGAATAGACGATGCGGTGGCAATTCATTCTCTTTACTTGATCATTGAAAGTTGGAAGTTGAATGTTGAAAGCCTGGAATCCTGGATGCTGGTTGCTGGATCTTGGATGCTGGGTGCTGGGTGTCGGGGATCTGCGGATTGATGCGGATTGAACATTCAACATTCAACATTCAATATTCAATTTTCAAGAATGAGATTCGGCGATGCGGTGACGGTTCCGGCTCTTTACTTGATCATTGAAAGTTGGAAGTTGAATGTTGAATGTTGAAAGCCTGGAATCCTGGATGCTGGTTGCTGGATCTTGGTTGCCGGGTGCTGGATCTTGGTTGCCGGGTGCTGGATCTTGGTTGCCGGGTGCTGGATCTTGGTTGCTGGATGCTGGGTGCCGGGGATCTTAGGATTGAACATTCAACATTCAACATTCAACATTCAACATTCAACATTCAATTTTCAAGTATAAGAATCGGCGGTGCGGTGACGGTTCATGGTCTTTACAAGTGTAAGAATAGACGATGCTAAGAATAGACGATGCGGTGGCAATTCATTCTCTTTACTTGATCATTGAAAGTTGGAAGTTGAATGTTGAATGTTGAAAGCCTGGAATCCTGGATGCTGGTTGCTGGATCTTGGATGCTGGGTGCTGGGTGTCGGGGATCTGCGGATTGAACATTCAACATTCAACATTCAACATTCAATTTTCAAGTATAAGAATTGACGGTTCATGGACCTTGCATGGGCGCGTCATGCTGGAGCGCGGCGGGGAGCGTGAAATGGAAGCAGGTGCCCTGCCCCGGGCCGGGAGATGCGACCCAGATGCGGCCTTGATACAAGTCCACGATGCGTTTGACGAGGGCGAGGCCAAGGCCGGTGCCTTCGGCACTCGGATCGAGTTTCTCGAAGAGGTTGAAGATCCTGGCATGGTGGCTCGGGTCCATGCCGATGCCGTTGTCGCGCACGAAGAAGACCGGCTCCGCGCCCCGCGTCTCAAGGCCGATTTCGATGCGCGGCGCCGGCTGGACGCCCATGAACTTGCAGGCGTTCTCCACCAGGTTCTGCCAGATCTCCGCCAGCCGGAGCCGGTCGCCCAGCAAGGTCACGGCGTGCTCACCCACCGCCACCGTCACCCCCCGCTCGGCGAGGCCCCCGGCCACCGCGCCCAGGGCCTCGTCCACCAACTCCCGGAACGTGACCTTCACGGGCAGGTTGATGACGCGGCCGACGCGCGAGAACTCCAACAAGTCGTCGAGCAGGCACGCCATCTTGTCCGCGGCGGTGCGGATGAAGCGCAGATCGTTCTCGATCCGCCCGGCATCGGCCGCCGCCAAATCCCGTGCCAGGTAGCCGAGGAACGTCTGGACGGTGACGACCGGGCTTTTCAGGTCATGGGAGGCGGTGTAGAGGAAGCGTTCCAACTCGGCGTTCTTCGCCTGCAGCTCCGTCTCCGCCCGCTTGCGCAGGGAGATGTCTTCCAGGCTGCCTTCGTAGCCGGTCACCTGGCCCTGCGCATTGCGGATCAAGCGGGCGTTCTCGGACACCCAGACCTTGGAGCCGTCCTGGCGGTAGGCTTCATACTCGAAGCCGAGGCAGACGCCATCCGCTTCGAGCTGCCGCCGGAACTCCTGGCGGCGGAGCGGGTCAACATAGCCCTGCGGCCCGCTGTCGATGCGTTCGCGAATGAGTGCCGCAGGCGATGCGTAACCCAGAATCCTCGCCAGCGCCGGGTTGGCGATCATGAAGGTTCCCTCGGGCGAGGTTTGATAGATTCCTTCCGGGGCGTTGTCAAAGAGGGCACGGAATTGCTGCTCGGCCTGGTGCCGCGCCGCTTCCGCCTGCCGGCTCAGCAGCGTCTCGCCGAGGTGGGCGGCGATTTCTTCCAGGGCTTGAACCTCCGCCAGGGTGAAGCATCCTTGGCGCCGGTCGTTGAGTTGGATGAGCCCCACAATCCGGTCCCTGATCCGAATGGGGACCAGGGCGACGGAGGCATACCCATGTTGAACGCAGACGTTGCGCGGACGAAACCGGGGATCCTGCGCAGCCGGCAGGTCCAGCAGCGGGAAGGAATCGTTCGTCCAGCAGCTTCCGCCCTGCGTGAAGAGCGGATTGGCGGGGTCGGTCCGGCCGGCAATGACCAAACCGCAGGTGCAGCCCAGGCAGGCGCTGCCGTCCTGGTTCCGGCACAGCCCGCCATCCGCGTCGTGCTCGAGCAGCGTGTTTTCCGTCCGCAGAAACTCCTCGGAAAACCCCTGCTGGACGAAATACGGGAAGTCCTCCCCGGCTTGCAGGCGCAGGCCCACCGCATCAACTCCGGTCCCCGTCTTCAAGGCGGCAAGCACGCGCTGCATGGCAGCTTGAAAATCTCCCGGCTCGTTGAGGATCTGCAGGATTTCCCGACCCATGTCCCGATAGGTCTCAGCCCGCTTGCGCCCGGTGATGTCCAGGCCCATGCCGACATACTGGGCAAGGTTGCCCGCACCGTCATATTGTGGAGCGGCCAATGCATAGACCCAAGTGACCTTGCCATCACGGGTTTGAAAGCGGAATTCCTGTTCCCACTGGCCGGTGGCTGCGGCCATGCGGTTCCAACTCGCCACCACCGGTCCCCGATCATCCGGATGTAAGTTCTCCATCCATCCCATCCCGAGTGCTGCCGCTGCTGGCAGCCCGGTCATGTTGCACCATTCGGGATTTGCATACAGACAAGCACCACCGGGGTCGGTCAGGTAGATGCCAACCGGGGCGCAATTCGCCAGGGTGCTGAATCTCTCTTCGCTGGCCCGCAGCGCCTGGCTCGCCTGCTCCGCCCGGTCGCGTGCCGCGACGGCATCCTGCATCATGTTGAGCGCCGCACTGCGGGATTGGCGCAGGAATTCCTCGTGCTGCTTGCGCTCGGTGATGTCCCGGTGAAAACATTGAATCAGGGTTTGCTTGCCGAAGGTGACCAGGCTGGTGGAAACCTCGAGCGGGATCACATGGCCGTCCTGGTGGTAGTGTTCCACCTCGAAGTTCAGGCTTTCCCCGGCCAGCAGGCGTGCGATCCGTTGCGGGGCCTCTTGCTGGGTTTCCGGCGTGTCCAAATCCTGCAGATTCATCCGTGACATTTCGGCCACGCTGTAACCATGCGTCCGGGCGAATGATTGATTGACTGCGATCAGCCGGCCATCGGCGGCCAACAGGAAAATCCCCTCATTCGCCCGGTCGAACAGGGTGCGGTAGCTCTCCTCACTTTCCTGTACGGCGATCTCTGCCTGCTTGCGGGTGGAGATGTCCTCGTACATGCCGATCATGCGCACGGGTTTGCCCGCGGCATCGCGTTCAATCACCTGGCCGCGATCGAGGATCCATTTCCAAGTGCCATCTTGGCACCTGACGCGATGTTCGTTGGCGTAGGTGGGTGTCGTTCCATCGAGATGCGCCTGCAGGTCGGCCATGGCCCGCGCCAGATCGTCGGGATGCACGCGCTTGGTCCATTCGTCCAGGCTGTTGCCGATTTCGTCCTCCGCGAATCCGAGCATTTCTTTCCAGCGGGTGGAGAAAAACACCGTGCCCGCCGGCACGTTCCAGTCCCAGAGACCGGCACCCGTGCCTTCGAGGGCAAATTTCCAGCGTGCGTCGCTCTGCCGCAGTTCCGCAGTGAGCCGTGCCGCCAGCAACCGCGCTGTGCGGAGGGTGTTGCCAAACGAGAGCGTCAGGATCGCGAGCAGCAGACTGATGAGCGTGCCGACGCCCAAAATCCACCACCCATTGCCCTGGTTCACGGCGGAACCGGTGTCGTCGAGCATGGTGAAACGCAGGAGCCAGCGGCGACCGGCGTGCTCCACCACGGTCTCGCGCGGCGTGGCAGCGGCGGACGCCGGAGTTGGGTCCTGGTCGGAATGGCTGTCGTAGAGGAGCGCGGCGGGTGCCGCGGTTTCGCCGTCGAATATTTGCAGCTTGATTTTCCGCGGCTCCGCCAGATCCCATGGACCCAGCATGCCCAGCGTGATCAGGTTGCGCATCCGATAGGGGCTGTAGACCCAGCCGATGAGCGCCGTGCGGCGCTCGGTCACGGTCGCATGCGTGGCGCCGAGCCGATACACGGGCATATACATCAACGTGCCGGGCTGGGTATCCTGCCCGTCCTCCTGCACGAGTTTGACTTTGCCCGAAAGGGCGACCGCATCATCATCGCAGGCCCGCTCCATGGCCGCCCGGCGCACGGGTTCGGTGAGCATGTCGTAGCCGAAGGCCCGGAGGTTGCGCCCGGCAAACGGTTCCAGAAAAACGATGGAGGAATACGTCTCGCGTTCGCCCTCCGGCCAGACGTGGTAGTCAGGAAATCCCTCGGCGCGGATCTTCAGGATGTGTTGCTCCAGGCCCGCACGGGGCACGAGCATCGCAAACCCGAGGCCTTGGATGCCCGGCAAGGTCTGGTTGATTCTCTGGTCCGCGGCAAAAGCGTGCCACTCGCTCCGCGTGATGCCGTCGTCATCTGCAAAGAACGCCGCGCCGCTGCGCAGGATTTGCTCGTGGTCGGTCATGCGGGTCTGGATTTTGGCCTGGATCTCCCGGCAATTGGAGTTGAACTCGCGCCTGACCTCGGCCTCCTCCTTGACGCGTTCGTGATGGATGAAACCAACGGTGCCCAGCAGGCCGGACACCAGGAGTGCCAGAGCCCACGCTGCGCTACGGTATGGGAGGCGGTTCATGGCCTGGCGGGTGGGGGGGGGCGGGGTGGACGGGGCGGGTGGGGCGTCGGACGGGTCGGACTTGTCGGACGGGTCGGACTTGTCGGACTTGTCGGACTCGTCAGAAAGGTCCGTTGTGTAGCGCGGCGCTTCGCACAGGCGTCGGCACAGCTCGTTGATTTCCTCTTTCAGTTCGATCATGCGCAATTCGCGGCCAACCACAGTGCGGTTGAAGAGCACCAGTTCCATGTTGCTCGCCTTCAAATCTTCCGTCTTTTGCCGCAGCGCCGCCTCCGTCCGCTTGCGCTCGGTGATGTCCTGGTGGAAGGCCAGGTAGAGCGGCTGGCCGCCAAGATGGATCATGCTGGTGGTGACGGCGAGCGGGAAGAGGTGCCCATCCTGATGGTAATGTTCGACTTCAAAGCGGACGGTTTCCCCGGCCTGGATGCGGCGAATGAGGTCAGCGCGATCTGCCAGCGTCCGCTCGTTGAGCACATCCAACTCCTTGATGCTAACGTTCTTCAACTCGTCCACCGTATAGCCGTGCATCCTGGCAAAGGCCAGGTTGGCTTCGGCCAATTGTCCATCCGGCGTCATGATGAAGAGGCCTTCGTTCGCCTGGTCGAACAGGTCGCGATAGCGTCGTTCCGCCTGCTTGCGTGCGGTGATGTCCAGAATCGTGCCTAACATTCTAACGGGATTTCCATGGGCCTCGCGTTCCACTCTGCCCAGGCCATGAACCCAGCGTTCGGCATGGTCGTGCTGCCGGATGATGCGGTATTCCCGGTCGAACGGCTGGTGCCGGCCAAGCACGTCGTCATGGAGGTAATTCGCCATCATGGTGCGCTCGTCAGGATGGATCAGGGCCGCCCACCCCGCCGTAGAGCGATCATAAGCATCATCGATCCCAAACACCTCATCAAGCACCTCCGAACTGCTCCATGCGTCGCGGGGGATATCCAACACATAACTGCCCAGACCCGCGATGCGCTGCGATTCGCGGAGCGTCAGCTCGCTTGCGTGCAAGGCCTCTTCCGCCTGCAGTCGCTCGAGTTCTCCGGCGGCCCGCACGGCCACCAGTTGCAGGGTGAGTTCGACCAGCGAACGGTTGGCCAACGGGTGCCGGGAAATGACCGCAATGAGGCCGTTCGGCTTGCCGGCAGAATCCATGAGCGTCGTGCCCGCGTAACTCTCCGCCCGCAAATCCTTCAGCACCTGGTCGTGTGGGAAAAACTGGCACACCTGGCTTGGGAAGCAGCAGACATGTTTGCCTACCACCTCGCCGCAGGGGGTGTCCTTGAGGGCATAGGTCACGTTGTCCTCGAACTGGCCGTCGCACCAGACGGCCTCCGTGCGGGCGCTGAGTCCGTCGCCTTCCAGCCGGTCGATGCAGACAAAGTCCATATCCAGGCTTGCCGCGAGAAAACGGGCGAGGGCGTGGAAAAACAACTCACCCTCAATTCCGTGGTGGGTTTGCGCCAGGAAGCTCTGGATGGTTTCCCGCTGTTTGCGCTCGGTGATGTCGCGCCAGACACATTGATAGATCGGCTGCCCGCGCACCTGCACGATTTGCGCCGTCACATGGACATCCCTGACCTTACCCTGCCGGGTGCGTTGCCTGGTCTCGAAATCCGCCTTGCCATTTTGGATGACTTCCCCGATGCGTGCTCGGGTTGCCTCGACCGATTCCATCACTTCCAGGTCATGAATGGTGAGCCGTGCAAACTCCTCACGGGAATAGCCCAATTGCTGGTGCGCCGCCGTGTTGAACTCCAGAAACCCTGCCGTCTGCGGATCAAGAATCAGGACCCCGTCAGGCGAGTGCTCAAACAGCGCTCGTCTGCGCACCGTTTCGGCTTCCAGCGCCAGCTCCATCCGTCTGCGCTCGGTGATGTCGCTGCCAATGCTCAAGAAGGCCGGTTGGCCCAGCCAGGTGACCTGCTTGACAACTAGCTCCAGCGTCACTGCGGACCCGTCCTTGCGGAAATGTTCGACCTCAAAGGAGGCCTGCCCGTCTTTGGCGATTTGCTCCATGCGGGCTTGGATCAAGGCTGCGCTGGCCGGCACGTCGAGCGTGTGCAGATTGAGCGCCATGAACTCCGGCTCGGAGTATTGATGCATCGCGAAGGTACCAGGGTTGGCGTAAAGAAACTTGCCGGCGCAATCATGGACGGTGATCGAAAGGGGCGCGGCATTCACCATCTCCACCAAGGCCTTGACGCGTTCTTCCGCCCGCATGCGCTCGGTGATGTCGCGGCAAGCCACCAGGAGGACCGGGCGGCCGTCCCGGATGAGCGAGCGGGCGGTGATCTCGACCGGAAAGACGGTGCCGTCCCGCTTGCGATGCAGACGCTGCGGAACGTGCAAGACCTGCCCCGGTGTGGTCTGCGCCTCATGGACGCGGCGGCTCGTTTCCTCGGGTTCCGCCGATAGCTCCGCGCTCGTCCTGGTGAGCAAATCATCCCGCTCGTAATCATAGAGCAGCGCCGCCATGGAGTTGGCATCGATGACCCGGCCGGTGTCGCAGGCGATGAGGAGCAGCGCGTCCGATGACGACTCGAACAACTCGCGATACCGGCTCTCGCTCTCACGCAACTCCTCGCTGGCTGCCCGCTGGTCTTCCGCCGCGCTGAGCAGCACCCGGCGGGATTGGTCGGCAAGCACCAGCAGATTTTGCGTTTCGACTTGGGCCGCGCGTGCCTGCGTTTCGGCTTGTCGGCGGGCGGTGATGTCTATCACCACGGCACGACATTCCTGCGCGTCGGCGGTGCGCGTGCCCTCGAGGTGTACCACGATGGCCGGAACTCCATCCCGCGGCAGCATCACCTCACAGACTTCCTTGGCCCCGCCCGCAAAGACACGCTCCAGAAAATCGCTGAAGGCACGCCGCCCGGCCTCGTCAACGAACTGAGCCATGCGCCGGTTCACCAGCCGGGTGCGCTCGACACCGAACAGCAGCGTGCCGGTTAGATTCACCTGCCGGATCGTCCCCTCACGGTCGAGGGTCAGGTAGCCCGCCGGGGCAAATTCGTAGAGGTCGGTGTATTGGGTCAGGAGTTCCTCCGTCGTGGCGCGGGCCTGCTGGAGTTCCACGTTCTGCATCTCCAACTCGATCTGGTGGACTTGCAGTTCGTGCAGCGTGAGCTGGATTTCCTCGGGGGTTAGGGCCGACAGTGGGACCGGCGACGCGGCGGCATTTTCGCGGAGGGCGGCTTCTGCCTGCTGCCGCAGGGCGGTGGGGCGGCCGGTGGGGGCGGGATTTTTCATGTGGGTGGTGCTGGGGTGGCGGGTGGGTCGGACGGGGCGGGCGGGGGTGTATGATCCGGAGTATTCTTTTTCATGGCGTCTTTCAGGTTTTACAGCCAGCCCACCGGGATCACATCCACCTCGCGGTTCAACGGCATTCGCTCCGCGCTGAGACAGACGACAGCACCGTGGCCGGTCTTGATCCCCCGCCCGTCCAGCGTGCGAAACGACGCCGTGTCGGTTTCCCGAACCAGCGCCGCCTTCTTGATCTCGACCGGCCACAGCCGGCCATCGTGCGCGATCAGCAGATCAATCTCCCGCCCATCTTTGTCGCGGTAGTAATGAAAGGCGGGCCGCCGACCCTGGTGGTGCCACGATTTCAGAATCTCCCCGAAGACAAAGCTCTCAAATAAAGCCCCCGACATCGCGCCGGCTTCGAGGGTCTCGGGAGAAGACCATTCCGTCAGATAGGCGCACAGCCCCGTATCGAGAAAATGAAGTTTCGGCGTGCTATACAGGCGCTTCGACAGATTGGTGTGATAGGCCGGCAGGATGGCCACCTGGAAACTGCCTTCCAAAACGCTCATCCATTTTCTGGCGGTGTTGACGCTGATGGCGCAGTCCCGGGCCAGGTCGGTGTAATTGAGCATCTGGGCCGTCCGCGCCGCCACCGCCCGCAGGAAACGTCCGAAGGCGTTCAGGTCGCCGACCTGCGTCAACTCCCGCACATCGCGCTCCAGGTAGGTCTGCACATACGAGCGGTAAAAGAGCTCCCGGTCGGAGATCTGCCCGGTGACCAGTGCCGGCATACTGCCCCGCCAGATCCGCTCATACACGTCGTGCAGCGCCAGAGCGGCCGCCGTCGTTGACCGCGCCTGGAGCGCCGCCTCGTCCGGCAGGAACGGAGGCAGCGCCGCCGGACGCCCATCGGTTTCCCGCTGGGTGAATCCCAACAGCGTGAGGATCGCCACGCGCCCCGCCAGCGTCTCGGTAATGCCTTTCATGACCGCAAACTGCTGCGAGCCGGTCAGCCAGAACGCGCCGGGTTGACGGTCGCGATCCACCGCGAGTTTAATCGCCGTGAGCACTTCGGGCGCATACTGGATTTCGTCAATGAGCACCGGCGGCTGGTACTTTTGCAGGAACAGAACCGGGTCCCGCCGCGCCAGCTCCCGCGCGGCCAGATCGTCCAGCGTCACATAGCGGCGGTTGGCCGCGGATAAATGGCGCAGGAGCGTGGTCTTGCCCACCTGCCGTGGCCCGGTCAGCAGCAGGACCGGGAACTGGGCCGAGGCCGCCCGCCAATAGTCCGAGACCCCCCGCGCCCGATAGTCGTGTGTGCGTCTATTATTCATAAGGACTGCATATTAGACGGTTTCCAGCGATTCGTCAACCGGCATTCCGGAGGGCAGCGGCGGGCGGTTCCTGCTGGTGTTTCATGTGCAGGTGTTCATAGCCGCCATGCGGCAGCAATGGGCTGTCCGGATCACTCATACCCGCTCCTTTCTCTGTGGGTCGGACAGGTCGGACGGGTCGGACATGTCGGACGGGTCGGACTTGTCAGACAGGTCGCGGGTGCCTTTGCAGTTGGGGTAGCTGGCACATCCCCAGAAGGGTTGGCCGGAGTGCGGGCCCTTTCTTGCGGTGCGCTGGCGCATGCGCTTGCCACACCAGGGACAAACCGGGGCGGCCACACCGTCCGACCCGTCCGACTTGTCCGACCCGTCCGACTTCTTCCCCGCGTCCGACTTCTTCCCCGCGTCCGACTTCTTCCGCTCCCGTGCCTGCACCCGCACGGCGTGGAGCCGCTCGGAGAAGCCGCCGTGTTCGACAAAATCGCGGCCCTGGCTCTCGACCTGGCGGCGCAGCAGGTAGGTCGCCTGGTGGGTGGCGCAGAGCATGGCGTTGGCGGCCAATTCCGGCGCTGCCCTGGCCACAAAGTCCACCAGGCCCGCCAAGCCGGTCAGGCGTACGGTGCCCACCGGCACCGGTGGCAGGTCGGGAGCCAGGTCGTGCTTCAGGCGTTCGCGCATGGTCAGCGTGACGGGGGCGTCCTTGGGCCAGGCGCGGAGTTTGCGGTGGACCAGGAATCTCTCGAAGTCCCTGAGCAATTCATCCGCCAAGCTGGCGTGGGCCACGTTGGTGAGCAGCATTTCGCTCTTGCGCGAAGTGGCGGCCGCGCCGCTGCCCTCGCTGATATTGCGCACCCCGCTGCGGGCCGCCTGTACCATCGGGTCGTGGGTGCGCGAGCCCTTCTCAATGAACCGGTCGCAAAAAACCACGGTGGCGTCATAGACCGCCTGGGCCACCTTGTAGCTGTGCAGGTGTTCATAGCCGCCATGCGGCAGCAATGGGCCGTCCGGATCACTCATACCCGCTCCTTTCTCTGTGGGTCGGACAGGTCGGACATGTCGGACGGGTCGGACGGGTCGGACGGGTCGGACATGTCGGACGGGTCGGACGCCTTCCCCACTCCCCGTTCCGTGGTGGCGATGGCATACATCAGCCCGGCCTCGTTCACCAGGGCGGTGGAGATGATCGAGACCTCCACCTCCAGCCCGGCTTTGGTGAGGCGCAGCGTGCGATACGGCACCAGGATTTCAGCCCGGCTCAGCTTGGCCAGCTTGACCAACGCTGCCCCGCGCAGCCCCGCCGGGATCCGGTCGCGCACGTTCATGGCCAGCGCCTCGGCTTCGCTCCAGCCGTACAGCCGCACCGCGCCCGGGTTCCAGGCGATGATGCGGCCCTCCAGGTCCTGCACGGTGATGGCATCGTGCGCATCATGCACCACCACCGCGAGCCGGAGCAGCTCATTGGCTTTGCGCAAGGCCTCCCCCGCCCGCCTAATTTCCGTGATGTCCATGACGGTGACGACCACGCCATCAATCCTGTTTTCCAGGGTGCGGTAGGGCTTGATGCGGATCTGGAACCAGCACCCGTCGCGTGCGGTGGCCACTTGCTCGTGAACGGCCAGCGTGCGCAGCACCTCAAGCACGTCGTCGGCCAGTGCCGGATAGTCCAGATTCGAGACGATGTCGGTGATCGGTCGGCCCACGTCGCCCGGGATGAGCTTGAACATCCGGTTCGCCCCGGCTGTGAAGAGCCGCACGCGCAGTTCGGCGTCCAGGAACAGGATGCCGATGTCGGTGCTTTCGAGCAGGTTCTTCTGGTCGTTGTTGAGCTGGGCCAGGCCGCCCATCTTGTGTTGGAGTTCGGCGTTGAGCGTCTGCAGTTCCTCGTTCATGGACTGCATCTCTTCCTTGGAAGTGGTCAGTTCCTCGTTGGTGGACTGGAGTTCCTCGTTGGTGGACTGCATTTCCTCGTGGGCGGATTTGGCTTCCTCCTCGAAGGTCCGCATCTCTTCGCGGGTGCTCTGCACCTCGTGGCTGGCTTGCGCGAGATCCTGCTGGAGTGCCGCGAAGCGGGCCTGGTTGGCGCGGGGGGCCTTGGCCGACCCGGCCATGGCCGGCGGCGTGGCCACGTCCGTAAAGACGACCATCACCAGGCCGCACAGCGCCTTGGGCTCCGCGATCGCCTGAATGGTTAGGTCCACGGTTTGCACGCCGCCGTTGGTCCCGACCATCACGTTTCTGCAGATGACCGGGTCGGTTTGCCGGAGCGCCTGCCGGAAGGCGGTGCTCAAAATGAAGCTCAGGCCCTCGCGGGCCATGGCGAAGAGATTCCAGTTGGCTTTCCCGGCGACCGGCTCGAGGTATTTGCCCGTGCGGCCGTTGATGAAGATGATGTCGCCCTGGGCGTTGACCAGCACGGCGGCCGGGGAATACCGCTGCAACAGCAGTTGCTCCGCCTGCGACTGGAGGTTGGCTGGCAGGGCCGCCGGCAACTGCACGCCCGCCCGGGCAAAACTGAACGAGGCGGGAAACTCGACCGGCTCCGCCTGCAGGTCGGATACGAGTCGCCGGAACAGCCGCGCTTTACCCGGGAGCGGCTCGAAGAGGTGGGTATCCGCCGCGATGCTCTCGGCGCTCCCCAGAAACAGCACCCCGCCGACATTCAAGCTGTAGTGAAAGAGCGACAAGAGGCTTTTCTGCAACTCCGGCATCAGATAGATGAGCAGGTTCCGGCAGCTCACCAGATCGAGCTTGGTGAAGGACACGTCCATGACGACGTTTTGCTGCGCGAAAACCACCGTCTCCCGGATGGGCTTGCCGATCTGATAGCCACGCTCGACCTTGACGAAAAACCGGCTCAGCCGCTCCGGCGACACATCCGCGACGATGTTGGGCGGGTACACCGCGGCCCGCGCTTTCTCGATGGCGTCCTTGTCCAGATCGGTCGCAAAGATCTGCAGCGCGGGCAGGTGGCCCGGCTTGTGGAGTTTCTCCAGCGCCTCATGGAAGAGGATGGCCATGGAATAGGCCTCCTCACCGGTGGCGCAGGCGGGCACCCAGATCCGCAGCGGCTGGGTGGGCGGACGGCTTTTCAGCAGCGCCGGGATGACCTCGGTTTGCAATTGCTCCCATGCCTCCGGATCGCGGAAGAAGCTGGTGACGCCGATCAGGAGTTCATTGAACAACAACACCGCCTCCTGCGGATTCTCCCGCAGAAACCGGACATAGGTGGCGATCTTGCCAATCTGGTGGATGCCCATGCGCCGCTCGATCCGGCGATACACCGTGTTCTTTTTGTAGAGGGAAAAATCGTGGCCCGTCTGCGACCGCAACAGGAGCACGACCTTCTCGAAGGCGCTATGGCTCTTGTCCTCCGCAGCCAGCCCGGTGTCGGGGATGCTGGGAATATGCTTGAGATAGGCGATGATCCTGCCGGGCAGCGCCTCCACCGGCGCAACCACATCCGCCAAGCCGGCATCCACGGCGCTGCGCGGCATGCCATCGAACTTGGCCGTGGCCGGATCCTGCACGAAGATCGCTCCCGCTTTGCCCTTGATGGCTTTGAGTCCCAGCGTGCCGTCGCTGCCCATGCCCGAAAGAATGACGCCGAGGCCGCGCTCCTGCGCGTCCTCGGCCAGCGAGCGAAAGAAGAAATCAATCGGCAGGCGCAAGCCGCGGGGCGTCACCGGGTCCAGCAGAAGCAGCACCCCGTGCAGGATGGACAGGTCCTTGTTGGGCGGAATCACATAGACGCAGTCCGGCTGGACGTGGGTGCGGTCCTTGACCTGCATGACCTTCATGGGAGTGCCGCGCTGGAGCAACTCCGCCATGATGCCCTTGTGCGTCGGATCCAGGTGCTGGACAATCACAAACGCCATCCCGCTGCCCGCCGGCACGTTCTTCAAAAACAGCTCCAGCGCCTCCAGCCCCCCGGCGGACGCCCCAATGCCAACAATCGGGAACGGCCGGGCCGCCACGACGGCCGACTTGTCCGACTTGTCCGACTTGTCCGACCTGTCCGTCTTGGCGGACGGCTTCTTGCTAGGGATCGCGGGCTTGGCGGGCGTTTTCATGGTCTTGTTTGCTTGCATCACTGCTCACTCTCCTGGCTGGGATAGCGGATGGGTTCGCCGAGGCGGCGGAGCAACCCGTTGACTTCACCTTTGAGTTGCATGCTGCGGTCCGCGCTGCCGAGCATCACGGTCTGCCAGCGACGCAGCTCGTCGAGTTGCTGCCGGATGTCCGCCTCGGCCTGTTGGCGCTTGGTGATGTCCTGCATGGCGACGCACCAATGGCGGTGTCCGTCGAGCATGAGGCTGGCGGCATCGATCCTGATCCAAACCATCCGGGGCTCTCCGTTGCGGATCAGCTCGAGCATCAGTTCGCTTCCGTGCATCGCGCCGCCGCTCGCGATCAATGCATCAATGCCGTTGCGTGCGGGGCACAGCGGGCATTGCGCCGAGTAGCCACAGCCGCGCGGATCCATCGAACTGTGAACACAGCCCAAGGCCTTGCCCGGGCGGTGATGCAGCACGTCCGCGGCGCCGCTGCCCGCGCTCAGGACCACGGCCGCCGTGTTGGCGCGGACGATGTTGGTGGCTTCGTCGAGGATGAACATGGCGACCGGCGAGGCTTCCAAAATCGCTTCGAGATTCCTCGTCTCATTCCGCAGTGCCTCCGCCGCCGCCGCTTGCGCCTGGTAGAACCGGAGGCGCTGCTGCCGCCAGACCAGCGACACGGCGGTGGCCGCGCCGAGAATCAGGGCGCCGGTCAGGGCGACCATTTGCCAGAGCTGCACGCGCAACGGCGCATAGCCTTCCGCAGCCTCGATGCGGGCCACCATCACCCACGGCGAATCCGGCACGACGCGCAATGCGGCCAAGGTCCGACACCCGCAATAATCCAAACCTTCCACCACGCCTTCCTGCCGCAACGCGGCTTTCACGACGGCAAGGTCGGATTTATCCAGCGGGATGCGCAGGTTAAGGGCGGCATTGGTCTTGAAGTTGGCTGTGCTCAGAAAGAGCACATCGTTACCGTCCCGGCGCAGCAGCAGTGTCTCGGCGCTCAGGCTGGGCGTCGGCCAGCGCTGAATGAATGGGTAGAGATACTTTGCCGGATCGATCCGCAGGACCAGCACGCCCAGCGGACGGTTCGCGTTCGACTCGTCGAGAATGGGAACCAGCACCGCCAGATAGATGCTCTGGGTGTTAGAGTGGCGGTGAAAATCCTGAATGACAATCTGACCCGAGCGCAAGGCTGCGGTGGCACTCTGCAGGGTTTCGGGGCAGGACGGTTCCGGATCGGCGGGCAACGACAGGCGCGTGATGCCCTGCGCGTCCATCAAGCGAACCCGGTTATAGTCTTCGATCATCGGGTATTTGTCCAACCAGTCATGAAGCTGGCCTTGCGCGTCCGCGTCGGCCGCTTGCTCCAAAAAACGCCGCACCATGGCGGTGAAGGACGGGTTCTTGAAAAAGATGACGGCATCCGACAGGCGATCCTCGCGCCACTGCACCAACTCGCCCACTTTCAAATCCGCGATGGTGGCAAGCTGGCGCTCGAGCTGGGCGCGGAACTGATTCTCATAGTTCCGGTAGTGGGTATAGCCGGCGGTGACGATGCCCGCTGCCAGGATCACGAAGATCAGGATGAAGTGAAACGCCGCTCCGAATGCTTCGGCCGGCCCCTCGCCCACCAGCCCGCCATCCCGCACGGCCATGACCATGAGTGCCAGCCCCAGCACGCAGAAGGCGAGGAGGGTGCCGAGCGCCGGAGGGATGAATGCGCCACCATAAAGCAGAGGGGCGCCAAGGAGGTAGGCTAACAGGAAAATCAGGCAGGCCGTCAGCAGCACGCCGGCGCTGCCCGCCGCCAGGACGGCCCGCCGGTACCGGATCTTCCCCCGCGACAGCGAGGCCAGGAACGACCCGCTGGCGAGCAGGAAGCAGCACGCGGTCACCACTGACATGTGGCCGATGGCCGCCCCCTGAACCATGCCGGTGAGGTTCAGGCCGAGGTGCTCACCCTGCCAATGGATCTTGAGGCCGGCGAGGACGCCCAACGGGAGCGCGACCAGCACCCCCAGCCAACCCACCACCATGCCGATCCCAAAGGCGCGGTCGATCAGGGGTGCCCGGGCCCGCCAGCAGACCGCCAGTCCAAACCCTACAAACAACAGCGCGGTGCTCGGCGCCATGGGCATCAGGCCGGCTCCCAAGCTGGTCAACTGCGGGCATTCCAGGAGCCATCCCGCCAATGCCGCCAGACCGCAGGCCGCCGTGACCAGCCCCGCCGCCGCCAGCCCCCAAACGGTGCCGGACGGTGCGGAAACATTCTTTGAACCAAGCTTCATGGGCAGTGCTTGCCATCAAGCATAGCCACCCATTCCGTAACGGCAAGGAATTATCCGGAAAATCCGCGGGGGCCGCAGGGCTTGGGAGCCGCGCCAGAATATCTGTCGCATTGTAGCGGCGCGTCTATGACCGCCGATGCGAATGCATCGCGCATCTCTTTGGCAGCGACTTTTCCCGCAGGGGAAAAGTAGTCACAGAGCGCCGCTACAAGACGATCCTGCGCCGGCCTTGTAGCGGCGCGTCTATGACCGCCGCTGGCGAATGCATCGCGCATCTCTTTGGCAGCGACGGTCACAGACCGCCGCTACAAGGCGATCCTGCGCCGGCATTGTAGCGGCGCGTCTATGACCGCCGATGCGAATGCATCGCGCATCTCTTTGGCAGCGACGCTCACAGAGCGCCGCTACAAGACGTCTCAGACGCCTGGATCGACAGTGATTATTGCACGGCGGCTTAGAGGATCTCCTGCACGAAGAGCTGTTTGCGGAAGATGGCAAAGGCGCCGGGCTCCTCGCCAGTGCCGATGAAACTGGGCGGGATGCCGAGCTGATCGTGAATGGTCACGGCGATGCCGCCCTTGCCGGAGCCATCCAGCTTGGTGACGATGAGGCCATCCAAGCGACAGGCTTGGTGGAATTCCCTGGCTTGGTTGAGGGCGTTGGCACCCGTGGTGGCATCGACGACCAACAGGGTGAGGTGCGGCGCGCCGGGATCCTGCTTGGCGAGCGTGCGCCGGATTTTCCCTAACTCCTGCATGAGGTTGTGACGGGTGTGGATGCGCCCTGCGGTGTCGCAGATGAGAAAGTTGCAGTGCCCGGCAATGGCCTGCTGGTGGGCGTGGAAACAAACGGAGGCGGGATCGGCATTGGGGTGGCCCGTCATCACCGGCAAGTCCAGCCGCTCACCCCAGCGCTGGAGTTGTGCCACGGCGGCGGCGCGAAAGGTATCGGCGGCAGCGAGCAGCACGGAGCGGCCACGCTGCTTGAGCCAGAACCCGAGCTTGGCCGCGGAGGTGGTCTTGCCAGTCCCATTCACGCCAACTATCAGGATGACAAATGGCCTGCCATCCGGGCGCGGCTCGGGCGGCAGCGAATCATCCGGCAGCCGCTCCAACAAGTGGCGGCGGGTGGTCGCCACGACGTCGTCGGCCGAAATCGTGCGCCCGAGGTCGCGGAGTTCGGCCAGAATGCGGGTCGTGAGCCGAATGCCCAGGTCGGAGGCGATCAGGTCAGCCTCGATTTCATTCCAATCGATTTCCGCACGATTGGCGATCTTGTTGAACAGTGAAGTGAAAAAACCAGCCATGGAGGATGTGAAAAGCAGTTAGGAGTGAAGCAAGTCCGACCCATCCGACCCGTCCGACCCGTCCGACCCGTCCGACAACACGCCGCTGCGGAGGGCCTGGGCGAGTTGGCGGATGGCGGCGCGGGAATGGGCGGCGGAGAGGCTGATGCGGAGGCGGGCGGTGCCGCGCGGGACCGTGGGGAAACGAATGGCGGGCACCAGCAGGCCTTGGGCCTCCAAGGCGGCCGAGGCGTGCAGGGCGGCGGCGTTGCTCCCCAGCACCAGCGGCAGGATGGGCGTGGCGTGGGAGGTCAGCAGGCCGCTGTGGTGCTGGAAGGTGGCCAGGTTTTCGCGGAGCGTGGCACGCCGGGCCGCGCCTTGCCGGGAGCGGATGAGTTGCAGCGAGGTGAGCGCCGCATGCGCCATGGCCGGCGGCGCGGCGGTCGAGAAAACGAACGAGCGGGCGCGGTTGATGAGGAGATCGATCCAGTCGCGCGAGGCGGCCAGGAAGCCGCCGGCGAGGCCCACGGCTTTGCTGAGGGTGCCCATTTGAAAGGCAATCCGGGGCTGCAAGCCGAGGGCCTCGGCCAGCCCCATGCCGTGCTCGCCAAGCACCCCGATGGCATGGGCCTCATCCACCATGAGCAGGGCGTCGTGAGCGTCGGTGAGATCGACGATTTCGCGCAGCGGGCAGAGGTCGCCGTCCATGCTGAAGACGGACTCGGTGAGCACCAGGATGCGGGCGGTGGCGGACCTGGCGCGGATGGCGCCGAGCAGGCGGGCGAGTTTCCGGAGGTCGTTGTGCGGGAACACGCGGAGGGTGGCAGCGGAGAGGCGGGCGCCATCGACGAGGCAGGCATGGCAGAGTTTGTCGAGGACAATGAAGTCCGCTTTGCCCACAATGGCCGGGATCGCCCCGATGGCCGTGGCAAAGCCGGACGCAAAGGTCAGGGCGGCAGCCGTGTGCTTGGCCGCGGCGATGAATTCTTCCAGCGCCCGGTGCGGCGGCAGACTGCCACACAGCAGCCGGGAGGCGGCGGACCCCGCCCCGTAGCGCCGGAGGCCCTCGATGCAGGCGGCTTCGATTTCCGGATCGCGGGCGAGGCCGAGGTAGTCGTTGGAGGCGAAGTTGGCCAGGGTCCGCCCGTCGCGGATGACCTCGACCCCGGCTGGCGAGTCGAGCGGGCGGAGCGTGCGCAGCAGTCCGCTCGCGGCAAGCTGGCGCAATACCCCGACGGGAGCGGTCATGGCGAGGTGGGGGGTGGAGCGGGTCACGAGTCAGGTGCTGGCGGGAGCGGGACGTTCGAGCGCCCAGCGGAGGAGCTTTTCAGAATCCTTCCAGATGTTAGAGGAGTTGGACTTGAGGACGACGACGATGGCGGAACGGCCGTTGAGCGAACCGGAAGTCACCAGGCAACGGCCGGCGGCATTGGTGGTGCCGGTCTTCATGCCGTCGCAGTAGGGGATGCTTTTGAGCAAGCGGTTGGTGTTTTCGATCTCGCGGGTGCGCCCGTTGTTGAAGCGGAACGTGAAGGCCTGGGTGGCGGCATAGGCGCGGAACAAGGGGCTGCGGTATGCGGCACGGGCGGCGATCGCCATGTCGCGGGCCGTCGAGTATTGGCCGTCCATCGGCAAGCCGTTGGGATTGATGAAGTTGGAATTGCGCATGCCGAGCGCGGCCGCCTTGCGGTTCATCAGGGCGGCGAAGCCCTCCTGGCTGCCACCGACTTCGCGGGCGAGGGCGCGGGCCACGTCGTTGGCACTCTTGACGACGAGGACTTTGAGCAATTCGCGGCGGGTCTGGCGCTCGCCGGGCTTGAGGTTGAGCTTGGTTGGCTCACAGGCGGCATCGGAGGCCTGGATGATGACGGCCTGGTCGAGGTTGCCGGCCTCCAACACGCAGAGGGCGGTGATGATTTTCTGGGTGCTGGCGACGGCGCGGGGAAGGTCGGCGTTTTTGGCATAGAGCACGCGGCCGCTCTGGACGTCGATGACGATGGCGCTTTCACCGGCGACGGCCGGCGGCGGCGTCGGCGGGATGGCGCTGCCTTGGCCGGACGGCGAGGGCTGCTGGCCGGGCGGCGAGACTTGCTGGCCGGGCGGCGAAGTTTGCGGGCCGGGCTGCGAGGTCTGCGGCTTGGGCGGCGGGAGGGCTGGGCGGCGTGGTGGGGGATTGCCGCCACACGACGTGACGAGCGCAACCGTAAAGCACAGCGCGGCAAAGCGGACGCGGATTGGACGTGGCATGCGCGGGATAATCCCCATCTCCTGGCTGCGCATCAAGCCAGGAATGAGGGAAATTCATTCCGGGTTGAGTGGCGGCAGCAGGCTGCCGTCCATTTCCGCCCCGGGTTCCGGCAATGCGGGTGGTTGGAAATCCACCGGTTCGCAGCGTGCCCAGAGGCCGGCTTGCCGCCGTTTTTCGTAGGCGAGCGCCTGCTCACGGCCGAGCGGCAGCGCCTGCAAATCCTGCTGGCGCACCACGGCGATCTTGACGCGCTCGGGGAACAGGCCCGGAATCGAGATGGCCGCCAGCCGCCGGCTTGCGTCGGCCGTGGAATCCCGCACCGCCTGCGGGATGCCACACGCGCTGAGCCCGAGGAGGCTAACCAGAAAAGGCAAAATCGGCAGGGCCCGGATCATGGCGATGAGGGGAAAATTTCGGCGGGGCAACTTACCACAGACGCGGCGGCTGTCCACTCGCGTTTTCAAGCCGCGTTTTCAAGCCGGGTGCGGACCAGCAGGTGGGTCCCCGGGCATGCCGGCGAGTCCGCATGGACGCGGCGGTGACATTTCCTGCCTCATTGAATGTTGGAAGTTGAAAGATTGAAAATCTTGCGCTTCGGACAGAACATTCAACATTCAACATTCAACATTCAACATTCAACAACTGATTCGCCGCGCATCGAAAACCTCGCCTCCCTAATGACCGAAAAAGCGACATGCATCTACCACCTTTCGATTGCTTCAGCGCTGCGATCATGACAACCGGAGTTTTTCCGGGTGCGGAGAGCTGAGCGACCGAGGATGGAGGCGCCTTCATGCCCATTCCTCCTATAACAACCCCGGCACGCGGGCAAATTCGCCGCCGTTGTGGGTGATCAGCGTCAGGCTGTGGGCCAGGGCCGTGGCCGCGATCATCAGGTCGTTGCCGCCAATGATTTGGCCCAGGGTTTCCAGATGATGGCGGATTTTGGCGTAATGGGGAACACAGTGGGAATCGAAGGGCAGACGGTGATACAAAGCAAGAAAGTCTGTCAGCATTTCCCGGCGCCGCTCGGGAATCGCATACTTTTCAGCACCGTGATAGAGTTCCGCCTCAACGACCGAGGACAACGCGATATCATCTGCGGCAGCGAATGCCAATCTCCGAGCCACCGCCCGCGGTGGGTCTTTGAGCGCGAAGATGATGATGTTCGTATCGATCAAGTAAGTCATTAGTATGGGTGCGGTTCGGGAGGCGGGTCGTCGGGAGCTTCAAACTCAAGATCGGCCCAGCAGCCGGCGAATTTCTCCCAATATCCCACTGGCCACCCTTTCGCATCGACGGCGAGTGGTGGTGGTGGTGGTAGGGCTTCACCAGCCTTGGCTTCCGGACGGACCACCAGCAGCAACTCGTGAATCGCCCGCTCAAAGGCTCTGGCCCGCACCGGGTCCAGCGACTTCAGGGTCTCCGTGATTTCAGCTTCGAGGGTGGTCATGGGTCAGGATAATGGAGTGGTCGGTGCCAGTCAAGTTGGGTGGTGGAATGGGTCTTGTTTTAGGGATTCTCGGATCACGGGTCGATCGAGAATTCTCGACTCGACCGAACAATGGTCGCAGCATCCCATGGCGGCCGCTGGCGAGCGGATTGGATCGCAGCTCAGCCCCGGCACCGCAACGCCAGAGTGCGCAGCACGGTGTCCAACCCCGTGTCCTATCGCCGGCCCAAGTCCGCGGCAAGAAAGCGCAGCACGAAATACCCGTTGGCCTGCAGAGCCGCGTCCTTGCGCCGGTCGCACCGCCACGCGTCGGCATCGCCAAAAGCTCGGCCTCGCTCCAAAATTGCGTTCACACATCCGTAATGGGTATTTTGACGATCATGCTGCCTCAATCCACCGATCTGCTCACAAAGGTGATCCCTGTTACCGACAGTGACCCGCAACAGCAGTCCCTAACTGGACATCCTGCGGTCCGATCGGACCGCAGGATGTCCAGTTGGGGTGGCGATTGTGACGAGGTTCAAGGTGGCTTTGCGCCACCGCCTCTTGCAGCACCTCCGGGTGACGGAGCGCGATGGCGATCAACCTGCGAGCGGTGCCGGAGGGCTCGCGCTTGCGCTGCTCCCAACTGCGGAGGGTGCTCAGGCCGATTCCAAGCAAATCGGCGAAGGCTGCCTGGCTGCCTGGGTTAGATTCAGGGCCTGGCGGACCTTGGCGACCTCGCTCTTGGCGGCCCACGCCTTGGCGGACTTGCGGCGCTGGACCTCCGGGTTCACCACCACGCGCGAGAACGCCCCGTCGGCCCGCTTTTCGATGCGAAACACCCTGGCGGGCGTACGCTCGCCGCGTTCCAGTGCGTCCTTTGTTGCCAGGAGACTGGCGGCGGCCGGGGCGGAAACGCCGGTCTTGGTGGTGGAGTGGCAGACTTCCTGACCTCAGCTTTGAATTGACGCGGAATTGACCGACAATGCCGGAAAAAGACATGGCACTCTTCCTTCCGACAAGCTCATCCCATCCCTAATTCTTAATCCGTGCAATCCGTGTAATCCTCTTCATCCGTGGTCATCTTCGTCCCGCATTACCATTCAAGCCCGGGAACCGCGCGCAAATGTGCCAAATCATTTTCCACCGAGATCAGGAACTGTGAGTGGATGGCTTTCATGGTGTGACGGCATCGGCACGCCCACGGGTCCGCCCGGATGGGCGGCGCGACCTCACCCACGTTGCCGACGTGGCCCGGGCGGTCGCCCTGGCCCTCCGCTGGCGGGGCCCCGGCGCGGTGGTCCTGAACGTCGGCACCCGCAGAAATCACTCCGTTCTGGGCATGCTGGCAGCCGCCACGTCGTGGGATATAGCGGATCGTGGATCAAACAGCACACTCTTCATCTACAATCCACAATCCACAATCCGCTATCCGCTATCCTCGCACTTCCTGAGCTGGACCTTGAATTGACAAGGAATTGGCCATGCATCCCGGAAAATGACTTGGCACCTTCCGGGCGGTGCCGGGACTTAGCCACCGCG
>JAPLUI010000373.1:7957-8308 GCA_026397725.1 Verrucomicrobiota bacterium | reverse complement strand
GGACCGGAAATGGTCCATCCGATTCTCAAACCATCAATCCGCACTGCAAATACATTCGCATTGGCATTGAAATTGCACCTTGGCTTCCGAGGGAGATAGGGTCCCGGTTCTTCCGGAGTTTTGAACACCCCAGTAGTGGATGAAGTCCTCGACGCGGAATTCCACCCTGTCCTTGGTGCCGAGGATGATCCCGAATTTTTCCGGCATCGGCTCCCCGGTCACGGCGGCTAGCATCTCCGAGTAGCAGCAAAGCTGAATGCAGACTTCCTGACCTCAGCTTTGAATTGACGCGGAATTGACCGACAATGCCGGAAAATGACATGGCACTCTTCCTTCCGACAAGCGTTGGGG
>JAPLUI010000373.1:0-7833 GCA_026397725.1 Verrucomicrobiota bacterium | reverse complement strand
GTCCCGCCTTCATCCCATCCCTAATTCTTAATCCGTGCAATCCGTGTAATCCTCTTCATCCGTGGTCATCTTCGTCCCGCATTACCATTCAAGCCCGGGAACCGCGCGCAAATGTGCCAAATCATTTTCCACCGAGATCAGGAACTGTGGAATGGCGTAATACGGCTTGGGCGAATGGGCGAGCATGGTGTCCCACACTTGATACCGTCCTGATTCATCGAGCAAAAGGAAGTCGGCAAAGCCGGCGAACCGCTCACATTCAAGGGCAGCCTGATAGATGATGGGAGCCTTCGAACTGATGGCGGAGAGTGTCGCCGTCCGCGCGATGGCAAGATCGCCCTTTGGCACCTCGGCCAAGTCTGGAGTGGCGGATTTGAATTCAGCGAGCACCACGCTTTCGTGCTGATCGCCGGTCTGCGCGATGAGTTTCTGATCCTCGGATTCCTCGTCCGGGCTGGCCGCTCCAGGGTTCTCCAAGTGATAGCGTTCCATCCACGACGCAAATGGTGAGGCGAGATAGCGAATGAGATCGCTCGGTGAGTAGAGAAATTGGCCGGAATGCTTTTTCATCGCTTGATAAATGCGGGTCCGAATCAATGCCCCGAAGGGCAGCTCGAGTCCTACAGAAATGGTAGAATCTTGCGAGAAGAATCAGGGAGCAGCCATATTTCTTGCAGGATTTCTCGAGGAATTCGGTCATGGATTCGTGAGCGGCATCGGACCCGGCGACGGCGAGTTCGCAATGGCCGGGAGAGGAGCAGGCCGCCCTTGGTGAGGTTGGCAAGCTCCCGCTGGAGGGCGGCTGCGGTGAGACCGGCCGGTCGGGCGAGGTCGCGCAGATGGGACTCCTTCGCCGGGTCATCAAAGAGCAGGCGGAGGATTTCCGCGCGCGCTTTTGGAAATAGATCAGAGAGGGCATTCATTGTTCGCAATATGTAAACGTATGTTCGCTTTTAGTAACCAATAATTTCCGGGGCGCTCGGAAATTCGCGCCCGGCTCGTTTGGTTCGACATGAGACATGTCGTTGGCAGCAATGAGCACGGCTGAAGAAGAGCAGAATATCCGTTAGGCTGGAAGCGGGAAATGCGGAAAAGACACGGAAGTTTTCAGGGTCAGTTTCCCCGAGAAGATTCGGTCGGCTTCGCCAATTCCTCCAAGTGGGCCGGGATGGTGAAACCGGGCTGGGCGGCGGCGAGGGCGAAATCGCGGAGCCAGGCACCGGCGCGGCGTTCAAGGATCGGGCGGTCGCGATGGAAGCGCGAACTCACTGGCGGGTGGGAGGCGGTGTCGGTCATGGTGTTGAATCGGAAGATCTCGCCGGAGTCGGCGGCAACGAGGGCCATTTTGTGGGGCACGAGCACGCTCCGCACCACGCCATTGTGGGTGACGGTCTCACGGATGGGGACTTGTTCGACCGGGAAAAACCAGCCGTTTCTTAGGGGATTGTGGTTCATGGGAGGGGTGAGGTAAAAGCTGAGACGCTGAAATGCTGGGGTCTCCGGGATTTGCTATCCATGGGCACTGCGGCCGGAGGCGCGCAGTCACGGCCTGCGACCGGAGGCACGCAGCCACGCGCGAAGCCACTTGCGGCTGGAAGCCGCAGCTACGTGCTGAGCTACGCGCGGGATACTTCTTGCGGGACTTTTCGAGGGATTCGCTCATGGATTCGTGGACGGCATCGGACTCGGCGACGGCGAGTTTGCACTTGGCGGCCTGACGGCGACTCGCGGAAATCTTGTTAGGGATCGGGCAATTCCCAAGATACCGCTTTTCCCGGAACGATGTTGAACCACCTCAGTCAACAACACTCGGGACAATCCGGGCATGCCCACACCAGGGAGAACCGGATGTTTTAGCCACGGCCTCCGGCCCTGAGGGGCCGTGGTCAAGATCTCCACTGCTGTCGATTTTTTCGCAACGCGGTAGATTTAGGATTACCCGATCCCTTATTCGATGCGGTGGGCGATCTTGGTCAACGCGACAACACCTGCTGGCCCCAGCGGGGCGCTGCGGCGGTTGGAGTTTGTATTTCAAAATCGGCAAGCAACCGTGAACCGCGCGGACCGCTCACAAAAGCGGTCCGCAAGTTCAAGATCGAGCGGAAGGCCAGCCGATTTTGCAGTCGATGGGTGAAACTCAGCTTTCCTGCGTGCTTTGGCTGTGTTGCAATTCCCGTGTGCATCCACTTAGTCTTGCGGGCTCCATCGGAGCAGTCATATTCTTCCTGCTTCAAGCGGCGATGATCATCGGTTTGCTGGTGAACCGGACCAAGCGCCGCCAAGGGGAAGCGGAGGCGACCCTCGTTGCCGACATCTCGTCGAAGTTCGTGAATCTTCCGTCTGGTGAGGTGGACCGCGAGATCATGGCTGCCCAGCGCCGGATCTGCGAGTTGCTCGGCCTCGATTTCTCGACGCTTTGGCAATGGTCGGACGGTGCCCCGGGGTTCTTCACGCTCACCCACTTCTACAGCGCCCGGGACGGTCCGCAACCGCCCGAACGGATGAACCAAGATCAATATCCCTGGGCCCGACAACAGATGTTGGCCGGCCGCATCATCAAGGTCTCTTCATTGGACGAACTGCCGATCGAGGCCGCCTGCGACCGGGAGACCCTGCGCCAGTTCGGCATCAAGTCGAATTTGGCCATCCCGCTCGCGGTGGGGGGGGGGCAAGCGCTTGGCCTCTTGGGCCTTGGCACCATGCAAGCGGAGCGCGACTGGCCGGACGCGCTGGTCAAGCGGCTGCAAGTGGTGGCGCAAATCTTCGCCAATGCGTTGGCTCGCAAGCATGCCGACCAGGCCTTGCGCGAGAGCGAAGAACGGATGACCCTGGCGGCGGAGGCAGCGGAATTTGGCGTTTGGGCGTGGAGCATCACCCGCAACGAGGTCTGGGGCTCGGAACGATGGCTGCGCCTGTTCGGGTTCGTCGCAGGTGAGACCGTCAATTTCCACAAGATTCTCGAGCGAATCCATCCGGACGACCGCGCGACGGTGGAGCGCGAGGTGCGGCACGCGTTGGTGAGCGGGATCGATTACGCGGGAGAATTCCGCGCGGTGTTGCCGGATGGCAGCCAGCATTGGATCGCGTCGCGGGGCCGGGGATACCCGGATGCGAACGGGACGCCGACCCGCATGCTGGGCGCCGCGCGTGACAGCTCCGAGCGACGACTTGCGGAGATGGAAACCCGCGAACTGCGGGGACACTTGGCACACGCGGACCGCGTCACCCTGCTCGGGCAACTGGCCTCCGCGCTGGCCCATGAACTCAGTCAGCCGCTCGGGGCCATCTTGCGCAACGCCGAAGCCGCCGAGATGATCCTTCAGACGCCGGCCCCGGATTTGGACGAGCTGCGGGCCATCGTCACGGATATCCTCAGCGACGACCAACGGGCGGGTCATGTGATCGAGCGCTTGCGCTCCCTGCTCAAGCGGCGGAGCCTGGACCCCCAGCCGATCAATCTGCAAGCCGTGATTGCCGAGGTCTTGGCGCTGGTTCACGCCGATGCTGCCGCCCGGCAGGTGAAGCTCGCGTTCGCCGCCACGCCCGCCCTGCACATGGTCCTGGGCGACCGGGTTCATCTGCAGCAGGTGCTGCTCAATCTGCTCGTCAACGCCATGGATGCGCTGGATGCATGCAATCCAGACCAGCGCTCCATCCAAGTGGTCGCGCACCGGACGGATGTTGCCACCGTCGAAGTCAGGGTTTCCGACAACGGACCGGGGCTCCCCGGTGACTCACCGGAACGATGGTTCGAACCGTTTTTCACCACCAAACCCAACGGGATGGGCATGGGCTTGCCGGTGTCGAGGACCATCATCGAAGCGCACCAGGGCAAACTCTGGGCGGAGCATGGGCCGCAAGGCGGCGCGTGTTTCTGTTTCACGGTGCCGGTGGTGGGGGGAGAAGTAGATAACTGATTACTGCCCCATGACCCCTCACCCCTCCCCCGTCGCCACCGTCTTCATCGTGGATGACGACGTTTCCTTCCTGCGATCCGTGGCACGCTTGCTGCGGGTCGCGGGCTTCCAGGTGGTCATCCACAACTCGGCGGCGGAGTTCCTGGCGGAATTGCAGCCCGACACGCAGGGTTGCGTGATCACGGACCTCATGATGCCCGGCATGGACGGGATGGCTTTGCAGGAGGCCCTGCGCAAGGCCGGCAGCCCCCTCCCGGTCGTCTTCCTCACCGGACATGGCGACATTCCCACCACCGTGCAAGCCATGCGGGGCGGGGCGGTGGATTTTCTAACCAAGAGAGCGCCCAAGGAAGACCTGATCGCGGCCGTGAACCGCGCCCTGGCCCGCAACCAGCAGGATCAGGCCCGGCAGACACGTCTGTTGGCGTTGCGCCAGCCGTTCGAGTTGCTAACCAACCGCGAACGCGAAGTCCTCCGGCAGGTGGTGCAAGGCAAACTCAACAAACAGATCGCCGCCGACCTCGGCATCCACGAGCGCACGGTCAAACTTCATCGCACCAATCTCACCACCAAGCTCGGCGTACACTCCGTGGCCGAACTCACGCTCATGGTCCAGGCTGCAGGGGTGTTCCAGTGAGCAATGGCGCATCGTCTTTCGCTGGGAAGACGGCAATGCCGCCGCCGTTCAAATCACCGACTATCACTGAGACACCCGCCATGAAAATGAAACCAAAACTCATCCCGCTCCTCAATTTTTTCGCCGAGACTCTTCGCGAAACGCTTGAGGGGTCGAACCTGTCCCAGGCGGACATCGCGCGCCGCTGCGGGATTCCCGCGCCCCATCTCACCCAGATGAAACAAGGCAAACGCCGTTGCACTCCCGAATACGACCTCCGCCTGAGCTGCTTTTTCGGCCTCACCCCGGGCATGTGGATGAACCTGCAACTGGATTACGACTGACCACTGACCACTGACCACTTCATTTCAGCTTTTACCACAAACCTGCCCCAAAGGGCAGTGGACAACACCGTCAAGCTTTGGGAAGTTGCGCGTGCTTCGATGAGCAGCAGCAACCCCAACAGTTATGTGGCAGTAGTGGACGACGACGACAGCGTGTGCCGGTCGTTCAGCCGCTTGCTTCGCGCCGCTGGATATCAGCCCGTCAGCTATTCCTCGGCCGAGGGCTTTCTCGAGGACACCAAGCGCCCGCGCTTCGATTGCCTGGTGCTGGACATCCAGTTGGAGGGGATCACCGGGCTGGAACTGAGGCGCCGCCTCGCCGCGGTCAATGACGCCACGCCAGTCGTCTTTATCACGGCGCACGACAATCCCGCAGTGCGGGCGGAAGCCGAGGCCTCCGGCTGCGCGGGCTACTTCAGCAAGGCGGATCCCGGCGCGGCGGTCCTCGAGGCCATCCGCAAGGCCGTCACGGTCAGCAGTCACCAAATGCCAAATCCAAATCAACTGTCTAACATTCCATGAAAGGCAAAGTGCTCATTTCGACAATCCTTTGGGCTGCCATGGCCGGCGGCCTGGCCCTGCCGACCATGATGTCCAAGGCGCAGACGGCAGCCGCGCCTGCCGCGCCCCTCGAGCGCACCGTCCTGCCAATCCCCGAACCAATCTAACCTCATGGCCGACTAACCTCATTTGGACACTCTACCAGCCCGGCCTGGTTGCTACCAACTCCCATCACCGCCGGCCCGGTGATGACTCACAAAAAGAAACACAATCATGACTAACGAAACAAACAAAAGCGGAGACCCGACCGCCTGTTCTCCGGGGGATCTCTCCAAGACGCAGGTCAAGGAAACCACGTTCGAAAACACCAAACTCAGCACCGTTCCATTGGATTGGAAAGAGGTGTATTACACCAATTGCCCGCTGGTGTCCGCCAGCAATGTCGACCAGGAACTGGGCTGGACCCGCGAGGAGTATAAGAAGATCGAGGTGAAGTATGCGTTCTTGCGCTCTACCCGCGGGAACGACTGGTACCCCCACTACATCCACAACCTCGACAACCTCATCCGTTTCGGCGGGCTGTTCCCGCCCACCCAAGTCCACGCGGACATCCGCCGGACCCGGCTCCTGGGGGTGACGCACGTTCCTCGCGAAGGCGGCGTCATGATGGTGCGCGCCAAGGACGACATCTACCGGATGGCCGACCTGAAAGGCAAGAAGATCGGCCTCTCGAAGAGCATGAACAAGGTCAAGAACGACTGGTGGCGCATCCAGGAGCACCAAGGCATCGAGCTGATGCTCCGCATGAACGGCATGACCATGAAGGACGTTGAGATTGTTGAGTTCCCCTATGCGGATGACTGGTACAACAAGCCTGAGATGCTCGATCCGATGGAGAATGCGTCCGAATTGTGGCTGAAGCGCGACCACAAACGAGACCTGGCTTTCCGTCCCTTGGAAACCGCCCTGGCAAAGGGCGTCATCGATGCGCTGTATTGTCAGAGCAAAGTCTTGAGTTGTCTTGCCGAGACCACCGGCAAGTTCACGTCGATCGAGGATTTGTCCAGGTATCCGGATTGGCGCCTGCAGGTGGCCAACATTCCGGCCGCCATCACGTGCAGCGATGTGATGGCCGAGAAGCACCCGGCACTGGCCGTCACGTTCATGAAAGGCATGATCAAGGTCGGGCGCTGGTCCAACGAGCACAAGCACGCGGCCGCCGCGATCCTCGACAAGCAGACGTTCTACCGGGACGTGGATGACACCTACGAAGGCATCCGGCTCGTCGACATGGTGCCGAACCTCTCGCCGCAGAACCTGGCCGCCGTGGAGATCGGCAAGAACTTCATGCTGAAACACGGCTACATCAAGAATGACTTCGATGTGCAACAATGGGCCGCGCCCGAGTTCCTCGAACAGGCGGCCAGAGAACTGTTGGAGGATGAATGGAAGAAACGCACCACTTCCAAACTGCCCGCGACCGCCGCCCCGCTGGCGTCTGGTGACCGCCTCGGGTAACCACGATTGACTCACCGGCGCCCTCCCGTCCGGGAGGACGCCAACCTGCCCCAACCACCTACCGAACATCAGTCCATGTCAGAACCTAACACCACCCTGCCTAAGGAAAAACAAACCGCCCTGGGACTCTATCTGACGGCCAAGGAAGCCTACAAGAAATGGCAGGCCGACCCGGACCAGGTGATGATCCTCGATGTCCGCACTCCCGAGGAATACCTCTTCGTCGGCCATCCGCCGATGGCCTGGAAAATCCCCATCATCGCCCAAACCTATGAATGGGACGTCGAAAAAGGCCAGTTCCCCATGAAACTCCTGCCGGATTTCGTGGCGCGGGTGAAAGAAGTCACCAAGCCCGATGCCACGATCCTGATCACCTGCCGGTCCGGTGGCCGCAGCGCCATCGCCTGCAACCTGCTCGCCCAGGCCGGCTTCACCAAGGTCCACAACATCACCGACGGCATGGAAGGCGATGCGAACGGGGACTCGGAAAGCGCCCCGCAGGGCGGCTGGAAAAACTCGGGCTGTCCGTGGACCAAGAAACTAACACCCGAGCGAATGGTGCTGCCGACCTAATGAGCCGAGCAAGAATATCGTCGCCTTGTAGCGGCGCGTCTATGACCGCCGATGACCATGAACCGAGCAAGAATATCGTCGCCTTGTAGCGGCGCGTCTATGACCGCCGATGACCATGAACCGAGCAAGAACATCGTCGCTTTGTAGCGGCGCGTCTATGACCGCCGATGACCATGAACCGAGCAAGAATATCGTCGCTTTGTAGCGGCGCGTCTATGACCGCCGATGACCATGAACCGAGCAAGAACATCGTCGCATTGTAGCGGCGCGTCTATGACCGCCGATGACCATGAACCGAGCAAGAATATCGTCGCTTTGTAGCGGCGCGTCTATGACCGCCGATGACCATGAACCGAGCAAGAAT
>JAPLUI010000576.1 GCA_026397725.1 Verrucomicrobiota bacterium | reverse complement strand
GTGCAGGTTTCCGCCGACCTCACGACCTGGGTGCCCGCCAATCCTGACGACGTTGACACGACGGGTACTCCGGGCCATGTGATCTACACCTTCCCGAAAGTGGACCCGAAGGAATTCTGTCGTTTGGTGGTCACGCCGTAGCCACCGGTTCCACCTCCACTCAACTAACCCCCAACCCCGGGGCCGCCGCTTGACCAGCGGCGGCCCCGTTTGGTTGGGGCGGAGCTACTACTCAGGTTCCAAAGAATTCATGGCAGAATCATTTTTCAAGAGTCTTGAGGGGGATTCATCACGGGTCGGCCTGTCTGCGTGCGAATGCGCACAGACAGGGGTTGATCCAGTGACTTTTTCCAATTCTGAAATGATTCTGCCATCAATGATTCTGCCATACCTGAGTAGTAACACCGACAGCGGCAGCAGGCTGCACGCACTCCGCACCAGCCACGCACCCCGCCGCAACATGGCACTCCGGCCTGGCAAAAAAAAGTGAAATTGGCGCTCGACACCACGGACCCGGCTGGACAGACTGCCGTCTGTTGGAGCGAATGCTGCAATTCATCACGGCGCTGCGGCGGAGTGGAAACTCCGCCGCAGCTCGTTATGCGGCATGCGCTTGGCCAACACCAGGATGAATGTTAGAAAACACCGCAAACCAAAAATGAAAGTAACAATGTCATGAAATTATCAAACACCATCAACGATATAAGAGTCCATCTGAAACACCTCGCTCTCGCTGCGGCGCTGGGCGCTTCATTCCTGGCGGCAAGCGCGCAAGCGGCCACACTCACCTGGAACCTGGCAGGCAATGGCAATTGGGACACCGCCACCGCCAACTGGACCGGGGATGCCACGACCTTCATTTCCGATGGGTCGCAGGACGTAATCTTCAACAACACGGCGAACGCCACGGTCACCGTTTCGGCCGGCATGCAGCCCAACTCCACGACCGTGAATAACAGCGCGGGCACCCTTCAATTCAGCACCGGGGCCATTACCGGAACGGGTGGACTCACCAAGTCCGGCGCTGGCATACTGCGACTCAACGCCCAGAACAGCTTCACTGGCAAGACAATCATCCAAGGTGGCCAATTGCAACTCAGGACATTAGCCTACCTCTCCAACGCTGGCGTCAACGGCGGGCTGGGGGCGCCCCCTGCTGGGGCCAACGCCGTCATCGACATCTACAACGGGGGCATCCTCCGGGTGGGTGGCGGCAGTCCACGTGTTAACCAATCCACTGACCGTACCATCAATCTGGCTGGCGACGGAACCGGAACGATGAACATAAGAGTAGATGACAATGATGCCATCTTCCAGTTTGGCGCGTTTACAGCCACCGGTACCGGCCCGAAAACCCTCGCTCTAATGACGGCAGCGGGTGGTAGCGGCGACCGTGAGGTGATGACCATCGCTGGAGTCATCTCGGATGGGCCCGACGTCAGCAGCCCGCTCACGCTTCAACTTACTTCCAATCAAGGTGACGAGAATTACATGAACTTTCCTGCTGCCAATACCTTCACCGGACCAATCACATTATCGAGGAACAACGCCCGCACGATTATCTACTTGACGATCGGTGGCGTGCGCCAACAAGTCGGCCGCAACTATAATGGTACGACGGGGGCTTCAACTCCCGGAACGGGAAGCTTGGGTGGCGGAAATTACGCGGGTAGTATCGCCCTCTGCGCCAGTTCAACCCTCACCTACTATAGCTCGGCGGCTCAGAACTTGGCGGGCGCTATCTCCGGCCCGGGTGCCCTGCAGGTGGCCAGTAGCGGTATCCTGACCCTCTCCGGTGCGAACACCTACAGCGGCAACACCACCGTCGACAGCGGCAGCTCGCTGGTCCTCGCCCCCGCCGGCAGCCTGAACTTCGTCCTCGGGAATACCACGACCAACAAACTCACCGGGGCGGGAACCGCCAAGTTGGATGGCAAATTCACCATCGACACCTCGGCGGTTACCAGTTATACCGGTTCCTGGACCCTGGCGGATATCACGACCAAGACCTACAGCAGTGACTTTGGCGTGACCGGCTTCACCAAATCCGGCACCGCCCACACGTTTACGGATGCGCAATTCAGAACCTGGACCTTCGAAGAGACGACCAGCGTGCTCAGCGTTGCGGCCCCGGCACTGATCACGTCCTTTGGTGTGAGTCTTCCTGGCGGCTCCGCCACCGTGATTGACCAGGCGACTCCGAAGACGATTCACGTGTACGTGCCGACTGGGACGGCTGTGAACAGTCTTGCGCCGACCTACACCCTGACTTCCGGGACCTGCGATCATGATAACGGCGTCACCGCCTATGACTTCTCCACTCCGGTGACCTACAAAGTCACCGACGTGGCTACTACTACCGTGAACGACTATGTCGTGACGGTCAGCACCACCCCGCTGCCCCTGCTCGGTTTAAGAGTGTGGCTCAAGGCCGATGCGGTGAATGCCGCCGATCCCGCACAAGTGGACGGCTCGAGCAACGTCCTGAAGTGGATTGACCAGAGCGGCAACGGCAATCATGCGACGAAGGGCAGCGCCCCAATCGCACCGACGTATGTCGCCAGCACTTTGAACGGTCAACCCGTGCTGCGCTTTACACAGACCGGCGATGATACCGGCTCCCGGCTGTATCTTGGGGATCTGAGCGCTCAGTTCAGTGTCGCCGCCAACGGCTCATCCGTTTACGCCGCTGCGACGATCGGAACTCCGACCACTCCCACCGACGGGCGTTACAACATGTTTGGCAACCGCGCCAACGATGATCGCTGGGTGGCCAACTCCTGGAGCGAGTCCTCGCCCGGTTCCTTCCGCGGCGGCCGCACCAGCTTGCCATACGCGAGTGTGCCGCAGACTGGGTCTCATATCTTCTCGATGGAAAGCAGCAGTTCGGCATACCGGGCGGTGATCGACGGAACCCAGATCGGGAGTGTCGGGGGCGATTACAACAGCGGCAGTGGTGCGAATTGGAACATCGGCAACAGCGCCGCTGCGAACGGCCAGCAGTTGAATGGCGACATCGCCGAGTTGATTCTCTACAGCCGCGTGCTGACTGCCGACGAAGCCAATCTGGTGGGCGGTTACCTGTCGGGCAAGTACGCACTGACCACGGAGTATCCTCCGCTCAATGCGACGGCACCGTACAACGTGAAGGCAGTCGGCGGCGACAAAGAGGTGTTCCTTTCATGGCACTCCTTCCCTGCAGCGACGGACTACACGGTGAAGCGCTCAACGACGCCAGGCGGGAGCCCCCTGGGAACGTATGACACGTTGGCGAGCGGAATAACCGGCACGACGTACACGGATACTACGGCGGTCAATGGAACGACCTACTACTACGTGGTGTCAGCCACGGTCGGCGCGGTTGAAACGCCTAATTCCGCTGAGGTCAACGGAACCCCGACGGGTGTGAATGCCACTCTCTCCACGGTGGCGAATTCCTTGCCCAGTCTCTGGGCGGACGGGGTATCCTTCTCCACGGTCACCGTCACCTTGCTGAACGATTTCAGCATTCCCATGGTAGGCAAGGAAGTGACGCTGACTTCCAGCCGCGAAGCCACGGACACGATTACGGGCAGCCCGGGCCTCTCCGATGCCAATGGCCAGGTGGTCTTTACCGTGAAATCCTCGACGGTGGGTACTGCGGATCTCACGGCCACCGATACCACGGACACCTTGACGATCGGGACGCCGTGGACCGAGACCTTTGTGGCCTCACCCACGCCGCTCACGACGTATCTCCCGAGTGCCACCGTCCTCCAGACGTGGGACTTCACGGATGGAACCTACCAGGGTTGGACTCCTAACCGCCGCACGTACACCACCACCGCGGGTGTCCAGTTGGGGTCGAATACCCCTTGGAATGCAGACGGTGGATCGAGAGTGGGCATGCTGCAGTCTCCTGCGCTGCCGGCCGGAATGACTTGGGTTGACTCCGGGGTGGAGATGAAGTTCAACACACCCAATGTGGCCATTCCCACCTCCGAATTGGAATTCCTCACTTGGATCCGCAACGACCCCAGGATGGGCTTCTCGATTCACGGTCCGGGCGGCACCGCCATGGAAACGAAAGAAGCGAATCCTGACGCTAACTCTTCATGGGCACCTTTGACCGCGAGTGCGCTGGTGGGTCCCCACACCCTGGCACTCCTGCGTCTTGCCGACGGAACCGTCAAGACCTATCTGGACGGCACGCTGATCAACACCATGGTCGGCACGACTGCTCCAGCGAGCGCACCCGACCGTTTGGGCATTGGACAGAACGAGATCAATGGCAACGCCTATATACCGATAGGCAGCGTCATCAGCAAGGTTACGGCGTTCAACGCGACCGCCGTCGCCCCCGGCTACGCGGCCTGGGCGAACCAATACGCGGGCGGCCCGACGGCACCGGCCAACGACGACTACAACAATGACGGGGTGCGCAACGGCATCGCCTACTTCATGGGCGAGAATGGCCTCGCCACCAATCCGGGCGTCGTGAACGGCAAGGTCTCCTGGCCGCACGTGGTGCAGGTTTCCGCCGACCTCACGACCTGGGTGCCCGCCAATCCTGACGACGTTGACACGACGGGTACTCCGGGCCATGTGATCTACACCTTCCCGAAAGTGGACCCGAAGGAATTCTGTCGTTTGGTGGTCACGCCGTAGGCACCGGTTCCACCACCACTCAACTAACCCCCAACCCCGGGGCCGCCGCTTGACCAGCGGCGGCCCCGTTTGGTTGGGGCGGAGTTACTACTCAGGTTCCAAAGAATTCATGGCAGAATCATTGATGGCAGAATCATTTTTCAAGAGTCTTGAGGGGGATTCATCACGGGTCGGCCTGTCTGCGTGCGGATGCGCACAGCCAGGGGTTGATCCAATGACTTTTTCCAATTCTGAAATGATTCTGCCATCAATGATTCTGCCATACCTGAGTAGTAACAACGACAGCGGCAGCAGGCTGCACACACTCCGCGCCAGCCACGCACCCCCGCCGCAACAAGGCACTCCGGCCTGCGCAAAAAAAAGTGAAATTGGCGCTCGACACCACGGGCCCGGCTCGACAGGCTTCCGTCCGTTGGAGCGAATGTTGCGATTCATCACGGCGCTGCGGCGGAGTGGATACTCCGCCGCAGCTCGTTATGCGGCATTCGCTTGGCCAACACCAGGAAGAATGTTAGAAAACACCGCAAACCAACAATGAAAATATCAATGTCATGAAATTACCAAACACCATCGACGAAATGAGAGTCCATCTGAAACACCTCGCCATCGCTGTCGCGCTGGGTGTCGGACTGGGGGTCGGCAGCGCCCAAGCGCAGACCTACGCCAATTGGACGTTCAACACTGGAAACGGCGACGATGCGAGCGGCAACGGGCATAATCTGGGCGGCGGCGGGCCCACCGCGACCAGCCCCTCCCCTTGGGGACCATCGGCCAACTGCAGTTCGAATACTGGCAGTGGCGAGTATTCTCGTTGGGACGGTGTTCCGGGAGATCCGCTGCCAACCGATAATTTCACCTTGGGCGTGTGGGTCAGGGGGGCCGATCCGGCATATTCAAATTTAGGAGATGGACGTTCAAGCCTTTTGGCCACAAATGGCGATAACGGCGATAGCCTTTGGATCGGCGCCATAGGTACGAATTGGGCAGTCTCTCTCGGTTGGCCCGGTGGTGGCAATACGGTGTTGGCTACTTTCGCCATTACGCCGGCTACCCCACAGCACATCGAAGTGACCCGTGAAGCTGGCTCTTACTCGGTCTTCCTCGACAACGCTCAAATCGCAGGACCGACCGCAGCCGGCGGTTTCGTTTGGGGCAGTTTCCACGTTGGAGTCAACTCCGGAGGCGGGACCCATTATCGCGGTTTGTTCGGCGATGTCACCTTGACCGACCCGATCGCCCATTCGCCGGAAGCGAAAATCAAGACTTTCGGCATGACGGGCATGCCGGCCACCATTAATCAGACGGACAAGACCATCGCCTGGCCCGTGACGTATGTGTCGAACCCTGCGAATCTCGCGGCCGAGTTCACCATTTCTGCCGACGCGATCTGCTAC
This sequence comes from Verrucomicrobiota bacterium, assembly GCA_026397725.1. GTDB lineage: Bacteria > Verrucomicrobiota > Verrucomicrobiia > Verrucomicrobiales > Akkermansiaceae > Luteolibacter. The sequence goes on along the minus strand of JAPLUI010000576.1, from coordinate 7,081 downwards.
GACGGCGATCCCGGATCGGGCGGAACTGAAATCGCCACCGGCACCGTACGTGATTTCACCAGCCCGGTGGATTACTGGGTTAAATCCTCGCTTGGAGAGATCAACAAATATACCGTGACGGTCCATCACACCCCGATCAGCTCGGCCAAGGACATCCTCACCTTCTTCGGTGTTCCGGGACTTCCTGGGACCATTGGTGCGAACACCGTCGATTTTGACGTGCCGAACGGGATGCCCTTCTCGAGCCTAACGCCCTCTTATACGGTTTCGCAGTATTTTGGTGGTTCCGCCACGGGCTCACCGGCTTCCGGCGACACGGTGGACTTCAGTGGCGTTACCCATTCGGTGCTTTACACGATCCAAGCCCAGGATGGCACCACCAAGGAATATACCGTGACAGCCAACGAACTCCCCCCGAATCCGGTGACCATCAACCTGGCGTATAACAATTCAGGCATGAACGGGGTTCCCTCGTATTCGTCCCCGGAAAAAGGCAGCGCCTCCAGCGTGGCGCCGTTGCTATACCAGGGCAGCGCGTGGAACGATGGCGGGAATGGGACGGCTGCGGTGAGCGGCTTGAAGGATTCCACCGGCACCGATACGGGCCTTGGCGTTACCCGCTATTTGCGTCCGCATGACATCGGGGGTGGCTGGAATGGTCTGGGCAATAACAAATTGGTGAATGCCGGCTTGATGACAGGGTCCTGGTGGGACGGACTTTATGCCACGTTCAACGACATCTTCTCGATCAGCGGCCTCGACAAGACCCACAGCTACACCCTCGCCCTGGTCCTCCAGGATAACACCGAGAGCAAGGACACGACCTTCAGGTACGGGGCGCTGGAAAAGCAGGTTAACAATGGCGGTGGCGAGACCAACTGGGTCCAAAGCCGGAATTATGCGTTGTTTGAAAACATCGTGCCCATCGACAACGGCAACATCACCATTCAATCCAAAGTCAACAGTGACTGGGCTCCGCTCAATGGCTGGCAGCTTATGGACCATGGCGTCCGGGCCTGGCAGAATCCGGAGGCGCTCATCTATACCTTCAACTCCTTCCCCGGCGCGGGCTCCGTAACCATGGACGGCACCAACATTTCCATGAATATGCCGGCCGGATCAATCGTGGGCGCCCTCATTCCCACATTCGCAATGTCCGGCGGCGCGACCTGCACCCTGGCAACGGCTGGCGGCACCCCGATTGTCAGTGGCACCACCCCGGTTGACTTCACCAGCCCCGTGCTTTTCATCGTCAAATCCGAGGATGGCACCACCACCACGGACTATACCGTGACGGTCAATCTCGTTACGGTGACCGGACGTATTCATGTGAACATCACCCCGGGAACCGATACCGGGTTAGTGGGTCCCGCTCCCTCCAGTGGCCTCGGCAAGGTCTGGAATAACACACCCGGAGCAAAATCGGGCAGTAATTTGCTGGACGAAAATGGCTTGCCGACGACCGTGGGTTTCAATTTCAATAACTTTGAAGGCACCGGCTGGTGGGGGAATCCTTCGCTAACGATGCTTCATGGCGCGGTGTGGTGGTGGTCCCAGAATGATCGTGGTGAAGGTACAGGTGTGTGTTCAGGCGAAATCACCGGCCTTGATGCGAGCACCAAGTACGATTTGTACCTCGGCAGCCTCTGGGCGGACAACTTCAGCCACGGCACGTTCACGGCGAACGGGGTTTCCCAGGACATCGACGGGGAAGGCGCAGACCAGTCGTCATGGGTTCTGGGCGCGAACTATGCCAAGTTGCTCGGCGTGTCGCCAGATGCGAACGGCAAGATCACCGTCACCGCGACTGGCACTCCGAAGAACGGGAACAATCAACCCCTCATGATCAGCGGCTTCCAGTTGGTGGACGCGGGTTTGGGGGCGCGTCTTTTGTCCTTCACGATGCCCGGCGCGATTACCACCGCGATTGATCAGGCCGCGCGTACCATCAGCGTGAGTGTGCCTGCTGGCACCCCCGTGATGGGTGTCCCGGCGACCTACACGAAATCGTATGGGGCCACGGGCACTCCGGCATCCGGCACCCCCAGGGACTTCGATGCTGCCAAGACCTACAGCATCCAATCCCAGGACACCCTCACCACCAACGCCTATACCGTGACCGTCACCGTGCTGCCTCCCTACATTGCGCCCACCCCGCCGCCCGTCACCACAGGCATGGTGGCGTGGCTCACGGCCGATGGCGTGAACGTCGTCGATGCCGACCAGCTCCGGCTCGCGGGCGGCGACGCGTTTGTCAAGCAGTGGAAGGATCATAGTGGCAACACCCACAATGCCACGAACACGACCGAAGGTGACCAGCCGAAGTATATCGCCAGCGGTTTGAACGGCAAACCCGTGTTGCGCTTCACCCAGCGCGACGATGACAATGGTTCCCGCCTGTATCTTGGCGATCTGAGCGCGCAGTTCCCCAGCGCCGGCTCCATGTTTGCCGTCTCGACGATCAACAACGACGGGCGCTACAACCTGTTCGACAACCGCGACAACGATTCCCGTTGGGTGGCCGACACCTGGACCGAATCCTCCCCCGGCGTCTTCCGCGGCGGGCGCACAGGTAGTGCCGGGGCATACGGCAGTTGGCCGCAGACCGGGTCGCATGTTTTCGCGATGGAAAGCAGCAGTTCGCTGTATCGGTTTGTGATCGACGGCACGCAGATCGGCAGCACCACCGGCGATTACCACAACGGCAGCGGCCAGAACTGGACCATCGGCAACCGGGTTGCCCAGGGTAACGACCAGCAGTTGAACGGCGACATCGCCGAGCTGATTCTGTTCGACCGGGTTCTAACCGCCGAAGAAGCCGACGCGGTTGGCGCTTATCTGGAGGTGAAATACGGCCTGAATACAGAATATGGGCCTAAAGCGCTGATCACCAGCTTCGGTACCGGTGGCGTCATTGGCACGCTTGCTGCCAACGCGGCCACCATCGCCTGGACCGTGCCCTTTGGGACGAATTTGGCGACCCTCGCGCCTAGCTTCACGATGTCCCCCGGGGCGACCTGCACCGTGGGCGGCCTGCCGGCGGTTTCAGGTGAAACGCGCAGCTTCACCAGCCCGGTGGCCTATGTGGTCAAATCCTCGGATAATGCGATCACCAACACCTATACCGTGACGGTCAGCGTGGCCGCAGCTCCCATCACGACCATCAACGTCAACCTCGCCAACGTTGCGGGCAATACCTTGAACGGGCGAGCCACTTGGATCGGCGGTTACCATCAGGCACCGGTCTCGTACTTGGGAACTACCTGGAACGAAGTGGCGACTACGCCGACGACCATGGCGAATTTGCTCGATAGCCAGGGCATTGCGACCACCGTCGGGTTCACCACCACCTCGACCACCTCGGGAGCAAACAACATGCAAGGCCCGACCAATTGGGCGGATCATCCCAACGTGCCGCTGCTGCAAGGGGGCGTGCGGCGCGTCTTCAACTCAGGCAGCGGCAACACGATGCACAACCGCTTCACGATCACCGGCCTTGATCCGGGCGGCCTTTATAACGTCGTCGTTGTTGGATGCCAGAATGACAAGGCCGCCGGCGAGTGGGGAATCGGCACCACCTCGGTTGCGCCCGCGACCACGCAGACCATCATCAATTCCGGGACGCTTGCCGAGGGTTGGGTGAATGGTGCTAACTATACTGTCTTGTCCGGGGCTACCGCCGATGCCGATGGCAAGATCTTTGTCTGGGGCAAGGGTCAGCCTGGCGCTGGAGGCTATGCGAATGGCCTCACCTTGAACGGCTTCCAGATGGTGAAGGTCGGTGGCGGTACCGTCAACTACAACACCTGGGCCGGCGCCAACGCGCCCGGCCAAACCCCGGGTCAAGACTATGACAATGACGGCGTGCAAAACGGCATCGAGTACTTCATGGGTGCCACCGGTTCGTCGTTCACAGCCATGCCCGGCCTGGACGGGACCAACACGATATCTTGGCCGAAGAGCACGACCTTCAGCGGCAGTTGGCAGGTCGAAACCTCGCCCGACCTCGACACCTGGACGAACGTGACCGGCACCGACCACGGCACCTCGGTCTCCTACACCCTGCCACCCGGCGCGGGCAAGCTCTTCGTCCGCCTGCTCGTGACGCCGACACCATGAGCCGGGTCGTCCCTGAATAACTAACACTGAAAGGCCGGAAGTCTGACTTCCGGCCTTTTTGTGGGCGGGTTTGCCGACAGGCTGTGGACTGCGTGCAGCCTGCTGCCGCCGTGATGCTCGCAGCCTGCTGCGGCATGGGATCGCATGGCCGGTGAGTAGCCCGGAGTCCTCCCCCGCCAGCAGGCTGGCATAACCGACAGCGGCAGCAGGCTGCACGCACTCCGCGCCAGCCACGCACCCCCGCCGCAACATGGCACTCCGGCCTGCGCAGAAAAAAGTGAAATTGGCGCTCGACACCACGAGCCCGGCTTGACAGGCTTCCGCTCAGTTGGAAGCGAATGCTGCGATTCATCACGGCGCTGCGGCGGAGTGGAAACTCCGCGAGGGCTCGTGGTGCGGCATTCGCCAAGCCAACCCCAGCAGAAAACAAACAACGAGCAAGACTCCAACAATGAGACCATGAAAGTACCATTACCATGAACATACCAACCACCATCAACCATCTAAGAAGTCCCATCAGAGGCCTCGCTCTCGCTTCGGCGGCGAGTGTGGCGGTGCTTCTCGCCATGCAGTCCGCGCGGGCCCAAACCACCATCCCCGCCGGCACCACTGTCACTGTCACCGATCCCAACACCTACTTTGGCGCTGCCGGCGACCTGACGCTTGAGAACGACGTGACGCTCAACACCACGCCAAGCAGTCAGGGCACGTACTCCATCGCCAACGCGCTCATCTTCGCTGGCACCGGCGGCACGTACCACCTGCGGTTCAACGACAATGACACCCTATTTACGTTCAACGGCGCGATCACTTCCACCGCGAGCGGAGCACAGACCCTCGCCATAACGACCGGTTGCAATGGCAACGGCGACCGCGAGGAGGTCACCTTCGCCTCGGGCATCCCCGATGTGGGCAGCGCCTCTGCTGCGCTGGGACTGAATGTTACTTTCAACACCCAGTCGAGTTCGTATAGTTTCGTGAACCTGCCTGGCAACAATACCTTCACCGGACCCATCACCCTGGTGAAAGGGGCCAATGTAACCAATGGCTACTTGACAATCGGTGGCCGGGGCATTGGCTTCAATGGGAACCAGTATGCGGTCACTAACGGCTCGGGATCATTGGCCACCGATTACCCGGGTGCCATCTCCCTCGGCGCCGCCACCATCCTCAGCTACGCCAGTTCGGCCCCGCAGAACCTGGCGGGCGCGATTTCCGGTGCGGGCGCTGTGCAGACGACCGGTGCCGGCACCTTGACGCTCTCCGGCCTGAACACCTACGCGGGCAACACCACGGTCAATAGCGGCAGCACGCTGGACCTCGCCCAAACCGGCGGATTGACCTTGTACGTCACCAACGCCTCTAACAGCAAGATCACCGGTGGGGGAACCGCCAATCTGGATGGCACTTTCACCATCGATACCTCAGCGGTTAGCGCTCCCATCGCATCGTGGACCTTGGTCAATGTCACCAACAAGACCTACGGCTCTAACTTTAACGTGCCCGGTTTCGACGGTTCCGGCGGCGTCTGGACGAAAGTGCTGGGGTCCGCCACCTGGACCTTCACCGAGGCGACCGGCGTGCTCAGCATCAACACCCTGGCAACCATCACGTCCTTTGGGATTCCCGGCCATGCCGGCGTCATTGACAACGTCGCATTGACCATTTCCCTGTTCGTGCCCTATGCGACGGATTTGGCGACCCTCGCGCCGACCTTCACGGTGACCTCCGGGATAGTTACGGCCAATGACAACGCGGTGAGCAGCGGTTCCGCGCCGACACCGACATTCGCCGTCACCAACCCGGCCACCTACACCGCCACCGATGGTGACGCCGTCAGCCCCTACACCGTAACGGTCGTTGTGGCCCCGGCCCCTCCAGCCGGCTTGGGCGAGGCCGACGGCCTCGTCGCGTGGTATGACGCGTCGCAACTCACCGGTCTGAGCGATGGGAATTCGGTGGATACCTGGGCGGACCTCTCTGGCTACGGACATATCGCGACGCGGACGGCCGGCACCATGAGTTATGCCACCAACCAAGTCAACAGTCTGCCGACGGTCCAGTTCCGTGGCGCGGGATATGCGAACATCAGTGGAACCATGTTCGCCAAGGAACAATACATCGTCTTCAAGAGTCCAAGCGGCAACAGCTATAATGGCGACTGGGGTGCCGTGCTGGGCGACGTCACCGATCAATATGGCTACATGATGGGCGACGGTACGAGGTTCTGGAATGGGAATTACCCGGTGGCCGTTTCGCAAAACGGCACGGTTTTGGCGAGCCCTTGGAACATCACCAACATGGGCAGCTTCCTGATCCTGAAAATCGTCGGCACATATCCCGATGCGAATCTGCGGAATTACAGTCTCGGCAACGTGTTTGGCAACGGCTCGCCTCAGTATCACAATGTGAACCTGGACGTGGCCGAAATCATCGCCTACGACCACGTTCTGTCCACCGGGGCAGCCGAGCAGTTAGGCTCGTACCTTACCATCAAGTATGGCTTGAGCACCAACTATGCTGGCCTCGGAGATATCGTTACCTTCGGCATCCCGGGATATCCCGCCACCATCAACCGGATCGACAAGACCATCGCCCTGACCGTGCCGTGGGTCCCATGGGGAACGACAGGTTTATCGACCCTCAATCCGACCTTTGCGCTGTCCTCCGGGACGTGCGATCAGACCAGCGGCGCCCCGCCTGCACCGTACATCTTCGGCGGTCCGGACCCGGTAACCTACACCGTCACCGACGGATCCATCGTGAACACCTATACCGTGACGGTCAACGTGCAGCCGCCCGCTCCGGGTGGTGTGGGCAGCGGCCTCGCCTTGTGGCTGGACGCGAGCGCGTCGGACACGATGACGCTATCCGACGCTACCGTCACCGAGTGGCGTGACAAGATGCTCAGCGGTGCCAAGATGACGACCAAAGGCGGAGCGCCGACGTTGACGCCTTCCGG
>JAPLUI010000092.1 GCA_026397725.1 Verrucomicrobiota bacterium | reverse complement strand
CGTGGATGACACGCCGGCCAACGTGCTGCTGCTGGTCAGAATGCTCGCGGAGCGGGGCTACCGACCGCGGCCGGTGTCCAGCGGCAAGCTGGCGCTCGAAGCCGCCCGCGCGGAACCGCCCGACCTGATTCTGCTGGACATCACCATGCCCGAAATGAACGGCTACGAAGTCTGCAAGCAACTCAAGGCTGACGTGGCGTTGCAAGATATCCCTGTCATTTTCGTCAGCGCGTTGCATGAAACGATGGACAAGGTGAAGGCCTTTCGCGCGGGCGCGGTGGACTACGTGACGAAGCCGTTCCAGTTTGAAGAAGTCTATGCCCGCGTCCAAACCCAACTCCAATTGCACCGGCTGGAAAAACTGCGCGCCGACCTCACCCACATGGTGGTCCACGATCTGCGCAACCCGCTGTCGGTCATCTTCGCTTTTCTGGATCTCCTTGATTTGAACGAGTCAAAGGACATCTCGGACAGCACCCGGAGTTTCACCACCCTCGCGCGTCACAGCGCGGAGGAGCTGCGCAACATGATCAGTTCAATTCTCGATGTCAGCAAGATGAGCGAGGGCGAGCTGAAACTCCAACGCGAACCATGCGACCTCTCCGCTCTCATCCGCGACGTGTTGGCCGCAACCCAACCATTGCCCGGCCGCCGGACGTTGACGCTGGAAGCGCCGGAAGCGTCCCTCACCGTCATGGCCGACGTCAGTTTGATCCGCCGGGTGTTCCGGAACCTGCTCAGCAACGCCCTCAACTACACCCCTACCGGCGGCGATGTCCGCATTGTCGCCACGCCGTCCCCCGGCGAAATCCGCGTCACCATCACCGACGCCGGCCCCGGCATCGCGGCCGAAAACCACCAACGCATCTTCGAGAAGTTCGGTCAGGTCGAAAGTCATGACAACCGCACCGGCACCGGCTTGGGACTGACCTTCTGCAAACTCGCCGTCGAGGCCCACGGCGGCCGCATCGGAGTCGAAAGCGAAGTGGGCACGGGCAGCACCTTCTGGCTGACGCTGCCCCGCTTGGACGCGGATGGCGTTTGCCCGCCGGTTTCGGCATGGTAGGGTTACCCCCCATTGCCCGGACGCGGTCTTGCGGGTAAGTTTGGTTCGTTAGCCTGCCATGTGATCACATCCGGTGCGCACTGGCGGCGATCCACCAACAGAACATAACATTATGACCAAACTCGAAATCAAAGGCGACTGGAACATCACCAAGGGCGTGCTCAAACAAAAGTGGGCCAAGCTCACTGACGACGATCTCCAATACGTCGAAGGCAAGCACGATGAACTGCTGGGGCGCATCCAGCAGCGCACCGGCGAAAGCCGTGAGGCGGTTGAAATGGCAATCAAGGAGGCCCGCAGCGCCTTTGGCAGCAAATAGACCAAGCCTGCGGATGTCTCAACCAACCACCTCAACTATATGAAGAATAAGACGCCATTCCTAATGCTTGTTGCCGCCGCCGTGATTGCGACCGGCTGCGACAAAAAACGGACCACCTCCCAGCAACTTGACGGAGTTCAAACGAAGGCTGCGGAAGTCGCCCAGAACATCAAGGACT
>JAPLUI010000469.1 GCA_026397725.1 Verrucomicrobiota bacterium | reverse complement strand
TCAGCAACCCCTCCAAAGGAAAGCTCGCGGACAGGGGGCCGGGCGGTAAAATGGGAGCATCCGTGATGCCTGTGGGAGGCCCAGGTGGACCCGAGGGGAGGGAATCATCGGAATGAGTTAGAGACAGGGTTGACGCATGATATGGGGACAAACGAATTATATGACTTCTTCTTGCGCTTTGGGGCTGGTGGCGTAGGATTCCCGCGGTTGCCCCGGATTTCCAATGAGGCTGCCAATGAAAACAACCACACACCACACCAATCCCATGAGACGCGCACGCTGGCTGGCACCTTGGAAGGACTCGACGGAGAAACCCGTGATTTACCACTGCATCACGCGGGTGGTGGAGCGGCGGTTGGCGTTCGAGGCGGAGGATAAGGAGCAGTTCCGCTGCTATTTGCGGATGTATGAGAATTTCTCGGGGTGCGGCCGACGAGTCGCATGCGACGGCGATCCATGAACGCTATACCTACCGGATGCACGACCTGGGTGAGTTCATGAAGACGCTGCTGGGGCGGTTCACGCGGTGGTTCAATACCCACCACGCCCGCACCGGGACGCTGTGGGAAAGCCGGTTCAAGAGCGTGCTGGTGGAGGACGGCCTCGCGTCGCGGACGATGGCGGCCTACATTGATCTAAATCCCGTGAGAGCGGGGATGGTGACGGATCCGGCGGACTACCGGTGGAGCAGTTATGGTGAGGCGATGGGCGGCGGCGCGAAGGGCGACGGGAAGAAGGCGCGGGCGGGTTTGGTGCGGGCGATTTTGGCGCACAAAGGTGGTGCTGCGGACGCGCGGCATTGGGCCGGGGCGGTGTCGAAGGAGTATCGGATGTTGCTATTGGCGGAGGGTCAGGAGTTGCTGGCAGAAGAGAAGGATTCGGAGGGGAAAGTGCGGGTGAAAGTGGTGATCAAGGGGATGGACAAGGCGAAGGCGGAAAAGGAAATCGGGGAGTTGGAGCGGTCGCGGGATGTGAGCATGGGCAAGATGCTGCGATGTCGGGTGCGGTATTTCACGGATGGAGTGGCGATTGGGAGTCGGGGGTTTGTGGACGGGGTGTTTGAGGCGTGCCGGGAGCGGTTCGGAGGGAGGCGGAAGAGCGGGGCGCGAAAACTGCGCGGGGCGGCGACTTCGGCAGCGGGCGTGTTGTGGAGTGTACGGGATTTGCGGAAGGGGATCTGAGGGGTGATGTTGATATTTGGTTGGTGGTTATTAGCACTCATGCGATTCCCAATCCATCATTGGTCACCCGTCGCCACATCCAAATCCCGTTTTTGCGCCCCTCTTTCGCTTTTTTTCGGCTGAAAAATTTCTAGCAATGACCAACAACCCCACCTCGTCCACCAACTGCCGCCTATGAAGGATTCAGCGCCCGCGCACCCGGAAGTAGCCGATGATTTGCGCCGGATTCCTCACGCATATCTGGAGATGGGTGTGCTCTTGAAACCCGGCCCCTGGATATAGCGGGCTGCCTTCTGGAAACGCGGCGCGAACGGTGTCGAATGGGGTGAGGCCGCTCTCCTCCCTGCGGCGATGAAGATGCTGGATCACGGCACAATCGAGGCGGCCGAGCACCAGTTCCCCATCAACGGAAACATTTGCCGGCAATGCTGTCGCGGCATCGTGGGAGAACATTCGCAGGTCTTTGTAAGCGGCATCCACAAGGCGGATGGATTGGGCTTGGAGGAGGTCGAGACAGTTTCCGGGCTCGACGACCGCGCCAATGACAAAGGGCTCCCCGACCCTGGCCCGGCTCTTCTTGCCATGCCGCTGGATCAAGCGTGCCCAAGCCAGCACGCGGAGCGGGTCATCCTCCCAAAAGTAGCCGCCGTGCCCCAGCCAGTCGTAATCGTTGGTACTGATGCGCAACTCGGACTTGCCCGCCAGCACACTCTCGCCGGTCGTGCGATCACACCCGTGGTAAGCCAGAATGACGGAACCGTGCCGCATCGTTGGTGACTTAGCTTCCGCGGTAGGGCTTGGCCAGCTTGCCACTCCTCGTGATGATGCCGGCTCTTACGAGGTAAGCGCGGGCACTTTCCTTGGTCTTACGGTTTTCGCGGCTGTGCTTCTCCAATAGGGAGAGTTCGGCATCGACCTCCCTTTTCGAGGGTGAATAAACTACAGCAGTCACGGGTCAATGATAGTCGGCCGAGCCGGATTGGCAAGCTCGGAGGGATGTTTTCATAAGAATTCCGCAGCGAACTCGACGAACCGTTCCCCCAGCCTTCGTCACAAGACCCTTCCTTCCGCACTCGCGATCTGGCACGCCGACTCGGACGCAAAGTCCCCATGTCTCCAAGCGGACGGCACGCTCGTGGTCACCCAACGCAACGGCCAAGTCTGCTTCCTCAAGCTCCATCACGGTCACCGCCGCATCACCCTCGCCGAAGCCGAAGCGATCCTCATGGAGCGGGGAGAGCTGCCAGCGACCAGCGATCATAGTGAGAAAACCGCTGCGGTAAGTTAGCATCGGTGATAATTTACCGCCATGAAATGGGAGTCATTGCTGGCGTTGGTTGCTGACGAAGCGGTCTTTTCATCGGCGCTCTTGCTGTCGGGTGCGGAGTCGGTCTATCAGGTCCGTTTGCAGTTGTCGCGCTGGACCACGGCTGGACGGCTGCTCCAACTACGTCGCTGAATCTACGCCTTGGCACCGACTTGGCGCAAAGTGGAACCCCATCCGTTCCTGGTAGCCAACCGGCTGCAGCGTGGGTCCTACGTGAGTTTGCAGGCGGCCCTGGCTTGGCACGGCATGATCCCCGAGCATGTCCCGGTGGTCACGAGCGTCGGGGCCAGTCGGCCGGAGACGGTCCGCAATCCCTTGGGCGTTTTCCAATTCAACCATCTCGCCGACGGGTTGCGCTTCGGTTACTCGCGGGAGGAAGTCGGCTCCCGCCAGTTCGCCTTCGTGGCCTCACCGGAGAAGGCCCTGCTTGATCTCGTCTATCTGACGCCCGGCGCCGACTCCGTGGATTACCTGCGCGAACTTCGTCTGCAGAATCCGGCCGCGATCCGAATGACCGTCCTCAACGATCTTGCGCAGCGCAGCGGCAAACCGAAGCTGGTCCGGGCGGTCCGAATGGTCGGTCCCATGCTTGCCGCAGAGAAAGGAGAGGCCCTGTGAAGGAATACCTGCGACACTTGGCGGCACAGGCGCCCAATGACCTTGCCCGCAGGTGCCTGGTGCGCGAATACCTGCAGGCGCGGGTGCTCGAGTCGCTTCAGGACGCGGGTGCATTCCTGCGGTGGGCTTTTGTCGGTGGCACGGCCTTGCGGTTTCTATACTCCATCCCCCGGTTCTCTGAAGACCTCGACTTCTCGCTCAATCAGGTGGGGGGAGACGCCGGGTTCCGAACGGCTCTGACCGAGGTCAAGCGGTCGCTCAAGCTCGATGGCTACCGGATTGAAATCAACGTCAGGGACGAGCAGACGGTGTCCTCCGCATGGCTCAAGTTTCCCGGACTTCCGCACGAAGTCGGAATGTCGCCGCATGCGTCCCAGGTTCTTTCCATCAAGGTGGAGTTGGACACCCGCCTCCCACCGGCAGCGGGCATCGAAACGTCCATCGTTCGGCGTCATGTAACCCTGAACCTCTGTCATTACGACAAGGCGTCGCTTTTGGCGGGAAAACTGCACGCCGTTCTGAACCGCAAATGGACCAAGGGCCGCGACCTCTACGACCTTGTCTGGTATCTGTCCGACCGTTCTTGGCCGGCGCCCAATCTGGAGCTGCTCAACGCCGCCTTGACCCAGACCGGGTGGCAAGGCCCCGCCATGACGACCAACAACTGGCGGGACGAACTCTGTCAACGGCTGGAAATACTGGACTGGGAAACCGCGCGAGCGGACGTGCGCCCGTTCCTGGAGCGGGAGCGCGACATTGCCCTGGTATCCCGGGAAACATTGGGCATTCTACTCGGCGCTGGCGGTGGCAACGAGGCCCAACCATGAACGCCAACCCCCTATCGCTTTGTCCTCCCGCACATCCCGCACCGCGCCGGACCCATCGAAAATGGCCATGAAAATAGGGGCCAGTCAAGGTTTTCAATCATTAGTGGCATGCTTGCGTTGGCGGACGACTGTCCAGCGTGGTCGTTGGTCAACATCCGTGCCCCCTGTCTTGAAGCACTAGCTGCTCGTGAACGGGTACTCGGACCGGAGCATCCGGATACTCTGGCGAGTGTCAGCAATTTGGGCTCACTTTTTGGTGTAGGTGTGATCCTGACCCAACGCAGGCCAAATCTGGCTGCAGTCGAGCAGGCTGAACAACAAGGACGGACCTCGGCCGAACTCTCGCCCGAACAGCTTGAGCGGGCGCTGGAAGCAAAACGAGCTAGCGGCCAAACCGATGATCCCCAGTTCGCAGTTGATCTCAATAACTACGCGCTGCGACTCCGCAAGCTGGGTCGCTATGACGAAGCCGCGAAACATCTGGAGGAAGCGATTTCAATCGAGGACCGCTTCCTGCCGGCGGAACATCCGAAGCGGGCTCATCGCCGCAATAATCTGTCAATCGTCCTGATGCTCGCCAATGATCTGGAAGCAGCCACCGCCGCCAATGCCGAAACGTGGCAACTGAAGCGCATCGCCGAAGGCGGCCACGACCGCACCAGCGGACGCATTCTCTTCGCCCGCATCGCCCTCTCTTGGTTGCAAGGCCAGGACCCTGCAACTCCCATCGGCCAACTGCGCACCCTGCTCGCCCAAGGCGATCTCCCCTGCCACGGCAATATCAATCTTCAATGGAAGCCCGCCGACATTCTTGATGTTCTGAAACCCCGCCTCAGCCCCGAACAACACCAGTTCCTCGCCACCCTCGTCACCGTTCTCAACGACCAGGCAAGAATCGATGCTCTGGATTCTTTCCCGCTCTGGCGCGACTCCACCCCGCAACCACTCGACTAAAGTGCCCTACGACCTCTTCATCTCCTACTCCCGCAAGGACAATCAGAACCACCCCATCACCGAGTTGAAGGACCGGATTGCGGCGGACTACCTTGAGTTTTCCGGCGAGCAACTCCGCTGCTTCTTCGACCTCGACGACATCCATGGCATGGACGACTGGCGGCACCGCATCCTGGAGGGCCTGCGCGAGTCCAGCCTGCTGCTGTTGGTATTGTCTCCCGGCTATCTCGCCAGCGAGTATTGCGAGTGGGAGATCGTGGAATACCTGAAATACGAACACTCCCGCGCGGCGGCGGGGCAAGGTGTCGCGCCGGTGTATTTTGTCGAGGTGCCGGGGCTGGACACGCCCGGCTTCGAGCAGGAAGCCGCCGCCTGGGTGGCCCGCGTGCGCCGACGCAACCATTTCGATCTCCGCCCGTGGCATGACGAGGGCGTGGAAGCGCTCAAGCGCGAGGATGTCCGCACCCGCCTCAAGGGGCTTGAGGAAACGCTGCATGCCAGCATTGTCAAAATGCGCCGCATCGCCAACGCCCCCGGCAACCTCGCCTCGCACAATCCCCACTTCGTCGGCCGCTAAAGTTCAACCTGTTCTTTGTGGATCGTGGATAGCGGATTGTAGATCGAAGATTATAGTTCCCCAACCAACAGAAAAAACATAGCGTCAACCATCACCGACATGCCCCAACTCTATCCTTACCGCCTCTTCATCAGCCACGCCTGGGCCTATAACTCCGAGTATTACCGCTTGGAGAAAATGTTCAAAGATCATCCCCACTTCGAGTTCCGAAATTACTCCGTGCCGAAAGTGAACTAGTCCGCCTCAACGTCTCCATATTGACTGACTCTGAAAACTTGCCGAACACCAGCATGAGCCTCTGGAATAAACTCTTCGGCAAAAAGGAAGAACCTGCTTCTCCACCGCAACCGGCACCATCGTCGCCGCCACCCAAGAAAGCGGATGCACCACCGAGCGCCCCTGCTCGATCACCTGCGAACGATGCGCCTTTGACTAACAAAACCCTGTCGTATCGAAAAAGAAACATCGCCACCGGGCCGGCTCCGTTCGGTCGCCAAGCCGATTCGGTCTCCACGACTGCGGGAGATCCCAAACCAGACTGCGGAACCAACATCGCTTCGACTCCGGCACCCGCTTCCCCTGTCGGAGCCACCCATGTGCCAACCTCTCCCGCTAAGCCAATACCGCCTGCCACCGTCTCCGTAACAGCACCCGCCATCGATCCCGCCGACCCGCTCGCCCGCCGCGAAATCCGGGTGTTCATCTCCTCCACCTTCCGGGACATGCAGGAGGAGCGGGAGTTGCTGGTGAAGAAGGTCTTTCCCGAACTCCGCCGGATCTGCGATGAGCGCTTTGTTTCGTTCACCGAGGTGGACCTGCGCTGGGGCATCACCGAAGAGGAGGCGGCGGAAGGCAAGGTGCTACCGATCTGCCTGGAGGAAATCCACACCTGCCGACCCTACTTCATCGGCATCCTCGGCGAACGCTACGGCTGGATTCCCGATACCGTGCCGCAGGAGGTGCTCGAAAAGGAACCGTGGATCCAGGAACACATCGGCCACCGCACCTCCGTCACCGAATTGGAAATCCTCCACGGCGTGCTCAATAACCCGAAGATGGACGGCCACGCGTTCTTCTACTTTCGCGACCCGGCCTACGCCGCGCAACGAGGCGAGGATTTCCAGACGGAAAACCCGGACTCCGCAGCCAAACTCGCCGCCCTCAAGGAAACCATCCGCCACAGCGGCCGGCCGCTCGTCGATCCCTACAAGAAACCCGAGGACCTCGCCGCCGCCGTCAAACAACAGATTATCGAACTGATCGACCGGCTCTATCCGAAGGAGGATTTTCCCGATCCGCTCGATCAGCAAGCCATCGGCCACCGCAGCCATGCCCGGCGCAAGCTCTTGGCCTATGTGGACCGCCCCAGCCACTCCCAGGCGCTCAACGCTTTTGTGGCAGCGCCATCCACCGGCCAAGGCCTGGCGGTCACCGGTGATTCCGGCTGCGGCAAGACCGCTCTGCTGGCTGCCTTCGCTTCTTCATCCTTCCTCACTCATCCTTCAACCTTTCTCTTCGAGCACTACTTCGGGGCCACGCCCGATAGCGCCAGCGTCGATGGTTTCCTGCGCCGTCTGCTGGGCGAACTCAAGCGACTGGCCGACATCACGGACGAGATGCCCACGACATCCGAAAAAAATGCGCGAGGCGCTGCCCCAGTGGCTGGCGCAAACCAACGGCTGCAAGCCCATCGTGCTGGTGCTGGATGCCCTCAACCAGATTCACGGCGATGAGGCGGATCTCCACCTGAATTGGCTACCGCGTTTCTTCCCGGCCCACATCCGGGTGGTGGCATCCTGTTTGCCAGGTCCGGCGCTCGATGCTCTGCGCGAACGCGGCTGGGCGGAGCATCTGCTGCCACTGGCCGACATCGCCGAGCGCGGCCGAATGATCGATAGCTTCCTTGAAATCCACCGCAAACAACTGGGGGACAAATTGCGTTGCCAGATCATCAATGCCCCCGGCACGGCCAACCCGTTGTTCCTGCGCACCGTGCTGGAGGAACTACGGCAGTTCGGCAGCTTCGAGAAACTGCCGGATCAGGTCGCCGAGTATCTCAAGGCGACGACACCCCAAGACCTGTTCCGCCAAGTGATCCGGCGTTGGCAGCACGATTTCCACGCCGGGCGCGACATGGTGAACCGCTCCTTGCGCCACCTCTGGGCGGCCCGCCAAGGCCTGAGCGAAAACGAGTGGCTGGAATTGTTAGTCGACAAATGCGGCCCGATGGACCGCCAAACATGGCGTCCACTGTTGCTGGCGATGGAGCCGCATCTGGTCCAGCGTGGCAGCCTGTGGGCTTTCGGCCACGAATTCCTGCGCCGGTCGATCGATGCCGAACTGGTTCCCACTGACAAACAGCGGCAGCAGGCTCACCATGCCTTAGCCGACTACTTCGAGCGGCAGTTGACCGGTCCGCGTAAAGCGGAGGAACTCCCCTGGCAGTTGCGCGAGGCTGGAGACAGCGAGCATCTGCCCCGGCATCTGTTGGACATTCCCTTCTTCCTGCTCATCCTAACACGCGATCAAAACGAACTGATGGGTTACTGGGTCTGGCTGGAGCAGGAAAGGACCATGGGGCAGCCCTATGCGCAGGCCTTTGATCTCTGGGCTGCTGACAAGGGCGAGAGTGCAGATGTCTCCCTTGCAGCCAACAACCTCGCCTTCTTCCTCAACGCCGCCGCGCTGGATGCCGCGGCGGAGCCGCTTTATCGCCGCGTGCTGGCGATAGATGAGCAAAGCTACGGCGGGAAGCATCCTCGAGTCGCCGCCAAACTCAACGGTCTGGCGATGTTGCTGAAAGCCACCAACCGGCTGGCCGAGGCGGAGCCGCTGATGCGCCGTGCGCTGGCCATCTCCGAGGCGAGCTTCGGAGAGAACCATCCCTATGTTGCCATTAGCCTCAGCATCTTGGCTGCGTTGCTGCAAGCCACCAACCGGCTCGCCGAGGCGGAGCCGCTTTATCGTCGTGCGCTGGCCATCTGGGAGCAGAGCCTTGGCACGGAGCATCCCAACGTCGCCATCGGCCTCAACAATCTGGCCACGTTGCTGCACGCCACCAACCGGCTCGCCAAGGCGGAGCCGCTGATGCGCCGTGCGCTGGCCATCGCCGAGGCGGGCTTCGGCAGCGAGCACCCCGAGGTCGCCACCCGGCTCAACAATCTGGCGGCCCTGCTGAGGGCCTCCAACCGCACAAGGGAAGCGCTCCCACTCATAGAGCGCGGATTGAGAATCAATGAAGCTTCGTTTGGTGTCGACCATCCCAGCACTGCAATCTCGCTTTCGTGGCTTGCTGACGCATACAAAGCCACCAACCGTCTGGCCGAGGCGGAACCGCTGATGCACCGGATGGTGGCGATTTTACTGAACTTCACCCGAGCGACGGGGTACCCGCATCCGCACTTGCAGACGTTCGTCGGCAACTTCGCCAGGCTGTTGCGAGCGATGGGCCGGAGCAGGGAGGAGATCGAGTCCACGCTGGCGGAGCTGGGCGGCCGCTATGGGCAGGATCTTACAGGGTTGGGTGAGCAGGGGGCGCCGCCCGGCTTCCGTGCGGACATCCAGGGAATCTAACACCATCTATCCCCACCACCAGAATCCCCTGCCATGAACACCGACCGCCAACCCACCCCCGCCCCCAACCGCCGCATCCGCGTCTTCATCTCCTCGACCTTTCGCGACATGATCGGCGAGCGCGACGAACTGATGACCCATGCCTGGCCCGATCTGCGCCGGTTCTGCCGGGAGCAGCAGGTCGAGTTGGTCGAGGTGGACCTGCGCTGGGGCATCGCCGAGGAGCAGAGCACCCGCAAGGAAACCCTCAAGCTCTGCCTCGACGAAATCTGCGCCTGCCGCCCGTTCTTCATCGGCCTGCTGGGCGAGCGCTATGGCTGGGTGCCCGGCGACGACGCCTAATACTGTCATTTTGGCAAGAAATCGGGTGGGCCAGGCAACTCGCGGCAAGATTTCCACTGAGGACACTGCGAACCACTGAAAACTGATTACTCAATGATTTACAGTGCATTCAGTGGACTTCAGTTCATCAGTGGTTGATTACACCCGAGCCACCAGAAATGCTCCGACTGCGGGTCATACTGTCAGCATTGGCGACGACGCCTTCACCGCCGACCTCCGGGAAGAGCAGCCAATCCGTGGATCAGATAATCGGGATTATCCTTGCGCACGGATTACGAAAAGCGTAATGTGGCCGCACAAATGCAGAAACTGACGGAAAAAGTATTGAAGTTGGCCCCGCCGGGCGGGCTGTTCGATGAAACGGTTGTCGCAAACCTGTTTCCGGATGGCTCTGCCGGAGCACGCGGATTGCTGGTGCATCGGGCGTGCCAGGCCGGCGAGATTCTGCGCCTGAAGCCCGGGTTGTTCGTGCTGGCCGCGCCTTACCGGAAGACGGAGCCGCATCCGTTCGTGCTGGCCGCCAGTCTGCACGCCCCGTCCCATGTCAGTTTGGAATCCGCGCTGGCCTGGCACGGACTGATCCCCGAGGCGGTCTATCAGGTCGGCAGTGTGACGGTGGCCCGGAGCCGGGAATTCGCGACCGCGCTGGGCGTGTTCAGCTTCCGCCGGGTGCCGGTGCGCGCGCCCCGGGCCGGAGTGGAGGCCGTCGAGGTATCGCGCCATGTCTGGGCCTTCATCGCCACCCCCCTCCGCGCAATCGCCGACCTGGTCTATCTAAACAAGCCCATCACCTGGAAACAGAACGGCATGAGCTACCTAACCGAATCGCTGCGCATCGAGGAGGAGGATCTGCAAGAGCTTGCCTTCGAGACGATGGATGAGATTCTGGAGAGTTTCCGGAGTCCGCGGGTGGGCGCTTACTTGCAAGGATTGAAAGGAGAGATGGTGCCATGATGAACAGGGTCTTGCGTGCCAAACTGGACCAATACGCACCGTCCAATGCAGTCGAACAGGACAACATCCTGCAGGAGATGATGCAGCACTATGTGTTGGCGGGTCTGGCGCGGGCGGGCTTGTTCAAGGAAGCGATCTTTCACGGCGGCACTTGCCTGCGGATCGTGAACGGAATCAACCGGTTTTCGGAGGATTTGGATTTCCTGCTCAAACAACCCGATCCGAGATTCCGCTGGCAACCCTATCTGGAAGCGGTTCGCAAGGACTGCACCGCAGAGGGGATCGTCTTTGAAGTCCAGGACAAGGAAGCGGTGAACACAGCCGTCCGGAAGGCCTTTCTGAAAACGGATTCCATCGGCAAGATGCTGGTGATGGACCTGCCCTTCGAGCGCTATGCGGCCCGCAAACTCCGAATCAAGCTGGAGATCGACACCAATCCTCCGGCAGGCACCGTCTTTGCAACCAGCTATATCACCTTTCCCGTGACGGCCGCTCTAACGACCCAGACCCTTGAATCGAGTTTTGCGTTGAAATTGCACGCGCTGCTCTGCCGATCCTATGTCAAGGGGCGCGACTGGTATGATTTCGTGTGGTATGTGGCACGCGGCGTCAGGCCCGATCTGGAGTTGCTGCGGAACGCCCTTCACCAGCAGGGGCCGTGGGCTGGCCAGCAGACAAGCGTGTTCTGGCCGTGGCTGATAGAGAATCTGCGAACGGTCATCGGCCGCATCGATTGGGCGATTGCCAGGCAGGATGTGCAGCGGTTCCTTCCATCACGCGAGCAGGAAGGTCTTATGCTGTGGAATGCCGCGTTCTTCCTACACCATCTGAGCAAAATGGAGGAATCCACGCCGTGAGAATCGCAGTCAAGCAGCAGGTTGGTCTCCAGCACTATCATCGGTAACCCCTCAAGCTCTGCCTCGACGAAATCCGCGCCTGCCGCCCGTTCTTCATCGGCCTCAGGACTCCTTACCTCTGTGAAGTGATGGTGACACTGTGTTAGGAATCGTCGGCGGCGGGTGAGCCTAACAGAGAGTAGCGCATGATCAGTTCGGTTCCCGGAAAGGTGATTTCCATTTCGTTGAGTTGTTCGAGGAGC
>JAPLUI010000200.1 GCA_026397725.1 Verrucomicrobiota bacterium | reverse complement strand
GCTCCTCGAACAACTCAACGAAATGGAAATCACCTTTCCGGGAACCGAACTGATCATGCGCTACTCTCTGTTAGGCTCACCCGCCGCCGACGATTCCTAACACAGTGTCACCATCACTTCACAGAGGTAAGGAGTCCTGGGGCTTCCCCGGTTTGCCTTGAAGCTGCGGCGCAAAACTCACCCCATCCAAACCATCCGCCGCCGTGGTGCCGGCAAGTTCAAGACATGTCGGCATCATATCCGTGAAATCCACCAGGCCATCATACACCGCACCTGGGGCAATCACGCCCGGCCAGCTTGCGAGTAGCGGCACATGACTGCCGCGGTCCTCCATGCTGTGTTTGCCACCCTTGATGACCCGGCCGTCACTCATCACCGTCGCGACCGTGTCCGTCCCGTTGTCACCCGAAAATAGGATCAGCGTGTTGTTGCGCAGTCCAAGCTCATCCAGCTTGCGCACGATCTCCCCAACCTGCTTGTCCAGATATTCTATCAGGCATGGGAAATTCGAGCGGTCCCCTTTTTTTGCGTCAGGATTTAGCGGCGTGGGCAGCACCGGGAAATGCGGTATGGGTGAAGCGTAGTAGAGAAAGAACGGTTGCCGTCCGCCTTTCTGACTCTCAAGAAAACGCAGACACCAGTCCTGCATCAGTGCCGGGGTGTAGGACTTTGACTTCGGATCGCCATATAACTCGAGATGCGCGCCGCCCAGAATGCACTGGCGATCGAAACCGCATTCCCGCGGATGGGGGTAATCCGTGTCGGCTTCCGCCGTCCTCGGAATCTCAGCCATGCTCGCCGGCGGGCCAAGATGCCACTTCCCTGCCACAGCCGTCACATACCCGGCTGACTTCAAGCTGGCGGCAATGGTGGGATGCGCTTTGGGGTCAAGGCGCGAAACCGCGCCATTGCGGCCTGCGATATCCCGAAACCCGGTGCGGAAGTTGTACTTGCCCGTCATGAGCTCCGATCGCGCCGGCGAACACACCGGCGTGGCAAAACAATTGCCGAAACGCATGCCGCCCTTGGCAAGAGCATCGAGATTCGGCGTGCGCACCATGCCAAGTCCCTTGTATTCCTTGGCCCCGTATGCGCCGAGCGCTTCAAAACCGAGGTCATCCGCGAGGATGAAGATAATGTTGGGCTGCTTCGCGGGCGCGTCGCCAGCGTACACTGCTGCCAGCGGCGCCAGCAGCAGGGCGGCGAGAATCAGGGGCGGGTATGTCATGGATGTACTTGTTAGGTCAACTGGCAGGGAGATCGCTCACACGGAATCCGGTGCGCACGAGGCAAGCAGTCACTGCGGCATCGCATCACGGAGCGCCTTGGCGCTGACGCGGCCGATGATCAGGATCGCGGAGCCGTTATCAACGATGAAGGGGACCAGGTCGAGACTTTCCTTGCCAATAAGACCCTCGATGCGGATCGCACCGACAACGTCCCCGGTGGCTTTGAGCACGTATGCGCATGGACTGAAAGGGTCGAAATCTCCCGTCGCCACGAGATGGGTCCCGTCAAACGCGATTTCGGACAAGCCGGCGCCAACCACCGTACAATCGATGGTGCGCATTGGAGTGCCATCCGCTTTGAAGAGAGTGATCGTTTACTGCCAAGCAATGGCTTTCCCGGGTGGCGTGCCTGGGAGAGCGCAAGCGGGGCTCGCAGAGCGGGAGCGAGTTGGGTGTTAGATCGGCCATTGAGCCGGGGATCAGTTGCCGATGGCCACCCGGTAGAACAGTTGTGGGGCGGTGGTGCTCGGAGCCGTCATCTGCAGTGGCGTGCCGGTGCCCGCGACCCAACCGCTCACGTCCGCCCAGGTCATGAGATCGGACGAACTCTGCACCCGGTAGAACAGGCCGGCGCTGCTGGGCCAGCTCAGCGTGAGTCCGCCGACACCCTGCGTACAAGTAAGCGTGCGCGGGAAGTTGATGGTGAAGGTGCCCGGATGGGTACCCGTCATCGGCGTGCCAAAGGAATTCGTGATGGCCGGACCGACTTGCACCGTGTAGAGTCCGTCAGCCAATTGCGCCGGGAAGCTGATGCGGAAGGCTTGCGGCGTCAGTTCGGTGACCGTGATTTGCGTGCTTGGCAGAACGCCGGATGGCGTGGTGAAAACCAGGTCCGCCGGGGTGAACGTGGTGCCGTCCATGGCCACGTTGAAAGTCACCTCCACCGCCTCCACCCAACGGGCGAGCGTGCCGGCCGGCACCAGGGCCAGCACGACGGGCGGCTCGCTGGTTAGGGGGTTGCCAAGAAAGACCGTGCCGGTGCCACCCACCGCATGACCCGACCCGCCGCTGGCGGTGACACTCACCAAGCCGAGGCCCGTGCCATTGTGGTAAATGGCCACGCGCCCGCCGCCGCCGCCGCCGGCGTCGCTGCCTTGGCCGCTGCCGCCGTTGGCGGTAATGGAACCGGTGCCCGCCAGCGCACCTATGTTCAGCCACACGCTGCCGCCCGAACCGCCGCCCTGGTCATTGTCAAAGGAACCCTGGCCGTTGGCATTGATCGAACCATCGACCGTCAGGGTGCCCGCCACATTCAGATGGATGACCCCGCCGCCTGCGGTGCGGCGGCCGCTTTCGCCCGCACCGCCGGCACTGCCCCAATCCAGCGGCGCCGCCGCGTTGCCGTTAGGACTGCCGCCGGCCTGACCTTCATACCCGTGCCCACCGCTGCCGCCGTAGCCACCCCCGCTCCCGCTGTCGCCGCCGAAGCTTCCCGCGCCGGGACCGGCCATGCTGCCGATCGGATAGCCCAGGGCACTGGCGGTGAGCTGCCCGGTGGCCTGCACCACCGCGTCTTGCAGCACGTTCACCCGCAGTTGCTGCCCGTTGAGGTGCGTGAGTTGACCGCCACTGCCGAGGTCAAGACTGCTGCAGGTGAGCGCCTGGCCGAGTTGCGGATAGACGACCGCGTTGCCGGCGATGGCGAGACCGCAAACCTGCGGCATGAGCAAGGGCGTGAAGGCCCCGGCCCGGCCCTGGTTGTCACATGACAAAAGGCCATAAGTCTGGGCACTGGACTTGCGGTAGATCGTGCCGGCGCCACCAGCCTGGCGTCCCAAGCCCCCACCCGCGGTGATCCCGCCAGTGAAGTTGTCCTGCCCGTAGTAAACCGCGATGCGCCCGCCGCTACCGCCGCCGCCATGGGCACTAGCTTCCCCATTCCCGCCGTTGGCGGAAAGCGTGCCGCTCCCGGCGAATTCCCCCACCGCAAGCCAGAGGCTGCCACCCGCGCCACCGCCGGCATTGTTGTAAGACACCCCGTTGCCGACGACGCTGAGGGTGCCGTTGACGGTGAGCGTGCCGCCGACCGCCAGCCTGATCGCGCCGCCGCCCGCACCGCCGGGCCCGCCGCTGGTGCTGGTGCCACCCGCACTGCCATAATCCGCCGGCTGGAGTGGCGAGCCGTAGCCACCCAACCCGCCCGCCTCGCCGTCGTATCCCACGCCACCGTTGCCGCCATGCGCCCCGCCGCCCGCGTGATAGCCGCCGACCGATCCCGGGCTGGGTCCGCGGTCACCACCGAACGGATAGCCGCAGCCATTGCCGTTGACGCTGCCGCCAAGGTCAATCTGCGCATGACCCGCAATCGTCAGCTTCAGCGCTTGCGCCGGATAGTGGAACAGCACGCCGTTGGCCCCCACCCGCAAGGCCGTGAGCGCAAGCGGCTCGACGGGAAAGACCTGCGCCATGTTAGAGACACTTAGGCTGGCGACAACCGGCAGCGAGAGCGGTGTGTAAGCCCCCCACGTGCCGCCGTTGTCGATGGTGAGGGCACCAGCGGACTCGCCCGTGGCCTTCAGCAATATCGTACCCGCGCCGCCCGCCTGTCTGCCCAAACCGCCCCGTGCCGTGAGCGAGCCGGTGTAGTTGTTAGAACCGGCGTAGATCGCGATGCGCCCACCGCCACCGCCGCCGCCATGGGCATTGGCTTCGCCATTGCCGCCGTTGGCGGAAAGCGTGCCGCTGCCGGCGAGTTCGCCCACCGTAAGCCAGAGGCTGCCACCCGCGCCACCCCCGGCATTGTTGTAAGACACCCCGTTGCCGTTGGCACTGAGCGTGCCGTCCAAGGTGAGCGTGCCGCCGACCGTCATGCGGATCGCGCCGCCGCCCGCGCCGCCGGGCCCGCCACTGGTACTGGTGCCACCCGCGCTGCCATAATCCGCCGGCTGGTGAAGCAAATCGTAGCCGCCGAGACCGCCCGCTTCGCCGTCGTAACCGACGCCACCGTTGCCGCCATGCGCCCCGCCGCCCGCGTGATAGCCGCCGACCGATCCCGGGCTGGGACCGCGGTCATCACCGAACGGATAGCCGCAGCCATTGCCACTGACGCTGCCGCCAAGGTCAATCTGCGCATGGCCCGCAATCGTCAGACTCAGCGCTTGCGCCGGATAGTGGAAGAGCACGGCATTGGCACCGATGTGCAAAGCCGTGAGCACCAGCGGCGTGGTGGGGAAGACCTGTGCCATGTTCGAGACGGTTAGGCTGGCCGTGTTCGGCAGCGTGAGTGATGTGAGCGCGCCCCACGCACCGCCGTTGTCGATGGTCAGCGCCCCGGCGGATTCCCCCGTGGCCTTTTGGAAAACCGTACCCGCGCCGCCCCATTGCGTGCCTGAACCGCCCCGGGCCGTGAGCGATCCGCTGAAAGTGTTGGTGCCGGAATACAGCGCGATGCGCCCGCCGCCGCCGCCGCCACCGTGAGTGGATTCGCCGTTACCGCCGTTGGCAACAATCGGGCCGCTACCGGTGAGGGTTGCCGCCGTGATCCAGACACTGCCTCCGGCCCCGCCGCCTTGGTCGTTGCGGCTCGCGGAGCTGCCATTGGCCAGCACCTGGCCGCTCAGGGTCAAGGTGCCGCCGACCATGAGTTGGACGGCCCCGCCACCCGGGCACCGCACATAACCTTGATCGGCGGTCCCGGCGGCGCTGCCGCCGAAACTCGTGGGTTCAGTCACCGAACCGAAGCCACCCACGCCACCCGGCTCAGCGGCTCCGAAGTATGCGTTGCCGCCATCGCCGCCGTGCCCGCCGCCGCCGCCGTCGTCAGCGGTGGGTGGCGCGGCACCGGGCGTATTGGCGGCGAGATAGCCCCGGCCGGAGACCTCGATGCGGCTGCTCGCATCAACCACCGCATCGCCTGCCACGGTGATTTGGAGGCGGTTTTCGGTTTCGCCGTAGGGTGCCGGCGAATGGTTCAGCACCGCGCCGTTGAGCGTCAGGCTCTTGAAGCTGTGCGGGCCATCCACGGTTAGGGTGCAGCCTTGCACGACGATGTCATCGCCGTCCCAGGTGGTATTGCCGGCACCAATGTGCATGCTGGTGGTGAAGGTGATGGCCTTCGCGCCGGTCAGGGACAGCGTCAACGCGAGCGCGGTGAGGAGTGTGGTCATGTTTTTCATGGCAATGGAGATGGGGGTTCAGGTTAGAGGTCAGTTGTCGATTTGCAGCCGGAAGAATTTCCTTGGCTCCGGACCAAGCGGGAGATTCGTGGAAAGTTGGGGGTGATGAATGTCAGATGAAGTTCAGTTGTCGATTCGCCGCCGGAAAACTCCTGGGTTCGGGTCCGCTGGGGACCTCGCAATTGGACAATCCCGTATTCTTCCGCAAGGTATGAAAAAATCGAACAGGATTTGGTTTGGCAAGCAAATAGCAAGACAGACCGTGCAAAAAGCGGGAAACGCGCAATCTGAGGACGGGGGCATGACACAAAGGTCACGGAGGAGTTACTACTCAGGTTCCAAAGAATTCATGGCAGAATCATTCATGGCAGAATCATTTTCAAGAGTCTTGAGGGGGATTCATCACTGTTCGGCCTGTCTGCGTGCGGATGCGCACAGCCAGGGGTTGATCCAACGACTTTTTCCAATTCTGAAATGATTCTGCTGCCAATGATTCTGCCATACCTGAGTAGTAACTCGACACCGCCGGTCTTGGCCATTCATGGGATGGTGGTGGTCAAACAGCCGACAATTCTGGCTCCGGATGCCGCGAGGATCGCACGGCGGCAGTCGCGCCGGAAATTTTCTCGGGGGTGGCTGCATTTTTCGCTTTGCAGGTGGGCGGGAAGGCCTTAGCTTGCGCGTCCCGCCTGAAATGGTGGTCGTAGCTCAGTTGGTAGAGCCCCGGATTGTGATTCCGGTTGTCGCGGGTTCGAGTCCCGTCGTCCACCCCATCTTTCTCATTGGGACCTGCCCAGGTCCGGACGAGGGGGAAGGACATCAAGAACCAGCCCCGATGCAGCCTCTCGAGAACCGGATTCACTACAAATTCCGCAATTCCCTGCTCCTGGCAGAGGCGTTGACCCATCCCAGCCTGGCCTACGAATCGGCGTGTCCGCACTTTGACAACCAGCGGCTGGAGTTTCTCGGTGATGCCGTGCTGCAATTGATCGTGACGGAGGAACTGTACCGGATGTTTCCGGAATTTCCCGAGGGTCGTTTGACCAAGCTGCGCTCGCGGGTGGTGTCGCGGCGGGCGCTCGCGCGTTTTGCCACGGCCATTCACATGGGTGATTATGTGTTGCTGGGAAAAGGCGAGGAGTCATCGGGCGGGCGGCGGCGGCCCTCGACGCTGGCGGATGCCTTTGAAGCGCTGATTGGGGCGGTGTATCTGGATGGCGGCTCTGCGGCGGCCCGCGAGTTGGTGCTGCGTCTGTTCCAGTCGGAGATTGGTGGCATGGCCGCCAGTCCCGAGGAGCGCAACCCCAAGGGCGTCTTGCAGGAGTGCCTGCAGGCACTTCACCCGCAGGCCCCGGCCTACCGGATTCTGGGCGAGAGCGGCCCGGATCACCGCCGCGTGTTTCTAGCCGAAGTGTCGTGGCGCGGCCAGGTGCTGGCGACCGGCAAGGGCCGGAGCAAGAAGGATGCCGAGACCCGAGCGGCCTCCGAGGCGCTGCGGGCGAAGCTCTGGGAGAAGTGCGCGGCAGTTCCCGGCACTTGTCACTTGCCACTTGCCGATTGAGCGGCACACTCGCGGCGTGCATGTCCTCATCACTGCCGGCCCGACCCGCGAACCGCTTGATCCGGTGCGGTTTCTGACGAACCGCTCGTCGGGGAAGATGGGTTATGCCATGGCGCATGCGTTCGTTCACGCGGGCCACTCGGTGTTGCTCATCTCCGGCCCGACCGACTTGGAGGTGCCGGAGCAAGTGGATTTCATCCCGGTTGAAACCGCTGCCGACATGCATGCCGCCGTGGCCAACGGCATCGGGCGCATGGACATCGCCGTGTTTGCCGCAGCCGTGGCGGATTACACTCCGGCCTGCGTGGCCGCGCAGAAAATCAAGAAATCCGGCGCCACGTTGACGCTCGAACTCATCCGCACGCCTGACATTCTCGGCGCGGCCCGCGAGAACTTTGGGTTCACCGGCACGCTGGTCGGCTTTGCGGCGGAGACCGAGCAGCTCGAAGCGAACGCCCGCGACAAGCTGCTCCGCAAACAGTGCGACCTGATCATCGCCAACGACGTTTCCAAACCCGCCCTGGGTTTTGATTCCGACCACAACGAAGTGCTCCTCGTCTATCCCGAGTACAACGAGGCCCTGCCCGCCACCTCCAAACACGCCCTCGCCCATCGCCTCGCCGCCGCCATCCTGGAACTGCACGCGAAACTCAAGACCTGAAATCGGCCGGATCGGTCGGATCGGTCCGATCGGTCCGATCCGACCGATCCGACCGATCCCCTTCCCACCACCTCTAACCTATAACCGCCCCCGCCATGACCGACCTTGACCTAGCCACCCATGCCGCGCTTGCCGCCGGAAAACTGCTGCACGAGAACTTTGGCGGCGATGCCGTCGTGGATGAAGCCACGCATCACGACATCAAGCTGGCGTTGGACAAGCAGGCGCAGGCACTGATCACCGATATTCTGTTAGGAGCGCGGCCCGGTGACGCGCTGTACGGTGAGGAGGGGATGGCCGGCGATCAGGACTCGGCACGCCAGTGGATCGTTGACCCGATCGATGGCACCGTGAACTTTTTTTATGGCATCCCACATTTTTGCGTTTCCATCGCGCTGCGGGTGGCGGGTGAGATGGTGGTGGGAGTGATCCACGATCCGATGGTGGGAGAAACCTGGACGGTCGGGAAAGGCGGGCCGGCGCTGCTCAACGGGCGCCCGATTCACGCCAGCCAGCGGGACAACTTCGCGGATTCCATCCTGTTCGTCGGCTGCGGCAAGGACGAGGAGGCCCTGCGTACTGGCATTGAGCGCTTTCACCGTGCCTCGCTGCGAGCCCGCAAAATGCGCATGATGGGCTCGGCCGCCCTCGGCATGGCCTACATCGCCTGCGGGCGGCTGGATGCCTACATTGAATCGCACATTTCCCTCTGGGACATCGCCGCCGGCCAACTGCTGGTGGAAACCGCCGGCGGCAAGGTCGAGCTGACCGCAGTCCCCGGCCATGCCGACGCGTGGTCCATCGTCGCCTCCAACGGCAGACTGCCGGTGGCGGAACTCCTCTAACTGCGATCTTCCATCTTCCATCCACTATCCACTATCCACTATCCACTATCTTCCATCTTCCATCCCATGACAGGAATCGGCTATGACGTGCATCGGCTGGTGGAGCACCGCCCGCTGGTGCTGGGCGGCGTGAGCATTCCGCACCGCCACGGGTTGGAGGGGCACTCCGATGCGGATGTGCTGTGTCACGCGATTGCGGATGCGGTGCTTGGCGCGCTGGGGCAGCCGGACATCGGGCATTTTTTTCCGCCGGGTGAGGCGGCCTGCGAGGGTATTTCCTCGTTGCTGATCCTGGAGCAGTGCCGCCGGTTGGCAGCGCAGGCGGGCGCTACGATCATCAACGTGGATGCCACCCTGATTGCCGAGGCGCCGAAGATTCTGCCGTATCGCGACGCGATGCGCCGGAACATCGGCAAGGCCCTCGGGATTGCGCCAGAGCGGGTGGGCATCAAGGCCACCACCAATGAAACCATGGGCTTCATCGGTCGCCAGGAAGGCATCGCCGCCCTGGCCGTGGCGCAGGTGGACTGCAATGCTGGCCCGTTTTAGCGGCCACGGGCCGGGTAGGCCTCAAGCACCGCGATGACGCGCTCGGCAATGCGGTCGGCTTGGGTGATTTCGCCTTCTCCGCGGAGGAAGTCGCAGTAGTTGGAGGCGACCGCCTCAAGATCCACGGCGTAATCCGCGCCGAGCGCTTCAAAGCCGGCGAGGGCTTTTTCGAAATGTCGCCTGGCCCAGGAGCGATCCCCGGTTTCCAGCAAGGCAAGGGCGAGGTTGTTGTGGGATTGGGCGGTATCCGGATGCTCTTCCCCAAAGAGCGTGCGGCGGGTTTCCAGCGCCATCATGTGCATCTCGCGCGACTGCTCAAAGAATTTGGCGGCGAGGTACAGCGCGCCGAGATTGTTGGAGACGGCGGCGGTTTCCTCATGCTCCTTGCCGTATTGCTCGTGCAGAATCTCCAGCGCCTTGAGAAAATACGTCTCGGCGGCATCGAGATCCTCGGCCGCCTTGGCCAGGAACCCCAGATTGTTGGCCAGCGCGGCCACATCCAGCAGCATCGGCGGGTCGTGGCGCTCGAAACAACCCATGGCCTCCCGCCAGTGATCCGCGGCACGCCCGGGGTTGCCCAGCCCATCGTGAGCCGCTCCTGAGCCAGCATGCAAGCGGCCGATTTGATCCAGCCGATCCGGGCGCTCGTCCAGTTGATCGATCGCCTGCCGATAGTCGTCGCGGGCCGCCTCGTGATTGCCCATCTCACGGAGGATGTCGCCGCGGATTTCCAAGGCCGTGGCAAAGGCATCGATGCTTGCGAGATCGTTCCCGAGTGCTTGCTGGGTTTTCTCGACCGCTGCGGTGGCGGCGTGCAGCGCCTCCTGGAGGTCGCCGGCGGCACGCAGGGACTCGACTCGTTCGCGGAGGATGGTGATGAGGGTGGCAGTTGGGGAGTCCATTTGGCTTGGGTCTGGGAGAGTCTTAGCAGGGATTCGGCGGCTTTGACAAGCGAAAACTCTCCGGCGCGGAAAGTTGTTCAAGCAAGGCCCGGCGGGTGGCCGGGAGGGGCCCCAGCGCGTCCAGCAGGCTGCTTTCCGCCGGTCGCTCCGGGTGTGCCACGCCGAGCAAGCGGGCCAGCTCGGACTCGAAGTGGCGCAACGCGCGCAGGCTGGCAGCGGCGGCGGCCACATGATCGAGCGCGCGTTTCAGCAGCCCGTAGAGTTCCGGTGCGGGGTGTTCCGGTTCGACCGCGAGTTCGAGGAGTTGGCCGAAGTAGGCGGCCAGCAAGGTGGAACTGTAGTGGCGGCGCAGCCCGTCGCGCCACTCGCCGATGGCCACTTCGCGCAGCAGGTGGAGTTCGCCGCGACGGGCCCGGACCACGGTGATTTCGCCGCCGAAAAACAGGTCCAACTTCCCCACGAAGGGACTCTTGGGACGGCGCGCCCCCTTCGCCACCGTCTTGATCAACCCCTGATCCTGGGTGAACCAGTGAACGATCAAACTGGTTTCGGTCAGCCGCGTGAGTCGGATCAAAATGGCCATGGTACACTGCACGCCAGCAGCATCCGCCGGATTGGGGAAAATTCCACGGAAATCCGCGAGGTCGGCCTACGGCGCGACGATCCGCACCCGGTAGAACCGCCGCGGATGCAGCGTGACAGCGCCGGCATCACTCGCGGTGGCGGGATTGCCAGTGCCGCTGACCTCGCTGCCTAGCTGGACCCAGGTGCCGACGGCGAGGTTGTCATTGCGCTCGACCCGATACGTGACGCCGGTGGCCGTGGGAAAGCTGAGGCGGAAATCCCGGTTGGCGCCGTTCTGAACGATCTCGGTGTGGGCAATGGCCAGCCCGCTGGCAGGGTTGTCAGGTTGGCTGCCGATCAGGTATTCCTGCAGATTGGTGAAACCGTCGCCATCGGGATCGTCTGCGGGGTTGTTGCCAAGGCTGCCGAAATAACCGGTCTCCCACCAATCCGGCAGGGCATTGGAGTCGGTGTCCACGAGGCGGGCGAGATCGAGTCGCCCGCCGGTGCGCACCATGCCTGTGAGAGCGGCCACCGGAGTGACGTTGTCAAGGATGCGGGCGACGCGCTGGACGGCGGTCTCATGGGGGAAATTCCGTGCGGCGAAGGCGATGGCGGCGCTCACATAGGGAGTGGCAGCAGAGGTGCCGCTCCTGAACTTGTCGGCTTCGGTGGGAGTTGCCACCACAACCACCCTGGCAGCAGTGGGCAGGGCGGCTGCCAGGGCGATGCCGTCCGCCTGGGACAGTGCGAGGGTTGGAATCCAGGTGCCGGGTCCCAAGCTCCAATCGGTTGATCCCGTGGTGTTGTTATAGATGATGGCTGCCGTGGCGCCGGCATTCATCGCGTTGCTCACCTTGGCGGCAAAGCTCAGCGAGTTGCCGCGCTGGATCAGCGCGATATTGCCACTGACGCCCGGCGGGAATTCGCCAGGACTGCCAAAGCCGCAGTGATGGAGGGTGCCAATGAGGCCCGCGGTGGTTCCCGAGTATAGCAATGCGCTGGTGGCATAACTCGTTGAACCGCACGTCAGCGAGGTGAGCGGAATGCTCGAATAGATGTCCACGCCGGGTGCGGCCAGATCGACCTTGGTGCCGTAGTTGGAAAAGGACGCGAGTTGGTCATCGGCATCGCTGGCGGCGACGACGATCATGTTGGGTAGGCGGAAGTTGGCCGGATAGACCGGGTTGGCGGTGTTGTCGCTGCCGGCGTTGCCTGCTGCCGCGCAGAAGACGAGGCCGGCCTCGGCGGCGGCCTGGATGGCGTCGCGCAGCAGGGTGGAGTCACCCTGATCCGCGAACGACGCATTGATGGCCACAATGTTGACGCCGCGCGTTTTCATCATCACGACGTAATTGAGCGCGTCGATCACGGTGTTGTCATTGGTATAACTTCCGCTGGAGATGATCTTGAGCGGCATGAGGCGGGCATGCGGCGCCGCCCCGCAAGTCCCCAGCCCGTTGTTGGCCACGGCCGCGATGACGCCCGCCACATGGGTGCCGTGAAGCCCGGCATCCGTCGGATCGGCATCGTGGTCGGCGAAATCATAACCATGGAGGTCATCCACCAGGCCGTTGCCGTCGTTGTCGAGGCCGTCGCCTGCGATTTCACCCGGATTGGTCCAGAGGTTGGCGGCCAGCTCGGGGTGGGTCAGATCGATGCCCGAGTCGAGCACGGCCACGACGATCTCACTCGGGACAGGATTGGCCATGCCCCAGGCGTCGAGGAACCGGATGTCCGCGCCCGCCGTGCCGGGGAAGCCGTTCACCGTTTGTCCGGTGTTGTGCAGCGCCCAGAGTTTGGGAAAATCGGGGTCATTGGGCACCGGCATGCCGGCGAGTCGGCGGCGGTAGTTCGGCTCGGCCAATTCCACCGCAGGGTCCGCTTGCAGTTCGGCAATGAGCGCGGCGGTGGTCTGCGTGCCGGAACGGACGTGGCAGCACACCCGCTGGCGCTCGCGGGTGAGCCCCGCGAATTCCCTAACCGCTTCGAGGCGGTGCCGGGCGCTGGCCTGCCGGACACTGGCCGCAGTGCTGCCCGGCTTGAAAACCACGAGGGCCTCGCCTTCGACCCAAGTCGCTGGCGCGGCCGCCGCCGCATGGGTTGCCAACAATGCCAGCCCCAGCCAGACGGACGCCAGCCGAACCCGCGCCGGAGTGTCGGCGTGAGCGGAAGGACAGGGTATGGCTAGAGCACAGTCCATGGGCGCGGGCACAAATTCAATGCGGAGGCCGATCCGGGCAAGCGGATTTTTCAAGTGCCGCTTGGTGGCGGGGTGGCGAAGCGCTTGGCCCACCCGGCTGCCCTCGCCGCCCATTGCGAGCAACCCGGCCAGCCGCAAACCGCCGGCTCCGCCGCCGCGGCACCCGTCGGCCTTGCCACCAACCGGCCCGCAGCCGGACCTCAGGTCGCACGGGCCTGCACGCCAACTTGACGGCCTGAGGATTTCACCCGGTGGTGGCGGGAAAGGGCAAAATCCGGATTGAAAATGGGCCAAGCGTGGGTTACACCAGCGCCCGCGAAGCACCCAACCATGTCCCACTCACCCATGCCACAGCATAAAATCGATCCGCAGGTCCAGGAACTTGTGGCAACCATTGGCAATCAATTCGCAGTGCAGGGGGAGTTCCTGTGCGGCGAGGAAAT
This sequence comes from Verrucomicrobiota bacterium, assembly GCA_026397725.1. GTDB lineage: Bacteria > Verrucomicrobiota > Verrucomicrobiia > Verrucomicrobiales > Akkermansiaceae > Luteolibacter. Next base: position 4,772 of record JAPLUI010000200.1, on the reverse strand, counting down.
CCACAGCGGTCACATCAACTCCACCTACAGCGGCACCTTCTGCCTCGCGGATGGCTCCCTCCAGCGCTATGTCTTCCAGTCGATCAACCGCAAGGTGTTCAAGGATCCCTACACCGTGATGCGCAACGTCGAGTGCGTCACACGCCACATCAACGCCAAGGTGCTCCGAGTCAAGAAAGACCTCGGCGGACAAACGCTCAATCTGTTCCCTGCCCGGACCGGCGGCGCCTGGGTGGAAGACGCCCATGGCGGCGTCTGGCGATGTTACAATTTCATTGAAGGTTGCGTCACCTACGATGTCGTCGAAAACACCCGCCAGGCCTATCAGGCCGCCCGCGCCTTCGGCTCATTCCAGGATCTCGTCAGCGATCTGGACGCCGGCAGCATCAAGGAAACCATTCCGGACTTCCACAATACCCGCAAGCGCTTCCATCGCTTGATGCAAGTGGCCGCCGAGGATCCCTGCGGACGTCTCGCCGCTGTCCGGGACGAGCTGGAGTTTGTCTGCGAACGCGAGACGCTGACCGGGGTGCTGCTCGATGGCATCGCCGCGGGTGCCATCCCCCTGCGCGTCACTCACAACGATACGAAAATCAACAACGTCATGATCGACGCGGAAACCGACGAGGCCGTTTGCGTGATCGATCTGGACACCGTGATGCCCGGGCTCGCGCTTTACGACTTCGGCGATCTGGTGCGCAGTGCGACCAGTCCCGCCGCTGAAGACGAGACGGATCTGGCCAGGGTGCAAATGCAGATGCCGATGTTCGAGGCGCTGGTGGAAGGCTATCTCGATTCTGCCAGTGACTTCATCAATGACACTGAAATCGAGCATCTTGCCTTCGCCGGGAAGTTGATGTCATTGGAGGTGGGAATCCGGTTCCTGACAGATCACATCGAGGGTGATGTCTATTTCAAGACCCATCGCCCCAACCACAATCTCGACCGCTGCCGCACCCAGCTCCGGCTGGTTGAGCGCATTGAAGCCCGCGAAAATGACATGAATTCCTTCGTCCGCAAGGTCCGCAAGGGCAAGAGATGAATATGGGCCCAGATGCCAGATGCCAGATGCCAGATGCCAAATGCCAAATGCCAAATGCCAGGTCGATGAAATCATCGCCATGGGATGTTTCCGGGACGGTCTGGCGGCGGTCACCGTGGAGGTTGGCGCGCGTGTAGTTCAAACCATGACGCAGTTATCACAAACGCTGTGGCTATCGTTGCCACGCTCCCATGCCCACACTCCAGGGACAGCGAAGACTGCTTGGTGGCGGCGGTCTGAATTGTTAATTACCAAACTGGCATCATAATGACAACCCTAACAACAACCATGATAAGAAGATTTGCTGACTGCCTTGGACTGGTCGCGCTGGTCGGCGTCGCTGCCGTCACTCCGGCCTCCGGGATGGTGTATCCCGATTACGTCCTCGTCGGCAATCCGGGCAATGCGGCAGACACCAGCATCCCCGAGTCGCCCCGCGGGGCGGTGGGCTACGAATACCGGATCGGCAAATACGAGATTACCAATGCCCAATATGCGGCATTTTTGAATGCGGTGGCGAAGACGGATCCCCACACGCTCTACAACCCGGCCATGGGCTTGATCTCAAACGGAGCGGGTGGGATCATCCGGAGCGGTTCGGACCTGAGCTACACCTATGCGCCAAAGACGAATATGGGCAACAAGCCGGTGAACTACGTAAGCTGGTTCGACGCGGCCCGGTTCTGCAACTGGATGCACAACGGACAGGGCAGCGGCAGCACGGAGACCGGCGCATACCTGCTCAACGGTGCGACGACCGGCAAGGATTTCGTCAAGCAGACGGGAGCGAAGGTCTGGATTCCGAGTGAAGACGAGTGGTATAAGGCGGCGTATTATGACCCGACGGCGGGAGCGGGCGGTGGGGACCACTACTGGCTGTATCCGACGCGAAGCAACACGGTTCCGATCCCGGCCACTACCGATCTTTATGAGACGGGCGACATCTCCAATCCGGCGGCCAACGTGGCCAACTACAACAGTGGGGCGAAGTATTATGTGGATGGCTACTTCATGAACGGCACCGTGACGACGGCGGGGAGTGCCGGAGTGGCCAGTACCAGCTACTATGGCACCTTCGATCAGGGAGGCAACGTGGCGGAATGGAACGACGCCATCTCCACCACGACATGGATCGCCCGCGGGCTGCGCGGGGGCTCCTGGAAGCAAGTCGCGAACTTCCTGCTCGCCAACGGCATCCGACAAACCGGCAACTTCTGTGGGGTGCTCACCGAGGACAACGAGACGGGGTTCCGCATTGCCGGTTTTCCCGAACCCCCGACGATCATCGTCGAGCAGCCGCTTGGCACGGTCCTGACCAGTGGCTCGAGCACGGTGAGCTTCGGTTCCGGCCTAAGAGGAGGGGCGATACCCTTGACCTTCACCATCAGGAACACCGGTTCCGAAGCACTCACCTCGCTTGCACTCAGCACGGCCGGCACCAACAGAGCTGACTTCGTGGTTACCACCGCACCGGCGACCTCGGTGGCGGCATGCGGCAGCACCACGTTCACGGTGACCTTCACCCCGGCGGCCATTGGCACGCGGGTGGCGACTCTGCACATCGCGAGCAACGCCAGCACGAACAACCCGTTCAACATCAACCTGACGGGCACCGGTAGCACCACCGCACCGGTGATCGTCGTCGAGCAACCGTCGGGTACCGGTCTGACCAGTGATTTTAGCACGGTGAGCTTCGGTTCCGCCGCGACGGGAGTGGCGCGGCCCCTGACCTTCACCATCAGGAACACCGGTTCCGTTCCGCTCTCATCCATTGCGATCAGCATGGACGGTGGCAACGCCGAAGACTATAGGGTCAGCACCCCGCCGGCAACCACGGTGGCGACGGGCGGCAGCACCACCTTTGTCGTGACCTTCACGCCCTCGAAGAGCGGGACCCGGGTGGCAGCCTTGCACCTCACGAGCAACGACATGACCAAAAACCCGTTCACCATCAACCTGACGGGTACCTGCATCGTACCGCAGATCGTCGTCGAGCAACCGCTTGGTAACAGTCTGGCCATCAACAGCACGGTGAGCTTCGGCACCAGTCCAATCGGAGTAGCGGTACCCCTGACCTTCACTATCAGAAATACCGGTGCGGCTACGCTTACTATCAGTCCGCTCACTACGGACTTCAACCCGAGATTCGTGATTAACTCCCAGCCGGCAACGTCGGTGGTGGCGGGTGGCAGCACCACCTTCCTCGTGACCTTCACGCCCTTGGACACTAGCACACAGACCGATGTCTTGCACATCGCTTGCAACGACCAGACGAAGCTCAAATTCACCCTCAGCCTGACGGGCAGCGGTGGCTCTGCCGCGCCGGTGATCGCCGTCGAGCAGCCGCTCGGCACGACCCTGCCCATCGGCACCGGAGTGGTGGACTTCGGGTCCGGTCCAATCGGAGTGCCGCGGCCCCTGACCCTCACCATCAGGAACACCGGCAACGCCGCGCTCACCTCGGTTGCGGCAAGCACGAGCGGCACCAACGCCGCGAACTATGTGGTCACCACTGCGCCGGCAACCACAGTGGCGGCAGGTGGCAGCACCACGTTTGTCGTGACGTTTGTCATGACCTTCACGCCCTCGGCGAGCGGGACCCGAACCACTGCCTTGCACATCGCGAGCAGCGACACGACGAAAAATCCTTTCAACATCAACCTAACGGGCACCGGCACCGCGCCGTTGATCGCCGTCGAGCAGCCGCTCGGCACGGCCCTGATCAGCGGCACCAGCACGGTGCACTTCGGATCCGGTCCAATCGGAGTGGCGTGCCCCCTGACCTTCACCATCAGGAACACCGGCAACGCCACGCTCACCTCCATCTTGCTCAGCACGAGCGGCACCAACGCCGCGGACTATGTGGTCACCACCGCGCCGGCAAGCACGGTGGCGGCAGGCGGCAGCACCACGTTTGTCATGACCTTCACGCCCTCGGCGAGCGGGACCCGAACCGCAGCCTTGCACATCGCGAGCAGCGACACGACGAAAAATCCTTTCAACATCAACCTAACGGGCACCGGCACCGCGCCGGTGATCGTCGTCGAGCAGCCGCTCGGCACGACCCTGATCAGCGGCACCAGCACGGTGGACTTCGGATCCGGTCCAATCGGAGTGCCGCGGCCCCTGACCTTCACCATCAGAAATACCGGTGCAGCTACGCTTGCTATCAGTCCGCTCACTACGGACGGCAACCCGAGATTCGTGATTAACTCCCAGCCGGCAACGTCGGTGGTGGCGGGCGGCAGCACCACCTTCCTCACGACCTTCACGCCCTTGGACACTAGCACACAGTCCGAAATCTTGCACATCAGTTGCAACGACACGACGAAGCCCAAGTTCCACATCAATCTAACGGGCACCGGCACCGCGCCGGTGATCGCCGTTGAGCAGCCGCTTGGCACGCCCCTGACCAGCGGCTCCAGCACGGTGAACTTCGGGTCCGGCCTAACCGGAGTGGCGTGCCCCCTGACCTTCACTATCAGGAACACTGGCAGCGCCACGCTCACCTCGGTTGCGGCCAGCACGAGCGGCACCAACACCGCGAACTATGTGGTCACCACTGCGCCGACGACCACGGTGGCGGCAGGTGGCAGCACCACGTTCACCGTGGCCTTCACACCATCGGCCACCGGGACGCGGGCGGCGGTCCTGCATATCGCAAGCAGCGACACGACCAACAATCCGTTCCTCATCAATCTAACGGGCACCGGCACCGCGCCGTTGATCG
>JAPLUI010000193.1 GCA_026397725.1 Verrucomicrobiota bacterium | reverse complement strand
GGTCGGTGAGTGCGTGCCCAAGGCTCTGCTCACGGGCGATCCTTCCACCCGACGACAGGAATGTCGTCGCTCCTGAACGGGCACCATCGGAGCCAAGTGACTCGGGAGCGGCGTGACCGCCCGCGAGACGGACCGTGCCTCATGGGAACCCCGCAGCTCTAACGGTTTAGCCACAGCGGGGTGGCGGGCTGCGCCCTTCCCACCGCACTCCATACCTTGGAGTGCGCCTGGGCAGGTGAGAGTATGGAGTGCGGTGGGAAGCGCAGCGCCACACCGCTGTGGCTGAGTCCCGGCACCCCCCGGAATGTGCCAAGTCGTTTTCCGGGATTCATTGCCAATTCCTTGTCAATTCAAGGTCCTGCCCAGGAAGTGTGTGGTTGGCCACCAGGTGGCCGCGGCGGCTTCAGACCAACCGGCGTTTCGGACGTACAAGGACGCCGGGTCTTTGTTGGAGGTTCAGGATGAACTTCACAAGTTCACCGATTCCGCAGTGTCGGGTTGACCGGTCCGGGGGCACTCGATCACCGCCGCCTTCAACACCCCCACATAGGGCAGGTTGCGGTACCTGCCCAGGTAGTCCAGCCCGTAGCCGACCACGAACTCGTCGCCGACGACAAATCCCACGTACTCGGCCGTCACGTCCACCGCGCGCGTCTTGTCCTTGGCCAGCAGCACGCCGGTACGCACGGCTGCCGCACCTTCGTCGCGCAACCGCTCGTGTACCGCATGCAGGGTCCGGCCCGTATCGAGAATGTCATCTAACAGAAGCACCTGCCTCCCGCGGACTGCGGGGAAATGCCGGTCCAGGAAGTCCACCTTGCCGGTGCTCTCGGTCCCGCCGTGGTAACTTGCCACATTCAGGCATTCGATCTCCAGCACGCGCGGCACCCGGCGCAACAAATCCGCCGCGAACACCAACGCCCCCTTGAGCAGAATGATCACCACCAGGGTTTCCTCCGGAAAATCCCGCGCGATCTCCATGGCCATCGCATCCAGGCGCTTTTCAATCACCGCCTCGTCGATCAACACCCGTTCAATGTCGTTGCGCATGGCGGCAGCCTGCCACACAGCGTCCCTGCCACCAAGCTCCGAACTGTTCCAACCCCAATGCCCATTGGCACGGTGACGTCGTTGCGGCCCGGTTGGTCCGGATCGATCACCGTCTGGCGCACGTTGATCTCCACCCGTTGCTCGTTGGGATGATTCTCGTAGTGAGTGCGTGGGGCGGCTCCTATTTCTCCAACATATTGACCACATCCGCCGCGCGGGACTGCGGGGTGACCTTGAGCGACACCACCTTGCCATCGCGCAGTTCGCCCTCCACTGTGGTGTTAGATGGCGCATGGAGTTTGAAGGAGACATTCCAGTCCCTCGGCCAGGCCGGGAAGAGCAGCATTTTTTTGCCCTCGCACTGCAGCAGCATGGTCTGCGTCGTGTTGAGGATGTTGCCGCCGTGGCAATGGTCCGGGACCCAGTCGTAGTTCGGGCCCCAGAACGCCGGGAAGCGGCTGCCGCCGTGCTTGCTCGACGCATTCTGGACCAGCATGGCCTTGGCTTCATCGGTCAATCCCAGCATGGCCGCCTGGATGGATGATTGCTGCCAGCCGTTAGGGGCCTTTTCGACGCGGGCCGCAAAGGTGTCCCGGCCGATCTCCAGAGCCGGCTTGCCGACGCCGTAAATCCGAAAGGGAAACACGGTATATAACTCGGGATTTTCACAGTTGCTCCGCCCCTCGAACTTCTCCGCCGGCAGGACGTATTTCCTGCCGTCCCGTTCGGTCATGGGGATTTCCGGGATTTCTTTCTGGAAACGCAGCCAGCGCTGG
>JAPLUI010000542.1 GCA_026397725.1 Verrucomicrobiota bacterium | reverse complement strand
GCCAAGTTGCTCGGGAGGGGCGTGTCCGCCGCGAGACGGACCGTGCCTCATGGGAATCCCGCGGCTCTAACGGTTTAGCAACAGCGGTGTGGCGGGCTGCGCCCTTCCCACCGCACTCCAGACTTTGGCTCGCGCCTGGGCAGGTGAAGGTATGGAGTGCGGTGGGAAGCGCAGCGCCACACCGCTGTGGCTAAGTCCCGGCACCCCCCGGAAGGTGCCAAGTCATGTTCCGGGATGCATTGCCAATTCCTTGTCAATTCAAGGTCCAGCCCAGGAAGTGTGCTATTCCGGCGCGGCGGCAAACGACGTGGTTGTGCTGTTCTCGTATGCCACCGGAACGGCTGTTCGCGGCGTGGTTAGTTCGGTGGATGCGGTGGCGGGTAGTCATCACGCTCACGGCCAACCTCGGCCTGGCCCTGGCACCCGGCGACATGGTTTACCTGATGACTTCTGGGTTTGTGGCGCAGCGGATTCTTCGAGCACGCTGCTTTCTACGGTGGAACCGCCCTGCGGATTTTTCATGGTCTTCCGCGTTTTTCCGAGGATCTGGACTGCACAAGACTCACGGAAAATTCCGAAGTGCGGCTGGAATCCCATTTGCCGGGGATCGCAACTGAACTTGCGAGTTGGGGGTTCACCTTCGATGCGGAAAGCAAATCGGAAGGAGCGCGAAGCGGAATCGAGTCCGCATTTCTGAAAGGAAACACCCAGATGAATCTGCTCCAAATCGGAGCACCAGCCAATCTCGCGGCAAGAATGCCGCGCAACCAGAAAATCCAAATCAAGCTGGAGATGGATCTCAGTCCACCGCCATTTGCCACCACGGAAGTCCGCACCCAACTTTTACCCATTCCCTATCAGGTCAGACTCTACGATCCGGGCAGTCTCTTTGCGGAAAAACTTCACGCGGTGCTCTGCCGGACTTGGAAGAGCCGTGTGAAGGGGCGGAATATCTACGATTTCGTTTGGCATGTTGCACGCAAGGTCTCACCTAACATCCCACATCTCGAAGCACGAATGCGCCAGTCGGGACACTGGGGCGACGAATCGCTATCTCCTCAGCGACTGCGCGATCTTCTCAAGCAAAAATTTCAAGCGGTGGACCTCCAGAAGGCAACCGGTGACGTCCGGGTCTTCCTCAAGGACCCTAGGGAACTGGATCTGTGGTCCCACGAGTTCTTCGATGACCTCGCCAATCGTGTCGCAATAAGTTGACGCGCCACACCGGGCAAGATGCCAAACATGATCGAAGACCGCCTATCGTCGCTCCTGGCCGCATGGATCGACTCCAACAGGCCGGAGGAATTTCCGGATTCAGCGGCAATGCCGGTCCACGTCGCCCGCCGCGATGAAATCCGCAGCCGCCCGTGCATAGTCCTCAACACGTCGGAATCCAAGCCGGTCCCGGCCATGCCGCACACCGCCCGCGTGAAGCTCGACGTGCATCTCTTCTCCCAGGTGGACGACACCCCGGCGGAAACCCACGCGGAGTAGGCGGGAAAACTGGTCGTCCTGCTCAGGGACAAGGCGGCGATCCAGGCGGCGTTGGATTGCGAAACCTTCATCGTGCACGACCTGATCGAGCGTGAAAGCGTCACCACCCCCGACGAGGCGCGGGGCCGCGAATCGGTGCTGGGTTACGAGGCGGTGGTTTCGGCCATCTGATCGGAGTTGACACCGCACCCCGGTCAAATGGCCGCGACTTTCCTTGGCACAACTGGCAACTGGGGCATCCCGAACGATGAGACGGGTATCCTCATCACCGACATCTCCTTCGACTACTCGAATCAGGAGAAGACCGTGCTGGACAAGAGCGGCGAAATCGTGGCTGTCGCGTCTCGCGGCAGGCCGTGATGGCGGCGTCCCGCCGCCAAGTCTCCAACCTGAAAGCGCGGATGATTATAGCCGCAAAAGAACGCAAAGATCGCAAAGACAAAGAGTTGCGAGAGTTTGCTGAGAAAGAACTCACCTCGACGGTGAGTGCATGTATTTCCATAAATGACTCTCTGTTGCGTTCCTTGCGTTCTGTTGTGGCTAATTGTTATCCGTTCAGGATCTAACGGAGCATCGATGTCCTCCGCGCACGCTCCATGGGCACGGCGACGAGGGTGATCAACCGCAGCCTCAACAACGAGGACTTCGAGAAGATCGACATCACCGCCACCCACTATCCTTCCACAAGATCAAGCAGGACGTGCCGATTGCCTGCATCAGCCGCCGGGGCAAATTCGCCTTCCTGCCGCTCAACGCCTCCCCCGAAACCGAGGACCTGTTCCTCCGCTACCTTTGAAATCCCATGAACGACACCGACCGCCAGCAACTCCTGTCCACCGCCTTCCATGACGTGGAAACCATCGTCGGCGGCCACGCCATGCGCCCGCTTTCCCTCGCCAGCTACGACGTGCTCCTCCGTACCGGCAACCCGCTGGTGAAGGGTGAGATGCCAATCGGGAGATCGTGGATAGCGGATTGTGGATCGTGGATGAAGAGCGCGGGCGCAGTTCTCTTTCTTCCATCTACGATCCACAATCCTCGATCTGCGATCTTCTCTCCTCATCTTCTGCGGCGGCCTCACCCCCGCCGATTTCCAGACCGCGTTCAAGCGCCTGGAGGAACAGAGCCGGGAACTGGAGGCGGCGCAGGTTGATCCCGTGGCCGGTATCGGGGGAAAAAAGCCCCGCCGTGCGACGAACCCGGCTTCCTAGCGGCCCAGGTGTTCGCCGTCGCCGCCGAAACCGGCTGGCCCGAGGAACGCATCCTCTTCATGCCGCTGGCGCGGCTGGCCCAATACCAGCACTGCCTCTTGCGGCGGAACGGGGTGCGGACACACTGGAGTAGCTCGAGGGAGAGCCAAACCAGCCTGCGGGACCAGTTGGAGGCGTTGCGGGCGAATTGGGGCGCGGCGGAGCACCGGGAGAATATGACGATGTGATGTGCCCCTGCCGGAGACTTTGTTTTCAAACAGGCAATTTCCTGCTTGACCCGGTCGACCAACAATTCACACTGGCGGCCCCACGATATGACAATAGAGCGTCCAGAGACGGTCAAGGAACTGATAGAATTGGGAACACACGTTGCTCTCGCTTTCAGAAACTCTGCCAGGGCGCGATCCGCCGCAGTAGACTTCGCCAAGATGCAAACCGAAGGGCCTCTCTCCATAGGTCCTATGGCCTATGAGGGGAATACCGAAAGGAGGATTGCTGCGATCAGAGTCCTTGGCGAGTTCCGAACTCACGCCGCCGTACCCTACTTGGAGCGATCCATTAAGAAAGGGCCTTCGGCAGATGATTCACTGAAGACAAAGAAAGACCTATTTCACAACACGCTGGCGGCACTGTTCAGGGCCGAGAGTTACGGCGGTCATAGAATCATCAGGGTCGTATACGAATCAGAACACTCCAAGTGGGTGACTGAATTGCCTAGTATCTTTGCGGAAGCGTTCCAAGGCGCAAGGTCGAACCTATCGTGGCTGTTGTGGTCACGATTCAAGTGCAGCTACCCCAATTCCATCACAAGCAGTGACGGTGGAGTCGATGCTTTCAACAGACAGCAGTATGTGCCCGCACTGATGCAGTTCAGCGACGCAGTGCGGCTCTATCCATACTACTCGGGATACTGGAGGCAGATGGGAGATACAAAAGTCAGAATGGCAAAGGAAGGCAGCAAAGCCGATTACGACGGCTTCAGGAAATGGTGGAAACTGAGTCACCCTGAACAAGAACTCAAGGAAAGGTTGCGGTGGGGAGGCATAAATGACCTCACCGTGGCGCGGGCACTAGCTCCATTCTTGGCAAGCGATCTCGTGGACATAGGCTACGGTATTGCAATGGCAGAGGAGTTCACAGAGGCTCGGTTGTGTTACGACCAAGCTTTGGCGCTGTATTCTGGAGAAACGACGAGAGCTTACATACACTTCCGCAGGGCAGAGGCTAAGGAAGGAACAGGCGATACGCAGGGGGCGCTATTGGACTACAAAAAATCGAAAAGTCTGCATGAATGTGCCCTTGACAAGCAAAGGACCGGAAGAGAGATGTCTCTGGGATTACCTTCCAATCTCGAAAGTATGGTTGCTGACATAACTCAAAGAATCCAACGATTGGAGAGGAAATGAGCACAAAAGGAGAAGAGATGAATACGCTACTAGTTGGACTGTTGCTCGCCCTAAACGTAAACGCCGAACCTCTTAAGACCATTGACGGTTTTGAGACACCGGGTGCGGGGTGGGGAGGCGCACCTCATGGTCTTGCATGGGATGGTTCGTCACTGTGGCTGTCAGACACTCTTCAGGGCAAGGTATTCCAACTCGACACGAATGGCACGGTGCTGTCATCCTATAATTTTGGTCCATTGCTTGGCCTTGCATGGGATGGAACTCATCTTTGGGGAGTAAGCAATTCTCCTTACCCAAGGGGCACTGTGTATGAAATCGGCGCTACAGGACAAGTGTTCTCATCGTTCAGTCCTCCGGGAGACTATCCTTCTGGGCTGGCTTGGGACGGAGAATGCCTGTGGATAACCATAGGCGGCTCATTCATGGGAACCACCGGCAAACTCTATCGTGTCACCAAGGCAGGAGTCGTGGTATCATCTTTTGCTATCCCCAATGACGTTTTAATACCGCGAGATGTTGAGTATGACGGTATGAACCTCTGGCTTCTCGATCAAGGGAGTGGCAGTGGCTTGAAACGTCTGTGGCATTTCACAACAGCAGGCTCCTTGATTGGTTCGTATCATGTAGACTCCTTTATCAGCCCATACCCAACATACCATAATCATAGTCCATATGGCATCGCCTATGACGGCAGACACCTATGGATTTCTGGGGAAACCACGAATCTGCGCGGCGTCCTTAGTGACGCAGTATTCAAGGTGCTGCCGGTTCCTGAGATCACTAACATCAGCATGCAGGATGCCAAGCCTGTCCTTGAATTGCGCTATGTCGTGCCGTTTCATTCCTGCACAGTGCAACGCGTGCCCAACCTGGGTTTGCAGTGGACAAACATTTGGTCATGGACTTCGGACGGCTTTAGTCGAACTTGGCAAGACGATAGTGCTACAAACCTCCCAACATGTTTCTACCGGTTCGCCGCAGAATAGAAGAATCTGTCCAACCATCGCCTGGAACCCTACACTGGTTCCGCTGCGCTTCACCGGCGAGGTTCAGGCGTGCCGTTCTGATCTCAGTTGACTCCGCCCCCGGCGCATGAGCGCCCTCACCGTCACGCTTGGAGCCGACATCACCGCCCTGAAGCGGGCGCTGGCCGGTGCCACCGAACTTGTCTCTGCATCGGCCCGCCGCATGGGCCGGATGACGGGCGCTGGACTGGCCGGACTCGGCAAGGGTGGAGCGGCGGCGCTTGGCAAGGGGTTTGAGGTCAGCGGGATTGCGCTCAAGGCGGGCATTGGAGCGGCATTGGCGGGTGGTGCGGCAGCAATGGGCGTCGGCGTGAAGGCGGTCACCTCGGCCGCCGACTTCGAGCAGACCAAGGTGGCATTCACCACCCTGATCGGTGATGCGGCCAAGGCGGAGGAGACGCTGGCCAAACTCAGGCAATTGGGTGCCGAAACGCCATTCGAATTTCCTGAACTGGCGGATGCCGGCCGCAAGTTGATCGCCTTCGGTGAATCCGCCGACACCGTGCCAGAAACCCTGCGGCGCATCGGCGACGTGTCGGCGGGCGTGCAGGCACCTATCAACGAAATCGCGGAGGTCTATGGCAAGGCGCGGGTGCAGGGGCGGTTGTTCGCAGAGGACATCACCCCGGGGATCTCCAGGCGGGCATGGAATGGGTGGTGGCCCATCTGCTCAAGGGCCTGCTCAAAATCCCCGGCATGGCGGATTTGTTGGGATTCGACGAAAGCGCGGTCGAGACGAACTTTGGCAAGATCCTCAAGGACCGGAAGGAAACCGGTGCCGAGTTGTTCGGCGTCAATTTCAAGGACCTCGCCAAGGGTGCCGGGAATCTGGTCGGCGCGGGCGCTCCGGTGCTTGGCGAGCGGGTGGCGGAGGCGGCGCGGAAGGCGGGCGAATCCGGCACCGCCGACCTGATCGACACCACCGGCCTGCGCGACAGCATGGGCAGGGTCATCCAGTCGATCCGCGATGCCATGCCGAAACCAGAGGAAGTGAAGCAGGCCGCCAAGGCCGCCAGCAAGACCAGCGACACTGGACAAACCATCCCCGTCCCCGAGCAGGCAAGCCGCCTTGACCCCATCGTCACGTCGCTTGGCAAGGTCGGCGGCGGCGGCTACTCAACCGGCACGCTCGACGCACAGCGCGAGAACAACCGGCTCACCGGCGAAACCAACAGCCTGCTCAAGGGCATGAGCGGCAAGCTCGACAAGCTCGGCGGCAAGCCGCAGGCGGCG
>JAPLUI010000285.1:2876-31674 GCA_026397725.1 Verrucomicrobiota bacterium | reverse complement strand
GAGCGCACTCTTCATCTTCTATCCACTATCTGCCATCCTCTATCCCTTATCGGCCTAGGGCTGGCGCTTGGCTGGACCCCACGGATATTCCTTCCCGGACGGGCCGGTTTCCTGACCGCCGCCGCCCACGGATCTTCCGCCACAAAAACCGCCGCCGCTTTACACTTTTCGGGGGTTTGCTTTACTAACTTTACACCTCTGTTAGATCGCCAAAACCCCATCCGGCCGACGTGCCTGAAACGCCTCTAGCCCTTATGGCTGTAGCGATGCGGCCCGGATCACCCCCTCGGAAATCGCCCGTTTTCTAGCAGGTTTCGACGTGAAAAAAGTGTAAAGCTGAAAAAACACCTTTCACATGATTTGGATGGGGGTGGGGAGACCCGAGGACTTTGTCGCCCCGCTTAATAGATTTCCTGTTCACAATCAACGGGTTACAACGCATTCAAACGCTCGTTTTGTCACCAATCTATCAATCATATCCCGTTAGACAACGTCGAATCAGCCCCATCGCTCGCCCCCATTCGGCAGCGACCCAGGACATTCCCAACATTGCGCATTTTCTGCTTGGTTGGCTGACCATCTTGGGCTAAAAGTCTGTCATGACCAGTACACCCAGAGAAGTGCCAAGCCGGGTCGCATTTGCCCCTGGACAACGACCGGTCGTGTACCCTCCAAAACCCGACTGTTCGTAGAACAAGACTGTAAGGCGGAAATCATGAATCCAGATCCGAAAGTTACCGGAAATTGAATAAAGCGAATCCTCGCTGAGTTCCACCTGTAGCAGACATGAGAGTCTGGAAAGACCCCGAAAACAATCAAACAAACATCAAAGGACTTTCCGGTTCCCGTGTCATCTTATGGGAAAAGCTATTTCCCAGCTTCCCACCCAACCAAACAAGACCAGGTGAATACAACGAAATTTTCTGATGCCGCCAAAACGATGATGACCGGCTTGTGTATGCTGTATGTCGCCATGCCAGCGGCGTGGGCGCAGAAGGCCGACAAGGCCGCGCCGAAGCTCGCGCAAGTCGCGGACATCGGGAAGAAAGCGGATTGGACGCTCAGTCGTCCAGACCGTATCGCCGGCATGCCGGTGGACGCGGCGGTCGTGAAATTCACCGCAACAGCCCTCACCATCCGTGAGGGTGAGGGTGAGACAACACAGGTTTCCCGGGCTTTTTCCAAGCTGCCGTCTCACTACCGGGTGGATGTGGCATTGCTTGGGGAGTTTCCGAAGATGAACATTCTCTCGGACCCTGCCAAGGGCACACGCTATGAGTTGATGGTGGGGGCATGGACGGGGGCAGCCCTCAAGGATAATGTCAGCCACGGGTCACTTACACTGATTCGCCACGAACCCGCTCCCGCAGGGCAACCGGAGCGGGATGCCGTGAACGAAAAATGTGGCGAATGGAAGTTGGAACCGGCTGACGAGAAGCCACCCAAGCCCCTGATGTTGAGCCTTGGGGTGGATCTGGATGCGCGCAAGCTGTCGATTTCCGCCAACGGGAGAAAATGCGGCGAGGTTGACATCCCTGCGGCTTTCCCGGTTGGTAATGTCAGCACCTTCGGCAATTTCCCTATGCGCACTCTCACCATTGAAAAGTTCGCGATCTGGAGGGAGTAATGAAACCGCCGGACGGCAGCCGCGATTGATCCGCCAATTGAAATCTCCAACCCCACACCCAAGCACACCCATTCCATGAACTACCAACCGAAACTCCTCCTGTCAGTGATACTCTCCCTCGCAGTCGCCGGCCTCAGCGCGCAGGCCGAGACCGGCAAGGCCCCGGCAAAAAAGTCCAAGAACCCTTCGGATGCGATCGCGGAGGAGAACCATGAAAAAGCGGTGGCCCGGTTTGCGGACATCCTGGCGAAGTACGACACCAACAAGAATGGCAAGATCGATGACTCCGAAAAAGCCGCCATGCCCGAAAAAACCAGACAGAATTTCGAGTTAACAATGTCCCTACACGACAAGAACAAGGACGGCATCATTGACAAGAAGGATCTGGCAGCCACGCTGGCAGAACAGCACAAGGCCGAGAGGAATTACGAGCGCCTGAAACGGACAAGGCGTCCGAACGAAAATTGAGATCCCGCCGGCAACGGATGGAGCCCGCCTCGCCAGCCAAAAGCCGGACTCCCAATTCGGGGAACCCCAATGATGATCCGCATCTTCAAACCAACTGTTCTTGCTGTTCTGTTAGGATGTGGCAGGCAACGCCCCACCATGCTCTAAATACCAAGAATAAGCCGAACACATCATGGATGTCAACCGCCCCGTCGCCCTCAATGCCATACAAAGTCAACACAATGACGCGGTGACATCACATTGAACGTTGCTAGATACTCACCCCATCCACATCTCCAAATCCGCCATTGCCGCCCTGACGTTGCCCTTGGCCCCTTCGGCGATCTGGCGGGTGATGGTGATGGGAGCGGCCCAGCGCCGGGCGAGGAATGCCGCGAGAGGTTCGTTTTCCGGTGGCTGGAGGCGGACCGATTGGAAGCGGGTCTGGAAGCGTTCCGTTAGGCTGGACACGTCGAGATTCGTGGTGCCGAGGAACGCGTGGCCGGGTTTCATCCGGTCGAGATAGGTGAGGAGCATGTCCTGGGCATCCTTGGAGCAGCGGTCGAGTTCATTGACGACTTTGATCGACCACGGGCCGAACATGGACGAGTAGGCAAGCGAGCGGGTCCATTCACTTATCCTGGAACGGAATTGGGAAAACCGCGGATTACGCGGATTACGCGGATCAAGAAATGGGAAACCGGATCACTCGCCTTTTGAGTGAAGCAACATTCTGGCGCAACTCTCAAAATATCAGCGTAATCCGCGTAATCCGCGGTTCTCATTCCTGGATTGTCTTGGCGTTCCTTGCGTTCTTTTGCGGCTGGTCATCTTCGTTTAGGGGTTAGACATTGCCTGCCCGGCGGAATCCGCAGGGCTGGACGGGACGAAACTGGAAATCTGAAACCCAAGCACAGACCAAGCTCTGGCACCACGCCCACGGGGGAAAAGTGCGACTTTTCCCGCAGGGGAAAAGTAGTCATAGACGCGCCGCTACGGGCCGCGGCATCACCGGCCTCCTTTCTGCCGCGCATCCGCATCAGCATGTCGGCGATGGCCACCGCGCCTTTCCGATCGGGGTGGCTGGCGAGCATGCGGGCGATCAGGTTCACCAAACTCGTCTTGCCGATGCCGGGAGCGCCGGAGATCAGGAGCTTGCCAGAATACCGGAACGGATTAGCCGCAACAGGGCACAAAGAACACAAAAGGGCAAGACTCGGGAGAGGTTCAGGCAGTGATGAAACTCGAATTGCTGGGTATGTGTCGTGTTACCATCAATCATTAACCTGGAAAGGAATTTGGAAAACCGCGGATTACGCGGATTACACGGATAAAGAAATGGATATGAGAACCGTATGACTCTCCTTTTGGGTAAATCAATTTTCCGGCGCAACTCTCAAGAAATCCGCGTAATCCGCGTAATCCGTGTAATCCGCGGTTCTCATTCCTGGATCTAGGATTATCTATGCGTTCCTTGCGTTCTTTTGCGGCTAGTCATCCTCTCGCACGAGCTTTGAGTTCGCGGATCCCGATGCCGTATGTTCATGCGGCTTCTCTAACCCAACCACCCGGGATCATGGAAGACCCCGCCCGCCACCAACTGCTCACCGCAGCCTTCACCGAACCCGAAACCCTCGTCGGCAACCACCTGCTGCGACCCATCAACCTCGCGTCCTACGACGTGATGCTGCGCACCGGCAACCCGCTCATCAAGGGCGACCCGCCGTCAGAGGGCACCCCGAATACACCGCCGCCGTGATGGGCTTTGTCTGTGTCCATTGCGCCCCGTGGCCCGAGGTCGTGAGGGCGTCCTTCGGCGAGGAACGAGCCTTTCGCGAGGCCGCCCTGATCTTCTGCGGGGTAGAATGCCTCCCGTGAACGGTCGTCCCAGAGAAGTATCCAGCCGGGTCGTTGATTTTCCAGCACAACGAACAATTCGTTTAACAATTGTTACACCGACACGTCATTGAACAAAACTGTTAGGTCAGAAAATGAGAGACCGCCAAGCATTCATGTCCGCCGCTCATTCCGAACTGAAGCACCATCTGGTAAACAGGCCGGTTGATGCGGCGCTTGCCGATGCAGCGGTGGCTTCCGGTTACTACCTGCTGCGGAGCGACGGCAAAACATGGATCGGTGACAGTTGGTATGGAAGGAAGGCATTCCTGGGGCTCATTCCTGAAGACGCTTTCGTATCATACCTGAACAATGGCTCATATCGCATCAATGGCACGGAACTGAGAGCGAATCCCACGTGCTACAGAATCAAGTCTCTGGCTGAATCGCACGTTATCATCTGCACATGTCTCCGATCGAACAGGATGCGGTAGCTGCATACGATCACTTCGACCCTTCCTTTGAGGTTCCATTGGTGCAACAGCATTATGGTATCGCGTCCTCCGGACTCGACGTGACTTTCGACCTGGGCACGGCGTTGTTTTTTGCCACGCATTCCTTGGGTTGGACTGCCGACGGGAA
Source organism: Verrucomicrobiota bacterium (assembly GCA_026397725.1). Lineage (GTDB taxonomy): Bacteria > Verrucomicrobiota > Verrucomicrobiia > Verrucomicrobiales > Akkermansiaceae > Luteolibacter. Next base: position 27,122 of record JAPLUI010000285.1, on the reverse strand, counting down.
GGGACAGGACACCGCAATCCCAGGAGACGAGATCTCAGGAGTGGTTTACTGTCTCAAGTTCACTGACCCACCACTACGATCCACGTCAGCGATGGTCACCGAGCTCGGCATCTTCGACAAGTACCCACCTCTGCGTCCTCTCCGTCAATCATGCGCGCTTCCGGATTTTGACTCCCTAGCCATCAACGAGGCGATGGCGGATACTGATGCTATCCTCGTGCTTGAGAAGCACTTCGACAGTTCCGGCATACCGACTGTTACTGATCTCTTCCCATCGCCCGAAGACGACCCATTCTACAAAGTCCTTCTCGATGCGAAGGCTGCATATAAAGTATCGTGATGACATGCATCATTTTTCGCATGTTCTCGAACACCTATTCACCCCTGCGATCCGCGTCGTTGGCATGGAAGCGATCCAGCCGATCGCGAAGGGATCAGAGATAATCCATGCCGAAATCATAAAGAACATAGAACAAAGCGAACTTGTGCTTTGCGATATGTCCACCTTGAACCCTAACGTTGTTTTCGAGCTGGGCATTCGGATTGCTGTAGACAAGCCGGTCTGCATGGTCCGCGATGACATGACAAAAGAGATTCCTTTCGACATGAACCTTATTAACTACCATACATATAATTCCTCGCAGGAACCGTGGACACTGGACCAAGAGATCGAACGGCTCACTCATCACATAATGACTGTTCGCAATCAGGATAAGAGATCAGGTGTCCTTGTTGGGGGTTCTTATTGGGTGAAAAGCCGATTTTCCCGTTTTGCTCGATGGCAACGAGTTCTCCCTGGCTCGCCTGGCCCGTAAAGATCAGATCCACCAGCGGCTCGAATTGCACCACGTCGGTCAAGCGGTTGACCAACTCCGGCCGGAGGAACCGGGCAAGCCGCGCCCGCAGGTCCAACGCCTGCCCCACGAAACCAATGCCCTCGCCCAAGGCGAGGTTGGAGGTGAGAATGAACAGCGCGTTGGAGCAGTCCACCACCTGGCCGCGGTTGCCCGTGATCCGACCGTTGTCGAACACCGAGAGAAAGATGTCGAACACGTCGGCGTGAGGCATTTCGATTTCATCCAGCAGCACGACGCTGTAGTGTCGGCGGCGCAGCGCCTCGCTGAAACGTCCGCCATCCTCGCTGCCGATGTAGCCGGACCCACAGCGCCGCTTCCTCGGCGAACAACTCCCGCATCCTCCGGTTTGCCGCGAATCGTTGCTGGAGACTCTTCAAGGCCCGCGGCAGCCTCTCCTCGTAGTCGAAGGTGCCATAGACCACACCCATCGATCGTAACTTGGCTCCGATGATGCCCGTTAGGGAGCGACGACATTCCTGTCGTCGAGCGGAAGGAACGTCCATGAACAGAGCCTTCGGCACGCACTCATGGGCTGCCCTTCCGCTACCACCACACTTTACGTGATTGATAATAAGGCCAGGCAGGTTACGGTGTTGCAGGTGCGGCATGAGAAACGTCCGCTGCTGGTTGAGGGCGGGCGGTAATCCCGCCAAGACTCCGAGATAGAAGACAGAAGATGATACATTCTTCAATTGTTTGCAGTGTTTTCAGTGACCTACAGCGGGTCAGTGGTTTCTTACACCGGATCAATCGCAAATGAGCCGAATCCGGGTTGGATTGATAGGATTGGGCGAGACGCCCCAGCCACGCCGCCCCCCAAGGCCACGCAGAGGAGATCGTGCAACCGGGGGATTTCCCCGAGAGCTTGACGGTTGGGGATGAACGACCGAAGCTACCGCCATGCATGCCAACCACTTCGAAGCCACCGAAACATTGAAAAATGGTGCCACTGTCACGATTCGCGCGATCCGGCCGACCGACAAGGCTGGCATGGTCGAAGCCTTCGCACGGCTTGAGCCTGATTCGGTTTTCACCCGGTTTTTCCAGCACAAGCAGTCACTCACCGACCGGGAACTGATAGTTGCCACGGAGGTGGATTTCGAAAACGTCGTCGCGCTGGTAGTGACCACCGAATCCGGGGGTCGGGAAGTCATCATCGGCGGAGGCCGCTACCTGATTCTCGACCCCGCCAGGGACCAGCGCAGCGCGGAAGTCGCGTTTCTGGTCGAGGAGGATTACCACGGCCAGGGCCTCGCCGGACGCATCCTGAGGCACCTCGCCGCCATCGCCCGGGAGCAGGGCGTAAGCCAATTCGAAGCCGAGGTGCTCGCTCGGAACAAGGCCATGCTCGCCGTCTTTTCGCGCAGCGGGCTGCCCATGAAACAGAACTTTGCGGACGGCGTCACCCATGTCACGCTGTCATTAACCGAAAGACCGCCGCCGCCGTGAACCAGGGGCACCTCGCCGTCAACCGCCGGACCCTCGAGCGCCTGCCACGCGCGACCCATCTCCTCGAGTCTGGCCGTGATCGCCCGCCGTGGCAAGTTCATGAACCCGCCGCTCGTTGAGGCGAGCCGGAAGAATCCCGGAAAGTTTCTCAATTCTCCATCCGTAAACCAAGCCTCCATCCAACCACCAACCATGAAAGCCACCCATCAACTCCTGATTTTATCCGCCGCCTTCATGTCGGCCGTTTCCTGCACCACCATCACCGGTGAGACCAACACGTCATCCAAGGTCAAACCGGGTGTGCCCGGTGCCGAGGTCGTCAAAACCACCCGCATCACCGCCACGGTCACCGGCATCGACACCACCAAACGCAAGGTCACCCTGGTCACTCCCGGCGGCGAGAAATTCCACGTCAAGGCCGGCCCCGAAGTGGCCAATTTCAGCCAGATCCGCGTGGGCGACCAACTCAAGGCCACGCTCACCGAGGAAGTCGTCGTCCGCATGGCCAAACCCGGTGAAAAGATCGGGGACGACGCCAGCGCTGGGATCGGCATCGCGCCCCTGGGGGCCAAGCCCGGCGTGGTCACGGCAGACACCATCCAACTCGTCGGCACCGTGACCGCCATCGACCTGAAGAAACACCAGGCCACCCTGCGGTTTTCGGACGGTTCTTCCAAATCCTTCGCCGTCCGCAAGGATGTGGATCTAACCAAACGGAAGGTGGGCGAGAGGGTCGTCATCCGTTCCACCGAGGTGTTCGCCATCCTGCTGGAAAAGCCCTGATCGGCAGCCCCCGGATGCCACTTGGAGGCAAGGGGTCCATCCGCCGGGTGGACTGCGGCGGCGGCATGTGGATCGAACGGAGGAGGGCCTGAAAACCGGCGGTTGGCCGTCCCGCTGTGTCTTACCAGGCCTTGAGACTCAGGCCAATCTGGCCAAAGACTCCCCAATCCATGTCCTCATCGAGGCGGCTGTGGCCGCCATCAGGATCGCTGAGTTCGATGTTATTGAACGTCGTGATCCCGGCACCCGCATTGAGCCAGAGGTTGCCGATGAGCCGGCGGCCCACAGTGGCTCCCACCTGATACGAGGTGAGGTCAATGGCCTTGGAGGCGCCCTGGTTGTCTTCGACATTCCAAATGCCGCCGCCGGGAAATCCGCGCAGGGTGATGTTCCAGTCTGGGTTGGGCGTGTAGAGGATCACGGGCATGGGGCCATACAGGCCGATGCGCAACTGGTCGTTGACCTCCCAGTCGAAGTTGATCCCCGGGCAGATCCAGAAGTCACCGTTGAAGTTGAGGGCGGCAGCCCCGGCCGCCACCATCAACTTGTCATTGACGCGATAGCCCACTCCCGCAGCGAGATCGAAGGTGACAGCGTCACCGTTGACGTGCTCAAAATCGGTGGCGAGTTCGGCGCACGCCCAGCCACCGTAGAACCACGGGGAACCCTCGTTCAGTTTGATCACCGCCAGATGCAGTGCGAAGGAATGAAGATCCTCCTCAGGGAGCGGGAAGTTGTCGCTCACGCCGTCAAAATCAAGGCCCGTATAGCCGTATTGAAAGGCGGGCACCAGCATCAGGTCTTCCGCCACGGTAAAGGGCTTGGAGAGCAGTGAGATGAAATCGAACTCGGTGACGCTCAGGCTGCCGCCGAGATGCTCAAAGTCCACCCCGCCGGAGTAGGTGAAGGCCCCCCAGGTGACGTCAAGGTTGGGGAGTCTTGTCCCGCCGGGAAAGGCATTGGGGGTGGTTGGCTGGCCGGCGGATGCCACGAGGAGACTGCCAAGCCAGATGGCGATGCTAAGTTTGTTGGACATGCGGGTGATTCAAGTCCCCAGGCGCGGACTTGTCCACTGGATTTCGATATCGGAAGATCGACCCGGATTGGGCGGCTCGCCTGGATTCCGCGGCTTCCGGAGGCGGGAACCGCGAGATTGGCCGCGTTTTCCGGCGGGCTGAGTTTTCCTGGCCAGTGCGATTGAATGGCCAAGCTCCCTGGCGTGCCACGGCCGGGTGGTTACCCGCCTCGGGAGCCCCAGCGATTCATCGCCATCAGGGTGAGGATGAGCAGCGCCAGGGTCAGCCCCAGTGCCCACCAATACCACTTCACGCCGAGCCGGCGGTGCGGCACCCGGCCGAACTCGCGGGCGACGAATTCATCGTAATCGAAGTCCTCGTCGGGCAGGTCCAGCCCGTCGTGGCTTTCGTCTTGTTGCCACGACTGTGATCGCGGCGGCGGAGTCCGGCGCTGGCGGGCCAGCTTGCGGGCACAGCCGGGACATGGCTCGCCCACCTTCACCTCACTATCGCAAAACGGACATTGGTAACTGCTTGGCTCTGACATGGGGTGGCATATTCCGGTGGCTTATTGCGGCTGGACTCGGCGGAAGGAATCGATGGCAAAGCCGCCTCTGGCCACGTCCCCTCCATCGACCGGACAAACGCCAACCAACTTCCATCCCTGCTCGCCCATTTTGTTGAACGCCTGAGCGATGGCGGACGCGTGTCTGTGTTGAGTGAGTTGGGTTGTTGAGGAGCTTCTGGCGGCTTGCCATCCGCGCCTGGTGCTGCCTGGGATTGATAAAATCAGCATGACCCCCCGCATGGATACCGGACCTCCTTGCATCCTCAACCAAACCTTTGGATGAATTCCTCATGGGATCATTTCTGGCACAACAGTTTTGTTCACGGACACGTCGCAATAAGAATTGTCAATCGAACCGGTTGCTGTTCTGGTAGATCAGCGACCCGGAGGGATACTGCTCTGTAGCGAGCGTTCATGTGAACGGGGTTTTTAACCCGCCGCAGAGGCCTTGCCAAGCAGAAAGTTGGGCATGAAGGAAAATGTGGGGAATTCAGGCGATGTCGCGTGGGCTCGGTCCGCCCGCACCGGGGCGTTGCATCACCTGGAGGTCGATCATCGTGGTTTGATGGTCGCCGTCGGCCTGTGAGGATTGCTTGAGCCTGGTGAGGCAACAGTGGGTGGAGCGGACGCACCACTGGACGCAGGTTTGCCCAGTGGCGTAGGCGAGACCGCCAAGGCGGATGGCACGCCGCAGCGACTCTGCAATGCGGTCGGTTTCCGCGCCGGTCTCAGGCAGCGGGGCATCCGGGTCGGACGGCGGTGGTGGCAGAACGGCGCGGACCTGGATGACTTCGCGGCCCAAGGCACGGTGGCTGGGCTCCAGCGACCGAGCTTGGGCCGCGAGTCCCGGCCACTCGAAGGCGGCGACCCAGTGGAGGCCGGGAATCCCGTGTGCCAGGATATGTCCGACGTGTCCGACAAGTCTGACAAGTCCGACGTGTCCGACGCGTCCGACGCGTCCGACGCGTCCGACAAGTCCGACGTATCCACCGCCCCGACCGCAGGTCTTGCCAAGAACCCGATCATGAGTTAAACCATCCATCGCGGATGGCATTTCAACTGGTCAGCGACTACCACCCTGAGGGCGATCAGGAACAGGCGATTGAGAAGCTCGCGAAGTCGATCGCGGCCGGCAATCGGCATCAAACGTTGCTGGGCGTGACCGGCTCCGGGAAAACCTTCACGATGGCCAATCTGATCGCCCGCCACGGGCGGCCCGCGCTGGTCATGAGCCACAACAAGACGCTGGCGGCCCAGCTCTACTCGGAGTTCAAGAACTTCTTCCCGCACAACGCGGTCGAGTATTTCGTCTCCTACTTCGATTACTACCAACCGGAAGCCTACCTCGCCCGCAGCGACACCTATATTGAAAAGGATTCCTCGATCAACGATGAGATCGAGCGCCTGCGGCTGGGCGCGATGGGTTCGGTGCTCACCCGCGAGGACACCATCGTGGTCGCGTCGGTGTCCTGCATTTATGGCCTCGGTTCGCCGGAGGATTATGAAAACATGATGGTGCCGATCCGGGTGGGCCAAGTCCTCGGCCGCGAGGAATTTCTCAGTTCCCTCATTACCATGTTGTTCGAGCGCAACGACATCGCCTTTGGCCGCGGCAAGTTCCGGGTGCGCGGCGAGGTGGTGGAAGTCCATCCGGCCTACCTCGACGAAACCGCCATCCGCGTGGAGTTTTTCGACGACCTGATCGAGCGCATCACCAGCATCCATACCCTGACCGGAGCGGTCATCGAACGCCTCGATCACCACACGTTTTTCCCCGCCAAACAATTCGTCACGCCGGGCGACAAGCTCAAACACGCCGCCCTCGCCATCCGCGAGGAACTGGACCAGCGGATCGCGGAGTTTGAGCAACAGAAGAAATTGCTGGAGGCCCAACGACTGCGGATGCGCACCGAATACGATCTGGAAATGATGGCGGAAATGGGCTTCTGCCAGGGCATCGAGAACTACTCGCGCCATCTAACCGGCCGCGAGCCCGGGGCCCGGCCCAGCACCTTGCTGGATTTCTTCCCGGGCGATTTCCTCCTGCTCGTCGATGAGAGTCATGCCACCATTCCGCAGATCGGTGGCATGTATGAGGGCGACCGCAGCCGCAAGCTGGTGCTGGTGGAGCATGGGTTCCGGCTGCCCAGCGCGCTGGACAACCGCCCGCTGCGCTTTGACGAGTTCATGCAGATGACCGGCCAGCGCGTCTATGTTTCCGCCACGCCGGGACCCTTTGAAATTCTCAACTCCCGCCCGGAGAACCAGTCCTTCATCCCCCTCAAGACCCGCCACGCGGACGGCAGCATCGCGCTCTACGACCGCAAGCAAATCCGCGCGATTCCCAGCGGCAACGAGGAGCCCGTGGCCGCCTTTGATCCCAGCAAGCGCGGCACGCCACTGGTGGTCGAACAAATCATCCGCCCCACCGGCCTGGTTGATCCCAAAGTCACCCTGCGCCCGCTCAAGGGCCAGATCGATGAAACCATCGAGCTGTGCCGCCAGCGGGTGGAACGCCACGAACGCGTGCTGGTCACCACCCTAACCAAAAAGACCGCCGAGGACCTCAGCGAGTATCTGCGCGGCACCGGCCTCAAGGTGCGCTATCTGCACGCTGACATCGATGCCATCGAGCGCGTGGAAATCCTGCGCCAACTCCGCGCCGCCAGCTTTGATATTCTGGTGGGCATCAATTTGTTACGCGAAGGGCTCGATCTCCCGGAAGTCTCACTGGTGTGCATTCTCGATGCCGACAAGGAGGGCTTCCTGCGCAACGACACCTCGCTGATTCAAACCGCCGGCCGTGCCGCCCGCCACCTCAACGGCGAGTGCGTGTTGTTTTGCGACACCGTGACCGATTCGATCCAGCGCCTGCTGGACGTCACCGAACACCGCCGCAGCCGCCAGTTGGCGCACAACGAAACGCACGGCATCACTCCCCAAAGCGTGAAGCGGGCGGTCCAGCAAAGCCTCCACACCCATGAGAAGGGTCTGGAGCATGCCGATAAACTCAACGCCTCACTGGTGGCCGACAGCGAGGAAACCTATGACCGACTCCGCGTCATCGCCGAATTGGAGGAAGAGATGCGGCAGGCCTCATCGCGCCTCGAGTTTGAACGCGCCGCCCACCTCCGGGATCAGGTCCTGGCCCTGAAAAACACCCCGCCAGCCCACTCTCCCACCCAAGTCAAGCCGGTGCAATATCCCAAGGGCCTGGGGAAACCACGCTAGGCACCCCGCCGTTCCAGCGGGAGAGCGGCATCCTGCCCACTGGCGATGCTCACGGACCATCTGACAACTAGGGCGGCCCCCCTGCCACGGCACCTTCGCGACGGGTGACGCGGGAGCCGTCCTTGACCGCGTCGGGCGGATGCAGCAACACCTCGGTGCCGGCGGAGAGGCCTGCCAGAACCTCGGTAAGCCGACCGTCCGAGTGCCCGGCATCGACCGTGGTTGAAACCGCCCGGCCCCTGCGGAAGACGAAGGTTTTCCACACGTTTCCTTCCCGGAACAAGGCCCCGGATGGCACCACCAGCACCTCCTCGCGGTGCCAGACGGCGACCCGCACCTCCACCCGGAAGCGGTCGCCCAAGGCCTTGGCGGCCGGCGGCGGATCGATCAGATCGCAGAGCACCAGCACCCGTTGTTCCTCGACGCCCAGGGCGGAGATTTTGGTGAAAGCAGCAGATTCGATGCGACGGACGCGGCCTTGGAGTGGCGCGGCACCGCCCCATTGCTCGATTTCGACGGAGTCACCTACCGTGATGGCCACCGCATCACGGGAGAGGATTTCCGCTTCGATTTCCAGGTCTTGCGGATCGCCCACTTCGAGGATCGGAAGACCGGACGCGACGACCATTTCGCTTTCCTGCATCACTTTGAGCACGCGGCCGGAAACCGGGGACTTGAGTTCCACCACTTCGCTGGCGCGGCCAGCGTCCGGCCGCGTCAAGGCCGAGCGGGCTTGGGCCAGTCTGAAGTCGTTGACTTGCATGGAAAACTCGATGGCCCGGACCTCGGCGGCTTTGATCAAGGCGTCGCCCTCGGTGCGATCCCGCTCCGCCCCGGACACCGTGCCGCTGCGGTGAACGGAGCGGACGCGGTCGCGATCCGCCTCGGCCAGTCGCAAGGCGGCACGGGCGGCTTCCAGGGATTGCGCCGCTTGTTTGCTCGCGGCTTCCCGCATCGAAACCTCGGCCTCCGCCTGCTCGCGGGAACGCGGATCCAACAAAGGCGCGGCAACCGGCTCGATCGTTGTTAGGAGGGTCTCCCCGGCCCGCACCTCATCGCCGGGCTTGAGTGGCACGCGCCGCATTCGCCCGGCCACCGCCGCCGCCACCACGTAGCGGTTCCGAATCCGGGTTTTCCCTTCCTCGGACACCCGGACGGTTAGGGCGGAGCGGGTTACTGCGGCGGTTTCCACCAGCACCGGCTTCGGCCAGAAGCCCCAGCCGACAAACGCCAGCACTATCAACACGGCGAGCCAGGGCACCAGCCGCCGCAGGCGGTGTTTGCCGGAGGAATTGCGTCTGACCTCCCACGGGGCGCTGGCGGCGGTGGATTCGGAATTGGACTTTGCCATGAGCGTGCGGGGGGGACTCTAGGGGATCAATCACGGGCTTTCAAGACCCCAACCATGTCGAGCTTGCCAACCATGCGACCGACCATGGCAAAGGACAGCAGCGCCGCCGTCAGCACGACGGTCACGGCAAGCGCATAGGTGGCAGGATGGATCACGATCGGCATGCGCACGGTTTCCGTGCTGAACGAGGCCATGATGAACATCGCCAGCCCGCGGCCAAACAGCACGCCGACGGGCAAGGCCACCAACACCAAAATCGCCAGCTCGCCGACCAACACGCTGCGAACCTCCGCCAAGCTGAACCCCACCACCCGCAAGGTGGCCAACTCCCGGCTCCGCTCGGAAAGGGCAATCCGCGCGCTGTTGTAAACCACCCCGAAGGCGACGATGAGCGCCAGCACGAAGTAGAGGTTGCGGATCATGCCGATGCTCTTGGCGGTGGTTTCCCGAAAAGCGGCGAGCTGGTCACGCTTCACCATCACCGCAGCGGACCGGGGGGTGTCTTTCAAGGCTCGCATGAAGGTCTCCCAATGCCGGTGATCGATCGAAATGAACGCCCCGTTGATCGTGTCGCTCTCATGCAGCAGCCGGCGCAGCGCGGCGATGTCCATGTATGCCGCCACCCCGGCGAAGTCCGTGACCAGACCGCGAATCGGCACCTGCAACACCGGGCGCCGTCCCTCCATCACCTCCACCTGCACCTCGTCGCCCAGGCGCGCGCCGATGACCTCGGCGAGCTTCTCCGACATCAGCAAGCCCTCCGCAGGCATCTCTATCACCTCGCCCCGCTCATCCAACAAGCGGTTCAAATACGCTCCCGGGGCCATGCCGGTGACCGCCAGCTTGCGCGAGCGATGCCCATAGCGCAGCCGCACCGGCACGCTGCGGATCGGTTCGGCGCGGATCACGCCGGGCAGGTGCTCCAGATCATGAAAGCCGCTGCCGGAGCCGGGTTCTGTTAGGAAAACCGTCACGTCCTGCCGTTGCTGGCTGTTCCATTGGAAGGTCAGGAGGTAATCCACGCTGTCGCTCATCGCCCCCGGCAGCACCATCAGGCCGGTGGCCAGCGCCAACCCGCTCGCCGTGAACACCGCCTGCCACGGCCGCCGTTCGATGTTGCGCAATGCCATCCGCATCGCCGGACTGAACCAACCGGTCAGCCCGATGCGCTCAAATACCGATGGCTTGAAATCCGCCGGTGGCTCCGGCCGCATCGCCTCGGCCGGCGGCAGTTTCACCGCCTGCCACACCACCGTCAGCACCCCCGCCACCGAGGCCCCTAAACTCACCAGCAGTGCCAAGCCCAGCGCACTGTAGTCCATCTGAAACACCAACTCGGGGAACCGGAAAAACAAGGTATAGATATGCACCAGACTCGCCCCCAGGAAACGCCCGCCCACCCCACCGATGAGCGTGCCAAGCGCACCGATCACCAACACGAATTTCAAATAATGCACGCCGACCTGCCGCGATGAATACCCGAGCGCCTTCAGTTGGGCGATCTGCTCGCGCTGCAAGCGCACGATGCGTGCGAGCACCGCATTGACCATGAACGCCGCCACACTCAGAAACACCAGCGGATAGGCCACCGACAGCGAGCCGAGCACGCGCAATTCATCATCAAGCCGCTGGGCCGACGCCTGCTCCTTGCGCGTGTACGCACCGCTCGCACCGTAGGGCGCCAGCAAGCGGTCCACTGCGCCAAGCACCGAGTCCGGCGCGGTGCCGGGCGTTAGATCAAGGCAGAGGTCGTTGAAGGCCCCGTCAAGATTGTAGGCCACGGCCAGCGGCCGATAGTTCATCCAAATCACACTGAAGCGGCGGTGATCCGGCAGGGCTTCCCCGGCTCTCGCCTCAAACACAAACTCCGGCGACAGCCCGATGCCGCAAATTTCCAGCGTTTCGCGCCGCCCGTTGATCACCACCACCAGCGAGTCGCCCGGTCGCAAGGCGTTCGCCAGCGCGAAGGCCTCGCCTAACACAACCTCGCGGCGTGACTCCGGACGCGGCATCCGGCCATCGCGCAAGAACAAGCGATTGAGCTTCTGGGGTCCGCCATCCTCCGGCAGCGAAATGACGCGCCCGCTCGCCGGTTCCGCGACGCCCGGCAGATCCAGCGTCACGTCCACCGCCACCCGCGCCTCCACCACCGCCACCCCCGGCAGCGCCGCCACCCGGTCCGCCAGCGCGAGCGGGGCCCGTTTCAGCGTCGCAAACACCTCCGCCATCGAGTTTTTCTGATAGTATGCCGAGCGGGTCGAATCCAAGGTGAAAATCAAACTGCGCGTCATGATCATCATCGCCAGGCCGCAGGCCATCACCAGGCTCACCGCCACCACCTGCCCCTTCATCCGGCCAAGGTCGCGCAACAGTTTCAGATCGAGCGGATCCAACATGGTCGGAGCGGGTTGCTCACCACTCCAGGCCGGAGGCCGGGAGCCGGGTTGGGTTGCGCCGCACCTTGACGATTTTCCCATCGGATAGGTAGAGCACCCGGTCCGCCATTTCCGCCATCACCGCGTTGTGGGTGATGATGACGGTGAGCGTGCCGAGGTCGCGGTTGATGCGTTCGATCGCCTCCAGCACGGTGATGCCCGTGGTCACATCCAGCGCGCCGGTGGGCTCGTCGCAGAGCAGCACCTCCGGGCGCTTCGCGATGGCCCGGGCGATGGCCACCCGCTGCTGCTCGCCACCGGAAAGCTGCGACGGGAAATGATCCATGCGCTCCTGCAAGCCGACCATTTCCAAGGCCTCCTCCGGCGTCATCGGATCGCGGGAAATCCCCGTGATCAAGGCCACATTCTCCCGCGCCGTCAGGCTCGGAATCAAATTGTAAAACTGGAACACGAAGCCGACACAATTCCGCCGGAACAGGGTGAGCGTGTTCTCTTCCGCGCCATCCAGCGCCCAGCCCTTGTAAATCAGCTCGCCGGAGGTCGGCACATCCAAACCGCCCAGAATGTTGAGCAAGGTGGACTTGCCGCTGCCGGAGGGACCTAACAAAACGACGAACTCCCCGGCCTTGAGTGCCACGTCCACCCCATGCAAGGCCACCACCTCGACCTCACCGGTGTGATAGACCTTGCGCACCCCGCGTGCCTCAAACACACACTCCCCGGACGGCGGCGGCGAAAGGGAAGGATCAGCATTCATGCGGCGCGGCAGGGATGGGATGAAAGTCGGGGTTGGGCGGTTTCGGGCCGTGGCTGAGCGCGGACTCCAGCGGATCGACCGCAGCCCCGGCGGCCCAGCGCAAGCGGCGGCGGCTGATGGAAGCGGGCATGCCCTGACCCGTACTGGCAATCCGAGCAGGCTTTTTCAAAAATCCAAGACCCCTGCAATTCCCCCAAGCGGGTTGCCGGAGGCCCTTCCTCCCGCTGGATAAGGCCACTTGGGGATGGTTTCAATCCGGCTTCCGCTCAAGCGGGATATTGCCCGCTGATGTACTCCGTAAGCTGTTGGATCGCATGGCGCTGGGCCTGCATGATCCAATTCACCACGTCACCCATGGACACCAACCCCAGCAGGCGCTCCCCGTCCACCACCGGCAAATGCCTGATGCGGTTCAGGGTCATGCGCTTCATGCACTCCTCAATGCTGTCATCCGGTGCGATGCTGATGGCCGGACGGGATAGAATCTCTCCCACCCGGGTGCTTCGCGAGGACTTCCCTTGCAGGATCACCTTGCGGCTGTAGTCCCGCTCGGAGAATATCCCGGCCACCGTGTCGCCCTCCATGACGACGAGCGCGCCGATGTTTTTCTCTCCCATCTGGGTGAGTGCGTCAAAAACCAGGGTTTCTGGCGTGGTGGTCGAGACTTCGGAGCCCTTGGTGGCAAGGATTTGGCGGATGGTACCGGAGATTTCCATGAGCGGACTGGTTGCTTGCGGTGCGAGCCTACATGGCATTGCCCATGGCAGCAAGGTTTCTCGCTGGATTTTTTTTTGGGTGCATCTTGGGGGGCCGGAAATCTGCCGCATGCAGGGTTGCTTGTGCCTCCGGCATCGGCTTGAGTGGGCCGGTGAACCCGTTGATCGAATCAGCCCGGAGACTGGCGACGGCCCTCCATGGATTGGAGTTTTCCACCCCGGTATCGCATGTTTACCGGCCCTTGGACTACGCCTGGAAACCCCATGAAATCTACCTGAACCGCGCTGGAACCGGTCCCAAGCGGGTGCTGTTTCTGGGAATGAACCCCGGCCCCTTCGGGATGGCTCAAACCGGTGTCCCATTTGGTGAAGTCACCGCCGTGAGAGACTGGATGGGCATCGCCGCCGCCGTCAACAAGCCCGCCCGCGAGCATCCCAAGCGCCCGATCCAAGGCTTCGCCTGCAAGCGCTCGGAAGTGAGCGGTCGCCGACTCTGGGGGCTGTTCGCCACGAGATTCCCGCTGGCAGATGACTTTTTCGCCGCTCACTTTGTGCAGAATTTCTGCCCGCTGGTGTGGATGAGCGAAACCGGTGCCAATCTGACCCCGGACAAGCTCCCCGCCGCCGAGATGGTGCCGGTGGAAGACGCCTGCCTCGCGCATCTGGCGGAAGTCATCGAACTACTACAACCCTCGTACTTGATCGGGGTGGGAGGCTTTGCCGAGGAACGCCTGCGGCATGCGGCGCAAGCCTGCGCCAGCAAGGCGGTGCTCGGAAGGGTGCTTCACCCGTCTCCCGCGTCACCCGCAGCCAACCGGGGCTGGGCGGATGCCGCCACTCGCCAACTCAAGGCGCTCGGGGTTTGGGATGCGTAGTGGCAGTCACTTGCCGTAGAGTTGGCGAAATCATTTCAGATCAAGCTTCCCCCGCCCCTCAAAATAGTGGAGCGTCGCTGCGGCGCGTCCCGCCCGCACTTAATGCCACTTCTATTTCTCATTCTTGCCTGCGCCTTCTGGGGACTGAGCTTCCCACTGATGAAAGCATTGCACCTGGAGCAGGCGGCGCGGCTGCCGGAGGCCACCACCGCATTTCTATCAGCGTGGATGCAGATCGCCCGCTTCGGAATGGCGGCGGTGATTCTGCTGCCTTTCGTCGTTCGCCGCGGGCGGCCTACCCGCTTGGAACTGCGCCAAGGACTGTGGATTGCCTTGTGGGGTGGCCTGGGGATGGGAATTCAAGCCGATGGACTGGCACATACCGAGGCCTCGATTTCGGCCTTTCTGACCCAGGCATACTGCATTTTCCTGCCGCTCTGGGCCTGTCTGAAACACCGCCAACCACCGGGGGCCCGGATCATCTTTGCGACCATGCTGGTTCTAACGGGTGGAGCCGTTCTATCAGGCCTCCGGCTTGACAACCTCCGTCTCGGCCGGGGGGAAGTCGAGACGATCATTGCGGCTTTTCTTTTCACGTTTCAAATTCTGGTGCTGGAAGATCCCAAATATGCCGAAACCCGCGGCATGCCGGTCACCTTCGTGATGTTTGTTGGAATCACCCTACTGTTCTTGCCGATCACCGCGATGATGGCAAAGCAGCCAGTGGATTGTCTGGTGGCGGGGGCGTCGCTGCCCGCGTTTGCCATGATCCTGATTCTCGCCTTGTTCTGTTCGGTGGGTGCCTATCTGCTGATGAACATCTGGCAGCCACATGTTTCCGCGACCGAGGCCGGGCTGATCTACACCACCGAGCCGGTAATCACCGCGATCTATGTCTTGTTTCTTCCCGCCATGCTCGGCAAGCTCATCCACAGCACTTACGCGAACGAATCCATCACGCCATCCCTTCTGGTAGGCGGGTCTTTCATTGTCGCGGCGAATGTTCTCATGCAGTGGAAGCGCAAACCCCACCCGCCGGCCGTCGCGCCTGTGCAGTGATCATCGCGGGAACCCTCGCGGAGAGGGCGGATGGCACCGGCTGCTACCCCGCCGCACGCACCGCCAGTTGCCTGGCGGTGAACCGACTGCCTTGCGCATCCTCCCGCAGGCTTCGCGCGCCGCTCTTCCGGTTAGGTCCGAAGTGTCCCCGATGCTCCGCAAACACCCCTTCCACGAACCCTTACGAGCCGAGCACCAGTCCGTCGGAAAAATTCCTCACCCGGCATCGCAGCAACTCGCCCCGGCTCAGTTGCCCCTGCCGTTTCTTCCCCAGCGCCGATTCCGCTTGGGAAAATCCAGCCTGGTTGGCTTTTGCCGCAGGCGTTTTCCCGTCCTCAACCAACCCGCACCGGTAACTCTCCGCCGCGCTCATGCCCGTGGCCACGGCCGGCACTTCCCAGGTCGCCTCGCCGCCTTCCCCGCTGAACCGGGCGACGAACTGCTCCTGTGAGGGCACCCGGACGAGGATCATGACAAACATGATAAAATAATTATCTATGCTTGTTTTCCGCGTTGAACCAGCCGAAGAATCCTTGGCTTGAGCGGGTGAGCGGGTGATTCATCGTCCGACTGCCCCACCTAGCCAGCGCTTCCCCAATTTTCCCATGGATACACCACCGTTTTCCGAACTCGGCCTGCCGGCCTCCCTGCTCGCCGCCATTGAAACCCTTGGCTACGAGCGCCCATCACCGATCCAAGCGATGAGCATTCCGACCGCCCTGGCCGGGCGGGATATTGTCGGGCTGTCGGAAACCGGTTCAGGAAAAACCGCCGCTTTCGTCCTGCCGGCACTCACCCTCCTTGACGTCAGCGCCCTCTATCCCCAAGTCCTGATCCTCTGCCCGACCCGCGAACTGGCCGTGCAGGTTTGTGAAGAAGTCCACCGCCTCGGGGCACAACTCACGGGGCTCCATGCCACCCCGGTTTATGGCGGAGCACCCATGGATCGCCAACTGCGTGCCCTGCGCTCCGGCGCCCAATTGGTGGTCGGCACCCCCGGACGTCTGCTGGACCATCTCCGCCGGGGAAGTTTGGATGCTTCCCGTATCAAGCTCACCATTCTTGATGAAGCTGACCGGATGTTGGATATGGGCTTTCGTGATGAAATGGACGAGTTGCTGGCAGCCCTTCCCGTGGACCGGCAGACTTTGTTTTTCTCGGCCACGATGAACCCGGGCGTCTCACGGCTGATCCAGCGCTTTGGGAAAAGTCCGGAAATCATTGAAGTCCAACAAAAATCCCGCACCGTCTCCACCGTCGATCAATCCTACTTTGAAGTGCGCCAGCGTTCCAAGGTCGAGGTGCTCTCGCGCATTCTCGACATGAGTCCGCCCCGCCTGGCCCTCATCTTCTGCAACACCAAGCGCTCGGTGGATGAATGCACTGAAGACCTCGTCAACCGCGGCTATGCCGCTGATCGGCTGCACGGCGACATGACCCAGCAAATGCGCGAACGGGTCCTCAAACGCTTCCGCGAAGGGGCGGTTGAACTCTTGGTGGCCACTGACGTAGCCGCCCGGGGGCTCGATATTGACGAAATTGACATCGTCTTCAACTACGACCTGCCCACCGACCCCGAGGACTACGTTCACCGCATCGGACGTACCGGGCGCGCGGGTCGCTCAGGGCGGGCGGTGAGTTTCGTTTACGGGCGGGAAATCTACCGGATTCAATCCATCGAGCGCTACACCCGTTCGGTGATTCGCCGCGAACGCATTCCGTCTCAGGAACAGGTCGAAGGTCGCCGCGCTGATCTGATTTTCGATTCCTTGAAAGAACGCCTTGAAGCCGGGAAATTCGATGCGTACCAAGACAATATCGACCGTCTGCTGGAGCAGGGCCACACCCCGACCGACATCGCGGGAGCCCTGGTCACCCTATTGCGTGAGGCAAGCGGACGTGAAGGATCTGCCATTGAGGAAGACCGCGAGCCCGAACGCCGGGATCCCCGGGACCTCAAAGGATCGAAAGCCACCAACACCAAGCACACCCGCGCCCAGCGCGAAAGCGGACCGAAACCACGCCCGGAGGGCGACGGCTTGCGGCGGAATGCACCCGCCGGCGAGCACGGCATGGCCCGCATGTTCCTCTCCTTGGGCAAAACGCACGGGGTGATGGCCAAGGAGATCGTCGGCATGCTGTATCGTGAAGCCGGCCTGCCCGATGGATGCCTGGGCAGGATCACGCTATTCCCGAAGCACTCGCTCGTCGAGGTTCCGGAGGACTTCGTCCATCAAGTCATCGAGCGCACCCGCAGTGCCCGTCTGCGTGGCCGCGCCTTCCGCATCGACCGGGATCGCGGGCCGCTTGACCGGGCGTGAAAACCGCTGCGCCAAATGGGTGGAACACCTCCATCCGCACCATCCGTTTCCCTCGCCCAGACCTTCCGGGTGCCTCCGAATGAACAAATATTTCCCTTGCTGCCCGCAAATTTCCATGATTTTACACAAGAATTCGCTTCGGCAACGCTGGCCACGCGAATCTGCCCCATAATTAGACACCTCTACTCAAACCACCCATGATCGAAGTCGAAAGTTTAACCAAACAGTTCGGAACCAAAACCGCCGTGGACCATCTCTCGTTCTCGGTGAAAAAGGGCGAAGTCCTCGGTTTCCTCGGGCCCAACGGCGCGGGGAAATCCACCACCATGCGCATGATCACCGGTTTCTTCCCTCCCACCTCGGGGGATGCCAAGGTTTGTGGCATTTCCATTGTGGATCGCCCGGCGGAAGCCAAGACCAAGATCGGCTACCTGCCGGAGTCGGCACCGCTTTACCGGGACATGACCGTACTCGGCTTCCTCCGGTTCTGCGCCTCCATCCGCGGTCTTGCGGGCAGCGCGAAAAAGAGCGCCGTGGAACGTGCCATCGAGACCTGTTCGCTGGCCTCGGTCGCCTCGCAGTCCATCGACACCCTTTCCAAAGGCTACCGCCACCGCACCTGCCTGGCGCAGGCGCTGCTGCATGACCCGGAAGTGTTGATTCTTGATGAACCCACCGACGGTCTTGATCCCAACCAAAAACACGAAGTCCGCCAACTCATCAAGCGCCTTGGCAAAACCAAGGCCATCCTCTTCTCCACCCACATCCTCGAAGAGGTCGAAGCCGCCTGCACCCGCGCCGTCATCGTTGACCGCGGTGCCATTGTCGCTGATGGCACCCCGGCGGAACTTCTCGCCCAATCCGGCACCGGTTCCCTCACTGACCTGTTCCGCACCGTCACGACGCGCGACACCGAATCCGCCGCCTGAGCAAGACCCAAGACTTCAAGCCACCAGACAGCAGAGCGGACTCTGCAGTTCATAATCCCCAATCCCCAATCCACCATCCCCAATCGTCCATGTCCTCCCTAACCATCTACAAACGCGAGCTTGGCAGCTACTTCGCCCAGCCCACCGCCTATGCGATCGTCGTGATCTTCCTGCTGCTCTCGATGGGACTCGCCTTCACCTTCGGCAGTTTCATCAAGGCCGGGGATGCCTCCCTTGAGTGGCCGTTTTTCTTCTGGCACCCGTGGATTTTCATGCTCCTGGCACCGGCCGTCGGGATGAAACTGTGGGCCGACGAACAGCGCAACGGCACCATCGAACTGCTCGGCACGTTTCCGGTCTCCACCCGGAGTGCCATCATCGGGAAATTCCTCGCCGCCGCCACCGTCTGGCTGGTGGCCTTGGCCTGCACATTTCCCATCGTCATCACGGTGAACTACCTCGGCGATCCCGACAACGGCGTGATCCTCTCCGGTTACATCGGCAGCTTTCTGGTGTGTTGCTCGTTTGTCGCCATCACCATGCTCGTCTCCGCTTGCACGCGGGATCAGGTCGTTTGTCTGATCGTGTCCGTCTTTGTGTGCTTCCTGGCGGTGGTGATCGGCTACGACCCCGTGGCCCGCGCGCTGGACAGCTTCGTTACCACGCCCGCCGCCGACGCCGCCGCCGCCGTCGGCCTGTGGGCTCAGTTGTGCCACTGGTGGCAGCAGGGGGTCGCTCAAGTGGTGGCAGTCGCCACCTCGGTCGGCGTCTGGAACCACTTCGCCTCCCTGAACCGGGGACTCATGCGCTTGCAGGATCTGGTCTGGTTCGGTTCCATCATCCTCGTCTCCCTGTTAGGCACCAGTGCCATCCTCTCGGCCAAGCGCTCATGAGTTCCAAGTCACCAGTCATCAATCATCAATCATAAATTTCAACACCCAAACACCACCATCATGGCCCACAAACCAACCCACCCCGTCACCCGAGCCGCCTTTGGCATTGGCGCGCTGGTCGCCATCGCCATCCTTGCCAACTGGCTGATCTCGATCAGCACGTTCGGCAACCGCGGCCAGGACTTCACCGAAAACAAGGTCCACACGCTCTCGAAGGGCACCCGTGCCATCCTCGGCGAGCTGGACACGCCGGTCGTGATTCGCTACTATGCATCTCGTAACACCGCCTACATGCCGGAGCAGCTCAAGCTCCACATGCGCCGGGTGGATGATTTGCTCAAGGAGTATGCCTCGCTGTCCAAGGGCAAGCTCCGGATTGATGAACTCGATCCCCAACCGGACACCGACGCCGAGGACTCCGCCAATCTCGACGGCATCAACGGCCAGCGGATGGACGACCAGAACCTCTACTTCGGGCTGGCCGTCTCTTGCGTGGATCGCACCAGCGTCATTCCATTCCTCGATCCGAACGATGAGACGATGTTGGAATATCATCTTTCCAAAGCCGTCGCCGAGGTCTCCACGCCCGCCAAGCCGGTGATCGGCGTCATGTCCGCCCTGAGCCTGGCCGGCTCGCCCGCCATGATGCAGGGTCAGCGCCCCACCCAGCCGTGGGTTTTCTATCAACAATTGAAACAAGCCTTCGAGGTCAAGGACCTTGGCATGACCCCGGCCACGATCAATCCAAAGGAAATCAAGGTGCTGCTGCTCTTCCACCCGGCCGGGATCACCCCGGAAGCCGAGTTTGCCGTGGACCAATACCTGCTGGGCGGTGGCACCGTGGTGGCCTGTCTCGATGCCTTCTCAATTGCGGCCCAAATGACCGGTGGTGGCAATCCCATGATGGGCGGTGGCGGCGCGCCCACCACCTCGACGCTGCCCACTTTGCTTGCGGCCTGGGGCATGACTTTCGAATCCACCCAGTGTTTGGCCGACCCCACTTACATGACGCCGATGCGGACGCGCACCGGCAGTGCCGATGCGGTTGCCGTCCTGACCCTGCCGCAGAAAGCCATGCCGCAAAAAGACAACGTCATCACCAAGGATCTGGAATCCATCATGATGTTGTTGCCCGGTGCCTTCACCAATATCGGTGGTGCGAAGGTTGCCGCCGACACCCTCGTTAGATCCTCGCTGCAAGCGGGATTCGTCGATTCCATGCGGGCCTCGCAGCTCGATCCGGCATTGGCCACTTCCCTCAAAGCCAAGGGGACGGCCTACGATCTCATCACCCACCTGACCGGTACCTTCCAGACCGCCTTTCCCAATGGCAAACCCGGTGAAGCGCCCGCAGCACCCAAGGTTGAGGAGCCCAAGAAGGAAATCGGCCAATTGCCGGCGGAAGTGAAGAAGGAAGAGCCCAAGCCCGAGTGGCTCAAGGTAGGCACCTCGGAGGGCAATGTTTTCCTGATTGCCGATATTGACGCCTTTTATGATCAGTTTGCCTATCGGGTCCAGAATTTTGGCGGCATGCAAATGGCCTCCCCGTCGAACGGCAACTCTTCGCTGTTCTTCAACCTGCTCGACCAGGCGACCGGGTCGAAGCACCTCATCGGTTCGCGGTCCCGCGCTGCGGTTCGCCGCCCCTTCACGGTGATCCAGGAAATGGAGGCGAACTTCAACAAGCAGTCCGGTGAGGAAATCGCCAACTATGAAACCAAGCAAAAGGAAGTGCAGCAAAAGCTCAGCGATCTGCAGGCCCAAAAGGCCAAGGGGTCGGAACTCCATCTCTCGCCCGAGCAGGAAGCCGAAATTCGCAAGCTCCGACAGGATAAAGTGGACACCTCCCGCTTGATCCGTGAAAAGGAAAAGGAGCTGCGGCGCCAAAAAGACAAACTCAGCGGCAACATCACCCTGCTCAACGTCGCGGTGATGCCCTCCATCGTCATTCTCTTCGGCTTTGCGTTCCTGATCAAACGCCGCTCCGCCACCCGCGCCCGCTGAGCTAGCACTTCGAATCTCAAATCTCAAATCTCCAATCTCAAATTTCCACGCTATCCCGCCATGAACAAACGCCAATTGCTCATCCTCTGGCTCATTGCCATCGCCCTCGGCGGTGCGGTCGCCTATCTCAAGTTCGGTCAGCCCCAAGCCACCGCCACCAGTACCACCGCCCGTCCCTTCGGCCAAACCGTGTTGGAATCGTTCCCTGCAACTGAGGTTGCCGCGATCGACATCCAAGGCGTCGGCAAGGCCGCCAACCTCGTCAAAAAGGATGGCAAATGGATTGTCCCCCAGCGCGACGACTATCCTGCCAATGTCACCACGGTGAACGAATTCATCCGCACCCTGGAGGAACTCAAGGTGACGCAGGGCATTCAGGCCGGTCCCTCGCTTGCCGCCCGCTTCGGCCTTGATGAAACCGCCGCGACCGCTGAAAAACGCGGCCTGACCGTAACCTTCAAGAACGCCACGGGCGATGAACTCGCCAAGGTTTCCATCGATCGCCGGGTCGCCGCCGAAAACCCCGCCTCACCCTACGGCGGCGCCCCCAACGGCCGCTACGTCCGCAACCATAAGGACAGCAACAGCATTTACCGCGTCAACGAATCCTTCGGCTCGCTCAGTGATGATCCCAAACGCTGGCTGGCCGACGGCTTCGTCCAGGTCGAGAAAATCAAAACCATCGCCGTCACCCAGCCTGACAAGGACGACGTCGCCTGGAAACTCACCCGTGAGACCGAAGACGCCGCCTTCACCCTGGTCGGTGCCGCTGCGGGCGAAACCCTGGACACCACCGCCACCGACCCACTCAAGAGCCTGTTCTCCTATGCCCGATTTGACGACGTGATTCCGGTGGCCAATACGGCCGAGCGCATCCAGCCCACGGGCAAGTGCACGGCCACCATTGAGACCGTCGAAGGCTTCACCTACACCCTCACCTTCACTCCCCTCAAGCCCGCCGCGACCCCGCTGCCGACTCCGGATCCGGCCAACCCGACGCCTCCGGCAACCGACAACTTCGCGCTCACCGTGGCCGTAGCCGCAGAGCTTCCGAAAGAGCGCAAGAAAGCGGAAGATGAAAAGCCCGAGGACGCCAAGACCAAAGACGCCGCGTTCACCGAGCGACTCAAAACTCTGACCGAGCGGCTGGAGAAGGAAAAGGCCTTTGTCGGAAGGACCTTCGAAGTCAGCAAGTACACTGTGGATGCTCTGCTCAAGGAGCGCACGGCCTTGCTTAAGAAGGACGCCCCTGCCGCAACGCCGCCTGCCGTTGGCACGCCCCAACCCGGTACCCCGCCGACAGCCACGCCCCCGATCGAAGTCGTCACCCCGCCGATTGCCATCCCGCCGATGCCCGAGGAAGAACCAAAGCCGGCCCAAGAGGAGCCTGCCAAGACACCGGCGGAACCCACCAAGGCGCCGACAGAGCCCGCCACTGCACCGGCGGAACCCGCCAAGACACCGGCGGAGCCTGCCAAAGCACCGGCGGAGCCCGCCAAGACACCGGCGGAACCCACCAAGGCGCCGACAGAGCCCGCCACTGCACCGGCGGAACCCGCCAAGACAACGGAGGAGCCTGCCAAGGCACCGGCCGAACCCGCCACAGCACCGGCGGAACCCGCCAAGGCAACGAATGAGCCTGCCAAAGCACCCGAGGAGCTAACCAAAGTACCCGAGGAGCCTGCCAAAGCAACGACAGAACCCGCCAAAGCAACGGATGGGCCTGTGAAAGCACCCGAGGAGCCCAGCAAGGCACCGGCGGAGCAATAGCGAGATTGGGGAGGACACTCCAAATCCCAATTCCAAGTCTCAAAGGGTCTGAAAAAACCGATTTTCCAGCAGTGCTCCGACCCCTCATGCTGCTCGTTGGCGGCTGGCTGGGACTGGTGCTGGCGGTGGCGCCCGCCGCGCCCGTCGCCACCGTCCCCGCGCCCATCAACGTGAGGCAGCAGGCGGTGCTCGACGAGCTGAACCTCGCCAGAACCGCGCCCTTGAAGTACGTCGAGTATCTCAAGGACCACCGGAGCAGGTTCAAGGGCAACCTCTTCATCGGGACCGCGGGTGTCAGGTTCAAGACACGGGAGGGTGTTGCCGCCGTCGATGAGGCCATCGCGGCCCTCTCCAAGCAGCCGCCTCTCGCCGCGCTGCGGTTTTCCGCAGGCCTCGCCCTGGCGGCTCTCGATCACGTCCAGGACACCGGCCCCAAGGGGCTCGTCAGCCATGAGGGCTCCGACGGCACCAACTCCGCCGCCAGGATCAGGCGCTATGGCGAGGTGAGGAATTTCTCGGGCGAGTGTATTTCCTATGGCCTCTACGAGGCCCGGCAGATCGTCATCCAACTCATCATCGACGACGGCACAGCGGATCGCGGGCATCGCCGCAGCATCTACAACGCGAGATTCCAGCTCGCTGGGATCGCCTGCGGCCAGCACCAGGCTTTCAAGAACATGTGCGTGATCGACTTCGCCGCCGCTTACAAGGAAGACCCGCAGGCCATCCGCAAGCGGCAAGCGAAATAGCTCGCCGGACGTGCCCACACGCTTGATTACGCGGCAAATCACGCTTGATTGCGCGGCAAATCCGGGGCATGGAGCACAGCCTCGCGCCCTGATTTGCGATCCTCATGCCCTGGTCAGGATCAGCGATCTTTTTGGGTCAGAGCGGGGCGGGAATTTCATGGGTCGGGCTTGCTGGATGGCGGGCTGTTGTTTGAAAACGTGCTGCGCAGTCCGCCGCCGATGAGGGCGGTGGCGCCCAGCAGGGCGGACGGGAGGCTCCAGGTGCTTTGGACGGCGATGTAGCGGGGCTCCCACTCGGGGTTGAACTTGTCCTTGTAGCTGCGGAGGCCTTGGAAGTTCACAGTTCCTGATCTCGGTGGAAAATGATTTGGCACATTTGCACGCGGTTCCCGGGCTTGAATGGTAATGCGGGACGAAGATGACCACGGATGAAGAGGATTACACGGATTGCACGGATTAAGAATTAGGGATGGGATGAAGGCGGGACTTGGGGGGATGGATCGGGAGAAATAAACGACTGAT
>JAPLUI010000285.1:0-2871 GCA_026397725.1 Verrucomicrobiota bacterium | reverse complement strand
GTAATCTGCGTAATCCCGTAATCCGTGGTGGTTTTGGGCCGTCATACCCCAACGCTTGTCGGAAGGAAGAGTGCCATGTCATTTTCCGGCATTGTCGGTCAATTCCGCGTCAATTCAAAGCTGAGGTCAGGAAGTCTGCAGTTATAGAATGTCTCGCTGCGATGGAAGATGCCTGCGGCGAACCGGTTCCACAGCGGCGCGAGCGGGTGGGAGGAAAGGCCCGACAGCGGGGCCATGCCGAGATTGAACTGTTTGTATCCTTGGGCACGCCCCCAGAGCATCAGCTCGACGAACATCGCCTCCATCACTCCGTTTGGCGCTCCAGGCAGATGGCGCATGAGATCCACCGAGAGTTGGAGCTACAAATTGGCGACCACTCAGCAAACCGCACCAGCCATCCTCACCGGGCATGCGCGTCAAGTTAAGCCTCAGAACGCTGAATTTCCGTGATTCTTCAGCACCAAAGGTGCGGACTGTGAGAGCCCAGGACCGCGCCCTGGGAATACGGATTCACGCGATCCAGAGCCCTGCAAGAGCGGCCAGCATCCATCGGCCATTCGTTGGAAACCCAGAACCCGGCGATGCCCTGGGCTGTCGTGGTTCAGGCCTTTGGCCTTGAAGAAATCGCCCCCCTCCCGGAACGCTTGACTTGACGCGCATGCCCTATTGGGGCAAGCTGTGTCCGAAATTCAGCGTAACAATCGACTTGCACCAGCACCATCACCCAGCAACAGGAACCTTCCGGCAACACGATGATTTCCGTCTCTCAGGCATACTATGCCTTCCGCCGATTCTGGAAGGCGATCAAACTCTTTTTCCTCATTTCCGGACCGGGGATCGTGGTGATGGTGGCCGACAACGATGCCGGCGGCATTACGACGTATGCCGCCACTGGCGCGAAATACGGTTACCACTTGATCTGGTTCCTGCTGATCCTCATTCCGGTTGCCTACTACGTGCAGGAAATGACCGTCCGGCTGGGGGCCGTCACCAAGCGGGGGCACGGCGAGGCCATCTTCGCCGGTTTCGGGGCCTTCTGGGGCTGGTTTTCGCTGTTGGACCTGATGCTGGTCAACTGGCTGACACTGGTCACCGAGTTCATTGGCATGACCTCGGCACTCCGGATTTTCGGGGTCCCACCTTGGCTGACCGTCCTCGGAGTCTGCGTCCTGATGGGAATCATGGTGGTGAACGGCCGCTACTGGACCTGGGAGAAGATCGCGCTCGTCTTCTGTGCGGTCAACCTGATCTACATCCCCGGTGCCTTCATGGTCCAGCCATCTGTGCATGACATCATCAACACCGGGTTCGTTCCCCACATTCCGCCCGGGGGATTTACCAACACCCTGTTCTTTTTCCTGATGGCCAACATCGGTACCACCATCGCCCCGTGGATGCTCTTTTTCCAGCAGAGCGCCGTGGTGGACAAAGGCATGAAAGAAAAGGACATTCCTTGGGGCCGACTTGACACCCTCATCGGTTCGATCCTTACCGTGGTCGTTGCCATCTTCATCGTCATTGTCACCGGCACCATTCTCCGGGGCGTCAACATCGACGATGCGGCCCAAGCCTCGCAAATCCTGATGCAAACCCAGAAGTATGCAGGCACATTCATGGCGATCGGCCTGTTCGACGCCGGCCTGCTGGGCGCGATCTGCATCTCGCTGGCCAGTTCCTGGGCCTTCGGCGAGGTTTTCGGCTGGGCGCACTCACTCAACAACAAAATCCGTGAGGCGCCCTGGTTCTACGCCAACTATTTCATCACGCTGATCTCCGCCGGCCTGGTGGTGCTGATTCCCAACGCGCCGCTGGTGCTCATCACCCTCTTCGTCCAGGTGGTGGCGGTTACCTTGTTGCCTGCGGCGCTGGTCTTTTTGATCCTGCTTCTGAACAACAAGAAGACCATGGGCGAGTACACCAACAGCCTGTGGCAGAATACTGTCACAGGCACCATCGTCGTGGTGATCGTGGTGCTTTCCACGCTTTACGGCCTTAGCACCCTGTTCCCCAACCTTTTCACCTAGGCAGCCAGCACCATGATCCGGGATTTCTTTTCACATAACTTCGCCAAGGTGCGGGAGATCAATAAGAAGTATGCCAAACCGAATGTGGAGATGTCCCTATGGGTGAAAGGTTCGCTGTTGTTCCTGCGCCTCTACCTGATCCTGCTGGTCGGACTCTTGCTCTACAAATTCATAACTCTGCTGTGAGGTGAGACCTGCCATGAATCCACCCATCGACAAACCAACTGAAACAAGCTACTTTCTGAGCGACCTGATCGGTGCCAAGGTCATCGTCCGGGGCAAGAAAGTCGGCTCGCTGGATGATCTGCTCATCCGGGAGAACGAAAAAATTCCCGAGGTCACCCACCTCATCGTCAGCCGCCATTTCGGCTACAAATCGCTCCTGGTGCCATTCGAGCTGGTGGCCGAGTTGCGCCAGGACAAGGTCGTGCTCGAGATCGATGACCTCAGGCCTTTCGAGGGCGAACCCGCAGAGAATCAGGTCCTGCTCAAGGACCATATTCTCGACAAGAAGGTCATCGACCTTGACGACAATGATGTGGACGTTGTTTACGACGTCAAACTGGTCTTGCGCAACCGGAAACTCTATGCCACCGAGGTGGACTTCAGCAAGTATGGCCTCCTCAAACGCCTGGGCCTGCGCTATGTGGCGAATTTCGTCTATCATCTGGCGGAAATGTTCAAGAAGGAGACGATCTCCTGGGCCTACTGACTAGTCCTTAGCATAGGCTACACTTGGAGCACAGAAGAATGACTTGATGAGTTTAGGCATAGCCCTAATTGCCGCAAGCGTTTCCTTCACTCTTTCCTTTAGCGATTCGTTTTGCTTGAGAGGCTTTTTGGCAAC
>JAPLUI010000400.1 GCA_026397725.1 Verrucomicrobiota bacterium | reverse complement strand
TCACGCTGTAGGCCGTGCCCACCGCACCCGAGGTCAAGGGAGTAGGCGTCGTGATCGTCGGCGCAACCCCGATCGTGAGGCTGAAGTCCTTCGTTGAGAACAGGCTGTTGGCACCTGTCACCTTCACCGTGAAACTCGCAACGACCGCAGCCGTCGGCGTGCCGCTGAGCACCCCTGCGGTGCTCAGAGTCAGGCCCGCCGGCAGGGTGCCTGCGGAAATGGCCCAGGTGTAGGGCGTCGTGCCGCCAGTGGCCGCAAACGTCTGGCTGTAGGCCGTGCCCACCACACCCGAGGTCAAGGGAGTAGGCGTCGTGATGGTCGGCGCGGTCGCTGCCCCTCCCAACGCGGTGAACGTCATGGCTGACCCGGGAGCGCTGATGCTACTGAGGCTCAGCGCAGAACTGCTGCCATCCCACCACTTGGTGTTGGGAGTGGTTGTCGGCGAGAAGGTGTTACGCCCGGCAGCACCGTCAAAATAGTCCGTCGCATCGCCATAATTGGTAGAAGTCGGGCGGGAATTCTCAAGCTGAAAGAGCCCATCCGCCTGCTCCAACGACAGTTCGTAGTGCTGAGCGCTCGTCATCTGCTGAAGCTCATTAAACGTGGTGACCGTTTCATCCACATGCCACACGGCCAACCCCTCATCCACGATGGCACCGTTCCACGGCAAGCTGGCGGATTTGCTCTTGTTTTCAATAATGAAATATTCCGTCGGCGTTCCCGGTTTGACGTGCCTCCTGAACTGCTGATCTGCCGCACCGAGCGTGACAGTGCCCGATGCCGGCAAGTCCGCCACTGTGGCCCAGCCCAGCTTGTATTTCAGATAGGCATCAATGGGAGCCGGCGTTTTTCCCCCATTCAAATAGTTTCCAGCCCCCATGAGGCAGTGGTAGCCAACGCCCGCTGACTTGATGGTGTCTCCGCTACTGTATCTGCCACTTCCATAATCATAGTAGTCCATGCAGTTCAGCACCATGTGGCCTGATTCGTGGCATATAGTTCCTATAACCGGGGTCTCCCCGATGCTTGACACCATGTAGTCCGCAACCCGAGTCCCATCAGGAAGTGAGGAGGACGATGAGAGTGTGTACTGATGAGGCCAGAGGCCGTCATAGCTCATTGCCCCGGCGTAAAGGAGGTAAACAGCAACTGCGGTGGTGCCGTCTTTCGTCAAGGTGGTGAGGTTCACACCCGTTACTTTTGGAATGCTTTCCCTGATGAGTTCCATGGCCCCCATCATATCGTCTTGGTTGGCGTAGTAACTGCGCGGATGATCGGCCGTGATGTATGCGGTTACGATGGCCGTATAGGTCAACTTCCCGAAGGACTGGGCAAAGAAATAGTCCCGAACGGATCCCGAATTCCCGCCGGGATCCACATAGTTCGCTTGATTGACGAGAGCCGTCATCTGAGCCTGGGTGGCCACTGGTGCCGGCTGGTCCGGAAATTTCGCCAGAATGCAGAGCCCAACGACATTTGTTCTCGCCATTGGTGGCGGCGGCGTATAGCTCGGGTCGGATGCGCTGGAAAAGCTTGGCTCCTCATCAAGTGGCAACATTGCGCTATATCCCAATGGTGTGTAGCGTGCGTTGTAGGTTTGGATCAGGGCTTCAGCCGTGGCATTTGCTCCCAGCGAATTGAGGCGGATTATCTGGCTCTCCAGGCGCCGACGTTCCCAGTTCGACGGTATGACGAAGCGGGCATAGCGATCTGCGATGATCTTGCCCGCTGCTTCACTGGAGCGATCCACATGCTTGGCTAATCCACTGGCGGCAGGATTGTCGCGCCCCACCACGTTCTTGCTCGGCTCAAGTTCGCTTCCATCCGCAGTCGCCTGGGCATAATACCAGATGTTGGTTTGTTGATCCCGCACGACAGTGTAACCGTCTGGTGTCTCATAGCGGTGGTAGAATTCGTCACCATACCCTCGAATCGCGAGCACGGTTCCATCCGGTTGCCGTGCGTCCACCGGAACCCCGGCAGGGCCAGTGGGCGCCGCCCAGCCAGAAGCTGTGCAGAAGGCGAGTGCCAGCAGTACGGCAAATGGAAGACCAAACCGCCCCATTTTCTTCCCGCTCCTGACACACGCGTGGGGTTGGGTCCCGTCCCGGCAGGATGACGCCGCATCCATGGCCAAGCCACAGCCCAGCGCCTGCAGGAATCGGAAGTTAACGAGAGGGCTGCCGAACGAATTCCAAATCTGACGTGGCCGCCCGCAACCAAGGGGCGGGAGAACCGCGCTGAAGCGGGCAAGAGCATCCTGCTCAAACGCGCGGAACCACGGCGTGGCGGGAGCCGGTACCAGCGGGGGCGCTGATTTCGGGATCATCGGTTCGGTGTTCATGGATCGTCTGTGCTCCGTGAGTGGGTATGCGTTCATGTTGCTGGTTCTTTCCAGATGGTTGTTCGATTCGAAGATTCGATTGGGTTGGCTGGAAGGGATGGATGGCAGCGGCTCGTGGCGT
The DNA here is from genome assembly GCA_026397725.1 of Verrucomicrobiota bacterium. GTDB lineage: Bacteria > Verrucomicrobiota > Verrucomicrobiia > Verrucomicrobiales > Akkermansiaceae > Luteolibacter. The sequence goes on along the minus strand of JAPLUI010000400.1, from coordinate 57,141 downwards.
ACGCCGGTTGACCCGAATGGTTTTGGGATACCCCCACCCCGGCGGTGCGGGTGATCGCCCGGGCGTCCCATCCGCCGGCGCGGGGCAAGCCAACCACCGGAACCCGCGCAGAATCACCTGGGGGAGTTGCGGGAGAACACCAACCGCCTGACTGGCTGAATCGCATCATGTTATTCGGATGGTTTGGGGACGAATCGCAGCCGATTCAACGGGTCGACACCCGGAGAATAGCCAACCCGGAAAAATCGGCAAGCTCAATTTTCACTACCGTCACCATCGATTGATGCGCCAGCCTGGGCGCTTTCCCCGCCGCGTAAAGCCCCATGAACCGATTTCTGCAAGCGGCTCCGCCCGCCAGTGCTTCGGCCAGTTGCCGGTGGTCATGTTGCGGCCAACAGACGGCTCGCCCAATCCGGTCCGTTTGGCGCTTTGCTACGGCAAGCGCTGCCAGTAGCCGAGGCGGCCGGGGTTCCAGGTGCAGACGACGAGGTCGCCGTTGGGCAGCCAGATGGCGTCATGCGGGTGCTGGAAACCCAGCGTGCCGAGCAGCTTGCCGACCTCAATCACGGAAACCGCCTGGTTGTCCTTGTCGAGAATGACGAGCGGGCCGTTGAGGTCGGGGACGAGCACGAAGTCGCCCCAGAAGTCGGCGTTGCAGGGGGCCTGGCTGGCCGGGGTTTCCACGCTGCTTTGATAGAGTCCGTTGACGCTGTAGTACTCGAGGCGCCGGTTGCCGCGATCGGCGACTAGCAGGAGTTTGCGGCGCGGGTCGTAGGTGATGCCGTGGGGACAGTTGAACTCGCCGTGAGCCGCGCCCAGGCCGCCCCAGGACTTGCCGGCATAGACGCCGTCGGCGGTGTTGAGGGCGTGGATCATGCTGCTGCCATAGCCGTCGGCGACCAGCACGCGCTGGCCATCGGGGGTGACCACGACATCGGTGGGCTTGTAGTTGCCCATGGCGGGCGGCCATTGCTGGGTCCATTCGATTTCGCCGTCGAGGGTGGTCTTGAAGACGGTGGCGGCGTTGTTGGCATGATAGAGATGCGCCTTGCCGGCGGCGTCCAGATGGATGTTCAAGCCATGCGGCGCACCGACGGCGAGGGTGTTGTCGCGGCCGAGGAGTTGGGGCTTCGTCCCGTCCGGCGCAAAGCGCACCAGGCAGCGCGTGGCCAGCTCCACCTGCTCCGGCTCGAAGGTGAAGTAGATGTTGCCGGCGGCATCATGGCACAGGCCGTGACCGTGGCGCATCTTCACTTCCGGCGGCAGGACGAGCCGCTCCGGAAGGTACTGATAGCGGAAGGCACCCGAGCCACCGATGACGGCCGCAGGCGCGGGCTGCAGGGCCGCGGCCGGCAGCGCCACCGTGACTGGCAGCGGCGGCGGGTCGTCGGCATGCGGGTGGGCGGCAACCTGTGACACGAAGGGGCACAGGCAAACAACAAGGGAACTGGCGAGCAATGATTTCATGGTTTCTTTTCGGGCTTGGTTGCGGGCGGGTCGGCGGCGAGGCCGAGGGAGAATTGCGGTGATGGCCCGGCAAGCATCGGTGCCCATGCGCCGCCAGTCAAGACCTGAGACCTGAGACCTCAGCCCTCTCTTCCCTGGCGGGGTCGGTGCAGGGCTAGGCCCACTCCGGCAGCACCAGCCGGAATTCCGGGATGCGGGCGAAGATCCGTTCGCCGTCGGCGGTTTCGCCGAAGAACGCGCCGGAAACCCGCGCGGCGCGGGCCACGACATGATAGCTGTTGTAGGAGAAATGCTCGCCCGGGTTGATGAGCGGGGATTGGCCGACCACGCCGGAGCCTTCCACCACGGTGACTTCGCCGCCGTCCTCATGCACCACCCACTTGCGCCCGCGGATCGTCACCGGGACCGCCGAATCATTGTGAATGGAGATGAAATAGACGAACGGGTGCGGTTTTCCCGGGCTGGCCTCCAGGCTTGGCATGTAAAGCACATCGTCCACGCTGACGTGGAGTTCTGCAAATTCGCGGATGGTGTCTGCCATGCCGCTGATGTTTCCGCCGGAGGTGGCCGCTGCCAAGCACGAAACAAGACTTGCCCTCCGCGGGCACCCGCCTATGAACAAGGCATGACGACGGCTCCGCCAGTGGCATTGACGATTGCAGGCTCGGACTGCTCCGCTGGGGCGGGGCTGCAGGCGGATTTGAAAACCTTCCAGCACTTCGGGGTGCACGGACTCACTGCCGTGACCTGCATCGTCTCGGAGACCGCCAATGTCGTCCGTGCCGTGCATCCGGTACCGGTGGCGCTGCTGCGGGACCAGCTTTCACTGCTGCTGGATTCGTTTCCCGTGGCGGCGGTGAAAACCGGCATGTTGTGTTCCGCCGCGCATGTCACGGCCGTGGCGGAACTGCTGGCGCACTATCCGCAAATCGCGCTGGTGGTGGATCCGGTGATGCTCGCCTCCACCGGCACGCCCCTGCTGGAGCCCGCCGCCATGGCCGCCTATCGCGAGCATCTGCTGCCAATGGCGCGGCTGATCACCCCGAATCTTCCCGAAGCCGAAGCCCTGCTCGGCGAAACCATCCCTGACCATGCCGCGCTGGCCCCCGCCGCCCGCCGCTTGGCGGCGCTGTTCGGCACCAATGTCCTCTTGAAAGGCGGTCACCTGGATGGCCCGCAGTGCCTCGACCTGCTGGTGGCCGACGGCGTGCTGCAGCAATTCTCCGCGCCCCGGCTGGCGGTGGCGGGCTCGCATGGCACCGGCTGCACGCTGGCTGCGGCCGTGACGGCGCGACTCGCCATGGGCGATTCCCTGCCGGCCGCGCTCGCTGCCGCAAAAGTCTATCTTGGCGACACCCTGCGGCATTCCTACCTCTTTGCCTCCCCGCGCGGCGGTGCCGTCCATGCGCTCAACCAGGGAACCTGCTGGCCAGACCCGCGGGGACCGGGGGGATCTTGAAAAGCCGCGGACTGAACATTCAACATTCAATCTTCAAGTATAAGAATGGACGCGGCTGTGACAATTCTTGGTCTTACTTGATCATTGAATGTTGAATGTCGAAATCTTCGGCGCGAAGAATGGTGTGGCCGCAGCTCTCCCGGTTGAGCCACAGCGGGGTGGCAGGCTGCGCCACACCGCTGTGGCTATGTCCCGGCACCCACTCTGTCAATCCGTGAATTGCGCTGGCGACGCAACAACCCGGCCCCGAGCACCAGTCCGACCAGGGCGCTGGTGGGCTCGGGGACGGCGGCGAATGAGGTGTACACCAAGCTCGTGTTGGAAATCGTGAAGCTGCCATATTGGCTCACGTTGTAGCTGGTCTGCACGGCTGAGAAGCCGCCGGTTCCGGCGAATGCCTTGCCAAAGATCGACGTCATCAACCATTCATGGGTGACGTATGGCGCGCTCCAGAACTCATCGGACATTTTCACCTTATCTCCGAAGACGATCTTGAAGGTGGTGTTCCCGGTATCGACGGTGATCGCCCCACCCGCGCCCACCATGTCAAAGGCCATGCCGGCCATGTTCTCCCCGCTCGCATTCAGATCCCACTCGAAGATCGAGCCGGCGGCGTAAGTGAGGGCACCAGCGAAATTCTGGGTACCCACCGCGCCCACCTCTCCCGGCGCATGGGTGCCACCGGAGTTGATGGTGGTGGCGCCGCCGAGCGTGCCGGTGCCGCCAAGGATCGCATGGTCTGCCACACTGGTGGTCGTGTTCGCAAGCGTGCCGTTGACCAGCAGCGTGCCCAGGGAAACCGCAGTCGCGCCGGTGTAAGTGCTCTCACCCGATAGTGCCAGTGTGCCCGCGCCGGATTTGGTCAAGCCGTAACCGCTGCCGGAAAGGGTGTTTTCCATGGTGAGGATGTCGGTATTGTTAGTCACCGTGACACTAACATCGCTGGCCAATCTCACAGGCACGGAAACGGTATGGCTGCCACCGGCAACCATGACGGTCGCCGCACCTCCGTTGCCCTTGAGCGTCAGCGTGCCGTCACCCGCTCCTTGGGCCAGCGTGTAGGCAGTGGCGGCGTTGTCAAACGTCATGGCGCTCAGGCTCGGATGCGCACCGTTGAGGCTAACAGTAGTTGGCGCGGAAATCGCCGAACCAAAGGTTGCAGTGTCGCTGGCACTCAGGCTGCCATCCAAACCGGGGACGCCCCCGCTTGCGCTCCAGTTGCCATGAGCCTCCACATTGTTGCCCCAAACGCCGCTCGCGGCGAGGGTCCAGGTGCTTTGTCCCGTGTAGGCGAATCCCGTGACCGTGACATTCTGCGAGGTCAGCGCCGTGTTGCTCAAACCGCTTGAAGCCACTGCCTGGGAAGTGAAGTTGACTGCCACCGTGCCGCTCTTGGGGCCGGCCGTGGTGTCGGAGATCCCGACGCTCATGCTGCTGGAATTGTTGGAGCCGCCGGCGATGCCGGTCACCGCGCCGGTGGCGGTGAGGCCCGTGCCCAATGTGCCAAAGGCCGCTCCTAACGCCTCGCTGAAGCCGCCGGCAGCCGCCGTGTTGGTAACGGTGAGCGCCTGGGTTCCGAAGCTGCCCCCGGCGTGAATCCGGCCCACATCAACCGCTGGCGTGACCGTGGCACCCGCATAGTTATACACGTCGAGGTAGATGGCATGGTCGTCCGCCACGTCATGCACTGCCGCGTGATAGGCGGGCAGGCCGCTCACCGAAGCGAAGCTGCCACCCGCCTCACCGAGATAGGTGAAAAGCTGGTAGGATCCGGCACCGGCGCTGCCCTGGTTGTTGGCGCCGGCATTGTCTGTCAGGATCAGGCTGCCGCCGAGGGTGATATTGCCGGTGACCTCGACCCGGTCGCTGGGACCGGGGGGCGTGCGGTCGGTTCCAGCCGTTCCCAGCTCAACACTGGTGATGCCAGCCAGGATCAGGTTGCCGGCGGCACTGAGCGTGCCAATGGCGGAGTTGCCGGGTGCCAGCGTGCCGGATGCTTCCACCGTGAGCGCCCCGGTGGTGCCGGTGCCGGTGAGCGTCGCCCCGCTTTGCACCACCACGATGCCGGAGTTGGCGATGGCTCCGTTTACCGTCAGGGCACCTGCTGCCACCGTGGTGGTGCCGGTGTAGGTGCTGGTGCCGGAGAGAACCAACGTGCCGCTGCCGGTCTTGCTGAGGCCGCCGCTGCCGGCGTTGTCAGCGATGGACCCGCTGTAGGACAACGTCGTGGTATCGGCCACGTCAATGGTGCCCGCGCCGGACGGACCCACCGCGATGCCGCGGTTGTTGTCTAACGTGAATGTGGCGGTGGTGGCCAGGGTGGCACCGGCCTGGATCACGAGGCTGCCAGGGGTGGGCGTGTCGGCGGCGTGGCCCAGATGGGTGTCGGCACCGACTTGCAGGGTGCCGGCGGTGATGGTGGTGCCGCCGGAGAAATGGTTGGAGCCGGTGAGCGTCAGGATCCCCGTGCCCGTTTTGGCGAGGGCGGTGGTGCCGTTGCCGTCGGTGATCATGCCGTCGAAGATGCTGGTTTGGTCGTTGGCTCCCACCGTTAGGGCGGCGGTTCCCGTTTGGAGGTTGGTCACCAGGCCCGTGCCGGACAGGCCGTTGACGCTGATGCGGGTGTTGTTGAGGTCAAGCGTGGCGGGGGCAGCCAGGGACAGGTTGCCTGTGTCGGTGCCGGAGGGAATGGCTAGCGGGTTGTCCACCCGCAGGGTGCCTGCGGTCACGGTGGTGTTGCCCGCATAGGTATTGGCCCCGGAGAGGGTGAGGGTGCCGCCGCCATCCTTGGTGAGGGTGCCGCCGCCCGTGCCGATGATTGCGCTGATGGAGGTGTCCCCCGCGCCTCCAACAGTTAGCGCATGACTCCCGGTGATGGTTCCGGTGTTCGAGAGGGTGAGCGAGCCCGCGTCGGAGTTGATGCGCGTCGCGCTGCCGAGTGTCAGCAGGCCGCCATAGGTGTTGGTTCCACTGATGTTGCGCAACGCGCCGGTGGCGTCGATCCCCAGCCCGTTGAGGGTGAGGGCTTCCGCGCCCACCGTGATATCTCCCTGAAGTTGCAGCGCCGCGCCGACGGCCACCGTGGTGGCTCCCGCGCTCGTGCCCAGTGCCGTCGCGTTTTGGATGTTCAGGGCACCCGCGCTCACCGTCGTTAGACCAGTGTGGGTATTCGCGCCAGAGAGCGTTAGAGTGCCGGCCCCTTGTTTGGTGAGGGCACCGCCCGTGCCGCTGATGACGCCGGCGAAGCTCGTGCTGGAAGCATCACCTGCCGTGAGAGTATATGTTGCGAGTTGCACATTGCCGCCGGTGGTGCCGCCGCCGGCGAGCGAGCCGATGGTTTCACTGGCGTTGAGCAACAGCAGCACGCCTGGCGCATCGGCCAGGGTGATGGCCCCGATATCGGTGATGGCCGCGCCGTTGGATAGGCTCAGCGTGCCGGCTTCCACCTGGGTGGCACCGGTGTAGGTGTTCGCGCCGGTTAGTTCGACGATGCCCGGACCAAACTTTGTTAGACCGAAGGCTCCGCCGCTTTGACCGATCATGCTGGTGATGATAAGCTTGTCCGAATCGGCATCGATCCCCGAATCGTCCGTCAGAGTGATTGCGCCGTTGTAGGTGTTGGTGCCTAACAAAGTGCAAACCTCGCCGCCATTGAGTGTGAGCGGTTCGTTGACCGTGAGGCCGGCGCCGTAGAGTTCGAGTTCCCCGCCGGGCTTGACCGTGGTGCCCCCGGCCACGGTCCCGAGTGACAAGGTGTTGCTGATGCGCAGAATGCCGTTTTCGATGATGGTCGCGCCGGTATAGTCATTGGCGGTGTTGAGCGTAATGGTGCCGATGCCTGTTTTTGTTAGAGTGCCGGCACCGCTGATCAAGCCCGTCAAAACGACATCGCTGTTATCGGTATCGAGCGTGCCGCCGCCGAGGTTGAGGAGGATGCTGCGGGCGCTGGTAAAGCCGTCCGAGAAGGCAAGCGTGCCGTTATCAAAAGCAAGGCCGCCGGTGCCTCCCAGATTGTGATCCGCGCCGACCCGCAGGATCCCGCCGTTGATGGCGGTGCCGCCGGTGTAGGTGTTGACTCCATCGAGCGTCAGGGCGCCGCTGCCGGCCTTGGCGATGCCGCCGCTGCCGCTGATCACACCCTGGAAGCTCGAATTTGCGGCACTCTGCAGGGTCAGCACGCTGCCACTACCGGTCGTGACCTCGCCGCCGCCGGTCATGCCGGAGATCGTTTCGGAATAGGTTCCCAGGGCGAAGGTGCCGTTGACCGTAACGCTGGTGCCGTCGGCAATCTGATTGGATGCCAGCAGCGCCACGGTGCTGCCATAGTCGATCTGCAGGCCGCCGGTGCCAATCGCATTGAGGCCGGCGGATTTGTTCAAATTCAAGGTTCCGCCAACCACCTCGGTCAAGCCGCTGTAGGTGTTGGCCGACGCTCCGCTCAAGGTCAGGGTTCCGGTGCCGGTCTTGGTTAGGGTTTTGAGTTCGCCGCTGATGGCACCACTGATATCCAGGCCTGAGGCAAGCGCCACCGTCAGATTGTCATTCAAGATCACTGGCACGCCGATCAGATGGTTGGCACCACTCGCATTGATCACCTGAATCACCGCATTGCCATTACCCACCTCATCCAAGGTCAAGGTCTGTCCAGACAATGCATTGATCGTGAATGCCGTGGTGGCATTGTTAAAGACTAACGAGCCAAGCATCACCTCGGTATTCAGCGTGGCGGTCTCGGTGGCGGCAAAAACCGGATCACTCCCCCCAAGATAATTGTTGTTGATGAACAGCGCCGTCGCGCCCACGCCATTAGGCACCGTGTAGGGCGACACCGTCCACCAATGATTCTCACTCCAATTGGTGTTGGTGCCATTCTTCTGCCACTGCTGCACAATGGCCTCGACGCCGAGGTCGATTGAGGTGTTGCTGGTATTGTTCACCAAGCTGAGATTGAACAGCCCGCTATGCGGCTCGGCCAGCGTCAGATTGGTGAGATTGGAGAAGGCCGTTCCGGTGTAGTCGTACAGGCGATAGGTCCCGACTGCCATCAGGCCGGTATTGATGATGTCGATGGTCGAAGCGCCGGCTAAAGCGAGGGAGTTGGTCCCAGTGATGTCGACCACGGATGTGGTGGTCACCGCGCCAAGTTGGAAGGTGCTCAGCGAACCTTCAGCCAGTGTCAGGCCGCCAAGTGTCAGGGTGCCGCCGCTGCGTGCCAGCAACTTGCCGGTGCTGGCGATTTCCACCGTGCCCGTGATCGTTCCGGTGGTTCCTGTGGCACTCCCTTGGGCCGTCAAGCCGCTGAGGGTGCCGCCGTTTCTCACGGTCACGGCACCGGTTCCGGTAGCGCTGCCCGTGGTATTGTTCACCTGCAACACGCCATTTTCAATGATCGTACCGCCGCTGTAGGTGTTGGCATTGGTGCCGCTATTGTTGATGATGAGCGTGCCTGCACCGATGGAGTTCATCGCGCCACTGCCGGAGATCGCGCCATTACGCACAATGGTAACTCCATTGGAAACATCGATAGTTGCCGTGCCACTCACCAATTCGAGTTGCCGATCTGAAGCCCACGAACTAGTCGCAAGACGGATGGTCGTGCCATCATCCATGTGGACGGCATAGTTGCCAGAGCCTAGCGTCGGCAGCGGGCCGAGAGCCAAACCGCTGGTGACCACGAGCGTTCCCGCCTTGATATAGGTGCCGCCGATATAGGTATCCGCCCCGCCGATGGACAGGGTGCCATCGCCGGTCTTGATGAGGCTGCCACTGCCGCTGATGACCGAACTGGACGTGTATTCCAAGGTCGCGCCACTGGCCACCTCGAAGGTTCCGCCGACGCCGCCACCCGCACCCGTCAACTCAGTGGAGCGCGAGGTATTGAAGGAACCGGTAACCTTCAGGGTCGCGCCGCCACTGATGGTCAGATCATTGCTTTCAAGACCCAATGCGGCGGAGGTGGCGACGCTCAGCTTGCCCTCCGTGATAATGGTTTTGCCGGTGTATTCGTTAGTGCCGGAAAGAGTGAGTATGCCGGTGCCGACCTTGGTCAAGGTGGTCTTGCCATTGCCATCTTCGATCAAGCCATCGAACGTGCTGGTCTGGTTGTTGGCCCCGGCGCTTAACGTGACCGTTCCGGTTTTGGTGTTGCTAACAACTCCCGTGCCGGACAAGCCGTTGACGGTGATGCTGGTGTTGTTGAGGTCAAGCGTGGTGTCGCCAGCCAGGGCTAGGTTGCCTTTGCTAGAGCCGGAGGGAATGGCGTTGGCATTGCCGATTTGCAGGGCGCCCGCGCTCACCGAGGTATCGCCGGAGTAGGTGTTCACGCCACCGAGGGTGAGCGTGCCAAGACCGGTTTTGGTCAGACCGCCGCTGCCGGACAACCCGTGGTTGGCGATGATGCCATTGTAGGTCAGTGTCTGGTTTTGCGCGGCGTCCAGAATGCCGCCGCCGCTGCCGGATGCCGGGCCGACGCTGATCCCGCGATTGGCACTGATTTCAAACGTGTTGGTGGCGGAGATGCCGCCGCCGTTGAGCACGATGTTGCCAGGGGTGGGTGTGACGGGAATGGCCCCCAAGGCGCCGGTGGAGGTAATGGCCAACAATCCTCCGGTGACGGTGGTACCGCCGGAGTAGCTGTTGATGTTGGACAGCGTGACGGTGCCCACGCCGGTCTTGGTCAGGGCGATGACGCCGGTGGTGCCGTCATTGATGGTGCCGCCGAAAATGCCCGAGCCACCGCTGGCACCCGTGGTCAGGGTGACCGCAGTGGCGCTGTTGTTCGTGATGGATCCGGTGCCGGCGAGACCGTCAATGGCGATGACGCGGCCGTTGAGGTCGAGAGCGCCGGCATTCTCGATGGTCAGGGTGCTGTGGGACGAGAGCGCGGTGTCGCTGCCCATGGATAGCGTGCCGCCGGCAAGGGTGGTGGCACCGGAAAAGGTGTTGTTTCCTGATAGCGTCAGGGTGCCCGTGCCGGTCTTGGTCAGGCCGATGGTGCCGGTGACGAGGCCATCCCGGATGTTGCCGCTGAAGGTGGCGCTCCGGTCAGTGGCACCCACGGCCAGGACCGAGGCGCCAAGATTGTTAGTCACCAGACCGCCGCCGGACAGCCCGTTGAGGGTCATGTCGAAGTCATTCAAATCCAACGTGCCGCCGGCCCCGAGTGAGACGTTGCCCTTGTTAGGGCCAGAGGCGATGGCATAGGCATTGTCGATTTGGAGGGTGCCGCCGGTGATCGTGGTGTCACCCGAGTAGGTGTTGACACCACCGAGGCGCAGCACTCCGGTGCCGATTTTGGTGAGCGAAGTGGTGCCGCTGCCATCCTGCAGAAGTCCGGTGAAATTGCCTGCAGCGTTGTTGTCGCCTGCTGTCAGGGTGACGGCTGAGCCACCGGTGTTGGTGATGGTTCCCGCGCCGCTGAGGCCGTTGAGCGTGATGCTCAGATTGTTCACATCGAGCGTGCCGCTGAGTGCCAGGTTGCCCTTGCCGCTGCCGGAGGGCAGCGCCGCGACATTGCCGAGTTGCAGCGTGCCGGAGGAAATCGTGGTGTCCCCGGCGTAGGTGTTGACTGAACCTAGCAACAGGGTGCCGGTGTTGGCCTTGGTGAAGCCGCCGCTACCCGAGATCACGCTGGTGACCACGACATTGCCCGCGCCGCCCAGCGTGAAGGCACCGGTGGTGGTGGTGATGACTGCGCCGGTTGATAGTGTCAGGGTTTTGCCGGAGGATGTGATATTCATCTGACCGCCGCCCGCGTTGACCTCGAAGCCGCGGGTGTAGGTGAGATCGGCGTTGGCGGTGTACGAGAGAATCCCCTGGTGTGAGGCATCACCGAGGATGACGGCCGAAGTGGCGGTGCCCAGATTGCCACCCGGTCCAGGGTTGGCCACACTGACGGTGCCATTTTGAATGGTGGTGGTTCCGCTGTATGTGTTGACGCCCGTTAGGGTGAGTGTGCCCGCGCCGGTTTTGGTCAGAGCGATGGCCTTGCCGCCATCGGCGATCACGCCGCCAAAGGTGGTGCTGGTACCGCTGGCACCCGCGGTGAGGGTGGCGGCGCTGCCGCCGTTGTTGTTGATGGTGCCCGTGCCTAGCAAGCCATCGATGGTGATGTTATTACCGCTAACGTCGAGGGTGCCGCTGCTGTTGATCGTGACCGAGCTGCTGGCGGAAAGGCCGGTGGAACTGCCCATCGCCAGGGTGCCGGTGTTGATGGTGGTGGCTCCCGAGAACGTGTTGGTGCCGGACAGGGTGAGCGTGCCGGCCCCGGTCTTGGTTAGGGCGACGCTACCAGTGCCATTTTGGATGTTGCCGGTGAAGGCCGAGGTAATGTCGTTGGAGCCGGCGGTTAGGGTGGCGGCGGTGGCTGAGCTGTTAGTGACACTGCCGCTGCCGGACAAGCCGTTGATGGTGGTGGAAATTCCGGCTAGATCCAGCGTGCCATTGAGGACGAGGTTGCCCTTGCCGGTGCCTGAGGGGATGGCGGCGGCGATGCCGAGTTGCAGGGTTCCGCTAGCAACCGAGGTGGCGCCGGAATACGTGTTGAGGCCGCCTAGCGTCAGCACGCCCATGCCGGTCTTGGTCAGGGCGACGCTGCCATTGCCATCCGCAATCACGCCGCCAAAACCGCCGCCCGCGTCATTGGCACCGACGGTGAAGGTGACCGCGCCGGCCAGCGCGTTGGTGACGGTGCCCGTCCCTGCCAAGCCGTTGACGGTGGGGCTGAGGTTGTTGAGGTCGAGCATGCTGCCGGACGCGAGCGTTAGATTGCCCCTGCCTGAGCCGGACGGGATGGCTGCGGCATTGCCGAGTTGCAAGGTGCCGCCGGAAATCGTGGTGTCGCCGGAGTAGGTGTTGGCACCGGCAAGGACGAGGCTGCCGCTGGTGTTGGTTTTGGTGAGTCCGCCGCTGCCGCCGCCGTTGTTGGCGATGATGCCGCCGTAAGTGAGAGTGGTGCCCGTGCCGACGGCCAGGGTGCCGATACCGCTGCCGGAGTCAGGGCCGACGGCGATGCCGCGGTTCGAGCTGAGCGTCAGGGTGGCGCTGGTGGCCAGCGTGCCGCTGTTGATGACGAGATTGCCGGGCGTGGCCAGTCCCGGCGCGGCACCCAGATTGCTGTCCGCGCCGATCGAGAGAATGCCGCCGGTGATGGTGGTGCCGCCGGTGTAGGTGTTGGTGCCGGAAAGCGTGAGTGTGCCGCCGCCGATCTTGGCGATGCTGACAATTTTGCTGTCGCTGCCGTTGCTGATGACGCCGGAGAAGCTGCCGCCCTGGTCATTGCCGCCGATGCTGATGGCGGCGGTGCCGGTCACGCCGCTGGTGATGCCGCCCGCGCCACTTAGACCGTTGATGGTGATGGCCTTGCCATTGAGGTCGAGCACGCCGCCGCTGTTGGAAGAGATGCTGACATTGCCTTTGCCGCTGCCGGAGGGGATGGCGGCGGTATTGGTGATTTTCAGGGTGCCACCCAAGAGGGTGGTATCACCGGCGTAGGTGTTGGCGCCACCTAACACCAGCGTGCCGGTGGTGTTGGTCTTGATCAGGCCGCCCGTGCCAGCGCCATTGTTGGTCAGGGTGCCGTTGTAGGTCAGGGTCGTGCCTGCACTGGCCTCAAGGGTGCCGTTGCCCGAACCACCGGCCGGGCCGAGGGCAATGCTGCGATTGGCATTCAACTCGAAACTCGTGCTGGCGGAAAGCGTGCCGCCATTGAGAAAGATGTTAGCAGCGGCGGCGGCCGGAGCCGTGCCCAGGTTGGCATCGCTACTGATGCTGAGTGCTCCGCCGGTCACCGAGGTGCCGTCAGAGTATGTATTCGCCCCGGCGAGAGTCAAAATCGAGGATCCCGTTTTGGCCAAGGCCAGCGTGCCTCCGGTGCCATTGTTGTCGGCAATGATGCCTGCAAAAGTGGAGCCGCCCGTGCTGTTGACGGTAAGGGTATTGGCGCTGCCGCTCGCGCTGTTGATGATTCTGCCGTTGACGCTGCCCGCAGTGCCGGTGAGATTGCTGACGGTGACGTCGAGGCCATTGACGTCCAGCGTGCCGGCGGCAGTCGCGCCGCCGTTCAACGTCAGGGTGGTCAAGGGCAGCGCGTTCACCTGGCCGAGCTTGACGGTGCCCGCCGTGATGGCAGTGGCGCCGGTATAAGTATTGGCCACATTGAGCGTCAGCGTGCCGGCGCCGGATTTGGTGAACGAGCCGGTGCCGGTGATGGCGCTGGCGACAAAGGTCACGTCGTTGCCATTGGTATCAATGGTGGCACCGGTGGCAGAGTTGCTGACATAGGTGGTCGTAACCGTGCGGGCGGTGATGTCCGCAGTGTTGCCGACGGCATACTGGAGCGTGCCACCATTGAAGGCGATCGCGTTGCCAATGCCCAAATTGCCCAGGTTGGCGAAATTGAGGACTCCGCCGCTGATCCCGGTGGTTCCGGAATACGTGTTGGCACCAGTTAGGGTCAGGGTGCCGGAGCCGGTTTTGGTCAGGCCGCCGGTGCCGCCGCCGTTGTTGGCGATGATGCCGCTGTAGGTCAGCGTCTGGCTGCCTGCCACGTCGAGCGTGCCGGAGCCGCTGCCACTGGCGGGGCCGACGGCGATGCCGCGGCCAATGGCGAGGGTGAAGCTGGCGCTTGCCGAGAGTGCCCCGCCGTTGAGCACGATGTTGCCGACACCCGTGCCCGTGCCCAGGCGGTTGTCTCCGCCAATGGAGAGGGTGGCGCCGCCGGTGACGGTGGTCGTGCCGGTGTAGTTCTGGCCGGACGCGGAGGAAAGCGTCACCGTGCCTGCGCCGTTGGTGCTGCTGGATCCGACCAGCACATTGTTAGCACCGGTCAGGACATTGGCAGCAGACAGTGTCAGGGTCGCCCCGCCGCCGCCGAGGCGATAGGTGTTGCCCGCTCCAACAGTTAGTGTGGTGGCCGAATAGTTGCTGGAAACCGCGCTGCCAAGGAACCACGCACCGTTGCCGAAGCTGCTCATGTCCAACGCGGTGCTGTAGGCGGTGTTAGGCCCAGCACGCCGCCGTAGCTGCCGGTATTGTCCGTGAACATCCCGGCAAGCTGCGTCTTGGTGAGAGCCGCGTTGGAAAAGCCGATGCCACCCAGGGCGGAGGCTGAACTGGTGACCGTGATGGTTTGGTTGGAGCCCTTGTTGCTGGTGTTGCTGAGTGATAGATTGCCGCCGGCGTTGACCGCGATGTTATTGGTATTGATGTTCGCACCTAGCGGCGTGCCACTGCCGCCCGTGATATTGATCAAGCCGCTGCTGACCGTGGTGCCGCCGGAATAGCTGTTGGCCGCGCCGGTTAGAGCCAAGGTGCCCAGGCCGGTCTTGACCAGGCCGCCGGTGCCGCCGTTGTCGGCGAGAATGCCGGCGTAGGTCAGCGTCTTGGTGGCCGTCACGTCGAGGGTGCCCAGGCCGCTGCCGCTGGCCGGGCCGAGGGCGATGCCGCGGTTGCTGTTGATAATGCTGTTGCCGTTGAGGGATAGAATCGCCGGGTTGGCGAGCGTGCCGTTGAGAACGATGTTGCCAGCGGTGGCGCTGGCAGGCACCGCGCCGAACGCGCCGTCGCCGCCAGTTAGGATCGTTCCCTGCAAAATCGTGGTCGTCCCGGTGTAAGTATTGAAAGCGGCAAGGGACAACACGCCGCTATTGGTTTTGACGAGTGAAAGGGCGCCGCCACCGGTGCCGTCCTGGATCACGCCGCCGTAGGTGTTTGCTGCGGCGTTGCTGATGGTTAGAGCCACCGCCGTCGCACTGGCGTTTTCCACCACCGGCGAGCCGACGGTGCTGCTGGTGGTCAGCCCGCCGAGCGTGATGCTGTGGCCGTTGAGTTGCAACTTGGTGCCGGCCAAGACATTCGAGCCGAACGCGACGGTGTTAGGGGTGGTGCTGTTGAGTGCGCCGTCGCTGCCGATCTGGAGCACGCCAGCATTGACGCCGCTGCCGCCGCTGATGGTCACGCCGCCGGTAAAGCTGTTGTTGCCGGTCAGCGTCAGCGTGCCGGACCCGGTCTTGCCCAGAGCCAGCGTGCTGGTGCCGTCCTGGATCAATCCCTCGAAGGTGCTGGTCTGGTTGTTAGCTCCGGCCGTCAGGGTTGCGGCGCCGGTTCCGCTGTTAGTGATGGTGCCAGGGCCGGTCAGGCCGTTGATCGTGTTGTTGCGGGCGTTGAGGTCGAGGAAACTGCCAGCGGCGATGGAGACATTGCCTTTGCCGGTGCCAGAGGGGATGGCGGAGGTTCCATTGAGTTTGAGAGTTCCCTCTGAAATCGTGGTATTGCCCGAATAGGTGCTGGCACCGGCGAGCATGATGGTTCCCGTGCCGATCTTGGTCAGCGCGATGGTGCCGCTGTTGCCATCCCTGATGATGCCGGAGAAGGAGGCCGACGTGTCAGCCGCACCCAGCGAAAGCGTGACCGCGCCCGCCGCGTTGCTGAGCACCGTGCCATTGCTCGTCAGCCCGTTGAGGGTGATGCTGTTGGCATTGAGGTCGAGTGTGCCAGTGACCGCCACGGTGGATCTGCCGGTGCCGAAGGGGATGGCATCGCTGCGGCCGACCTTGAGGGTGCCACCGGTAAGGATAGTGGTAACCCCGCCGTAGGTGTTAGCCCCGGTGAGCGTAAGTGTGCCCGTGCCGGTCTTGGTCAGTGCCAGCGTGCCGGCGCCATTTTCGATGATACCGTCGAAGGTGCTGCTCTGGTCGTTGGACCCCACGCTCAGCGTGGGCGTGTCAACCGCGCTGGTGGTGATGGTGCCCGCGCCGCTCAGTCCGTTGACGGTGATGCCGTAGGTACTGAGGTCCAGCGTGCCGTTCAACACGAGGTTGCCTTTGCCCGCGCCGCTAGGGAGGGTGACGGAGGAGCTTATTTTAAGGGTGCCGGCCGAAACCGTCGTGTTGCCTGCATAAGTGTTCGCGCCAGAAAGTGTGAGGGTGCCAAGGCCGGTCTTGGTCAGGCTGAAGTTGTTGTCATTGGTGCCGGTGCCACCGAGGTAGGCGGAGTAGGCGGATGTTCCGGCGATGTTGAGCGTCAGCGTGGAGGATGTTAGGTTGCCGTTGACGATGCGGTTGGTGCCACCGCCAAAAGCCGCAAGGTCGGCCAATACCTGGTTTTTTCCGTTGAGTTTGAGGATGCCGCCGGTGGTGGATGCGCCCAGGGTCAGGCTGGTGCCGGTGGGCAGGGCGTTGGAGATGGCCAGGCTGAGGGTGCCGTCCTTGATGGTGGTGGAGCCGCCGTAGCTGCTGGTGCCGGACAGGATGAGCGTGCCGGGACTGGTCTTGATCAGGCTGCCGGTGCCGGAACCGTTGCTGGCGAGCACGCCGGCATAGGTGAGCGTGTTGCCAGTGGTGACATCCAGCGTGCCGCTGCCGCTGCCACTGGCGGGACCCAGCAGGACGCTGCGGCCGCTACCGAGGGTGAAACTGGCATTGGCCGAGAGCGTGCCACCGTTGAGGATGACCCCGCCGCTGGTGCCGCCGAGGTTGTTGTCACGGCTGATAGAGAGCGTGCCGGCGGTCACGGTGGCTCCGCCGGTGAAGGTATTGGTGCCGGCAAGCGTCAAGGTGCCGGCACCGGTCTTGACGAGCGCGAGGCCGTTGTCGTTGGTGCCCGTGCCGCCGAGAATGCCGGCGAAGGTGTTGGCACCCGCGTTGTTGAGGGTGAGCGTGCTGAGCGCGGCATTGCCGCCAGTGACGCGGTTGCCGGTGCCGCTGCCGGCGACGCTTAGACCGGCCAGCGTCTGGGTGTGGCCGTCGAGTTTGAGCACGCCGTTGGTGTTGAGAGTGGCGTCGCCGAGGGTCAGGGTGGTGGTGGATTTCAGGCCGCTGTCGTTGACGGCAAGGACCACCGTTCCGTTCTTAATGTTAGTGGCACCGCTGTAAGTGTTGGCTCCGGACAAGGTGAGGATGCCCGCGCCGGTTTTGTTGAGGCTGCCGGCGCCGGTGATGTTGCTGGTGATCGAAGTGTTGCCCGCGCCGCCGATGGTGAAGGCGCCGCCGGTTGCCACATTGCCGGTGCTGAGGGTGAGGGTTTGGCCGGCGGTGGTGGTGTCGATTTCCCCGCCGCTGGCATTGACGGTGAAGCCGCGCGAAAATGAGGCCGTGGTGCCGGTGTAGAAGAGCACTCCAGCGTTAGCCGAATCGCCAAGCACCAACGCGCCGCTGCCGCTGCCGAGGTTGCCGCCTGCTGCCAGATTGCTGACACTGAGGGTGCCCTGGGTGATGGTCGTGGTGCCGGTGTAATTGCTGTTGCCGGAAAGCGTTAGAATGCCGGCACCGGTCTTGGCGAGCGCCACGGTGCCTGCGCCATCCATCAGAGAGCCGCTGAAGGTGCTGCTGGCATCGCCATAACCCACGGTGAGATAAGCGGCCGTGGCAGAACTGTTGGTCACGGTGCCGGAGCCTTTCAGCCCGTTGATTCTGCCATTGTTCAAGGTTCTGCCGTTGAGGTCCAAGGTTCCATTGACGGTGATGTCGCCCTGGCCAACACCATATTGGAATATATTGTTGGCACCGAATTTCAGGGTGCCGCCGGACACCGTCGTATTGCCGGAATAGGTATTGGACGCCGCCAGCGTCAGCGTGCCGCTGCCGGTTTTCACCAGCGAGCCGGTGCCGGAAATCACGCCGGAATAGATGGTGTCCGTGTTGGCCCCGCCGCTGGTCAACACATAACTTTGCAGGTTCACGTTACCACCGCTGGCCCCGCCGCCGGCGAGCGAGCCGATGGTTTCGCTGGCACTGAGCAGCAGGGTGGCCCCCGCCGTGTTTGTTAGAACAACCGCGCCGGTGTCCAACACGGCGGTGCCGCCGGCGAGCGCCAGCGTGCCGCCGGAGATCGTGGTGGTTCCGGTATAGGTGTTGGTGCCGGCAAGCGTGAGGCTGCCGGCCCCGGACTTGGTGAGTGAAAGCACGCCGCCGCCGCCGCCGGCCTGGTTTTGGAGCACGCCGGCAAAAGTGGTGTTGCCAGCCTGGTTGATCGTGAGGGTGACGGCCGCAGCATTCGCGTTTTCAACAATCACGGTGCCGGGCGTGGCGTTGGTGGCCAGGCTGCTGACCGTCACGCTGTTGCCGTTGAGCTGGAGCTTGGTGCCCATTGCCGCGCCCGGTCCGAAGGTCAGGCTGTTAGGATTCGTGCTGTTGAGAGCGCCGGCATTGGCGAGCTGGAGGATGCCGCCATTGATGGTGACGCCGCCGGTGAACGTGTTGTTGCCGGACAACGTGAGGGTGCCGGTGCCGGTCTTGGTGAGTCCAAGCGTGCCGGAACCGTCCTGGATCATCCCGCTGAAGGTGCTGGTCTGGTTGTTGCCACCCGCAGACAGCGTCATGACGCCTGCCGCGCCGCTGGTCACCGTGCCCGCTCCGGAAAGGCCGTTGATGCTGAGGCTGTAACCGTATAAGTCCAGAGTACCGGTCACGGCGACGTTGCCTTTTCCCAGGCCGGACGGGAGCGCCGTGCCCGTGCCCAGCCTCACTGTGCCCGCCGCGATGGTGGTGTCGCCGGTGTAGGTGTTAGCCCCGGCGAGCACCAGCGTGCCGGCACCCGCTTTGGTGAGCCCACCCGTGCCGCTGGCACCGTTGCTGGTGATGATGCCGCCGTAGGTCAGGATGGTCCCGGTGGCCACGTCAAAGGTGCCGACACCGGTGCCGGTGCTGGGACCGATCTTGATGCCACGATTCGAGTTGAGCGTGAAACTCGCCGTCGTGGCCAGGGTGCCGGTGGAGTCAATCACCAAGCTGCCCGCCGTGGCCGTGGCCGGTGCCGTGCCAAGGTTGGCGTCACTGCTGATGGAAAGCGTGCTGCCGGGGGCAATCGTGGTGGTGCCCGTGTAACTGTTATTACCGGAGAGCGTGAGCGTGCCCGCACCGGCCTTGGTGAAACCCGCGCTGCCAGCCACCTCCGATCCAATCGTGCCTGTGCCGGTGATTGAAGGACTGGTTCCCGCCAGCGTGAGGGTGCCACCGCTCAGGGTCGCCGCCTGGGTAAACGTGATGCCGTTCGCGGTGGCGGCGGTCACATTCAGGGTGAGGCCGGCAGTGTCGAAAATGGCGACGTTGGACGCGCCATGGTCGGTCGTCCAAGGATCCGGAGTTGCCGTGTTCCAGTTCGTGTTGGTGGAGTCCCAGGTGCCGCCACTGGGAGCGCCATTCCAGGTGATCGACGCCGCCGGGCTCGAGTGGGACAACAGCAACACGGCAATCACGGCGGCGAGTGATCCAAAACGCGTCCATCGAAGGCAAGCTGGCGTTTTCATAAGGGCTTGCTGGTAGGTTCGGGGGGAGCTTCGAAGATGGTCAAGCCATATCTCAAACAGATACATGGAGACAGATCAATGATTTGCAGCAACTTGCCATCACGCTCAAGGATGGGTGATGGCGGCTACCATGCGCCGCCACGATTTGCAATTTCCGGCCTTGTGCGAGCCGGTTTTGCCGGGCAGAGTCGGCGCACCTCATGCGAGCCCTACCCTTACGCTGGATTCCACGCGGCGAACCGTTTCAATCCAAGGAAAATGGTTCGGCCGGCTCGTTTCCGCCAATCTTGGAGCATTTGATCCGCCAGCGGGGGCTGCCAGAGGGGGTTGCCATTGAGGAATATCTGCATCCCAAACTGCGGGATTTGGCAGATCCATTCTTGCTTCCGGACATGAGTTTGGCCGTGGCTCGCATTCTGCTGGCCGCAGACCGGCAGGAACACGTGTGCATTTTCGGGGACTACGATGTGGATGGCGTGACCTCGATCACCCTGATGCGGCGGATTTTGCAGGCCTATGGCTTGGAGCCGCGCCATTTCATTCCAAAGCGGGGACCGGAGGGTTACGGCCTGAGCACTGCGGCACTGGCCCGCTGCATGGCGGAAGGGCACAAGCCGGATTTGCTGATCACCGTGGATTGCGGGACGGTTTCCGTGAGCGAGGTGGCGACGCTGAGGGCGGCAGGCATTGATGTGCTCATCGTCGATCATCATGAGCCCGGGCCCGGCGGACGGCCGGACTGCTGCGCGCTGGTCAATCCGAAGTGCGGCACGGAATTCACCTATCTTTGCGCCGCCGGGGTCACCTTCAAACTCGGCCATGCGTTGCTGAAAACCCGTCCGGCAGAACTGGATCTGAGAGAACTGATTGATCTCGTTGCGGTGGCCACCATTTCCGACATTGTCCCGATGATCGGCGAGAACCGCCTGATGGTGCGGCACGGGCTCAAGCAGTTGTCCCACACGCTCAATCCCGGCCTGCGAGCCCTGAAAGAAGTCACCGGCATGAATGGTGACGTCACTTCCATGGATGTCGGGTTCCGCATTGGTCCGCGGCTCAATGCGGCGGGCCGCATGGATGCGCCCGATGACGCCCTCGCCACGCTAACCACCGGCTGCGGCGCTGAGGCGATGGTGCTGGCCAGGAAACTCGATGCCTACAACCGCGAGCGCCAAACCCACGAAGGCCTGATCCGGCAGCAGGCGACCGAGCTGCTGGCCAATTTCGATCCCTCGTGCGATCCGGTGATAGTGATCGGTTCGCGCGAATGGCATCACGGCGTGGTGGGCATCGTGGCCTCGCGCTTGATGCGGCAGTATCACAAGCCGACGTTTGTGGTGGCGATTGACGCGGACGGCATCGGCAAAGGCTCGGGACGCAGCATCGAGGGGGTTTCCCTGGTCGAGGCCATCCGTGCATGCAGCGAGGATCTGCGGGAGGGTGGCGGTCATGCGATGGCCGCCGGACTCTCCATTCATGAGGATCGGATTGAGAGCTTCCGCGAGCATTTTGGCGCATACGTGCTGGCCTCGACGAACGAGGAGCAACGGCAACCCAAGCTCTACTATGATGCCGAGATCACCTTTGACCTGCTGTCATTGGAGTTCCTCGCCAGCTATGAGCTGCTGCAACCGTTCGGCAACCATAACCCGCAGCCGATTTTCGTGGCACGCCAGGTGGGCTTGAGCCGGCCGCCGTTGCGCATGAAAAACCAGCACCTGCGCCTGATGTTGCGGCAGGAGCGGCACGAACGAGACGCCGTGTTCTTCGGCGGCGGCGAATGTCCCCTCCCCGATCCGCCGTGGGACATCGCGTTTTCCATCGATCGGAACACCTTCCGCGGACGAACCACCCTGCAACTGGTCATTCAGGATGTGCGGGCGGCACCCACCCCGCGAACCATTCCTTGAATTTCCGATTTCCAAATTGCCGTTCCCCGCATTGAATGCCCGCCCGCCCGCCCCATGAGCCAACCATCCCTCCGCATCGCCCTCGGCGCCGACCACGGTGCCCTTGACATCAAGAACGCCGTGGCCGCGCACCTCGCTGCCGCCGGTCATCAAATCGAAGACTTCGGCACCCACACGCACGAGGCCGTCGATTACTCCGATTATGCCAATCGGGTGGCCTGCACCGTGGCCGATGGCACTGCCGATTTCGGCATTCTCGCCTGCACCTCGGGCGTCGGCATGTGCATCGCCGCCAACCGCCATCGCCATGTGCGGGCGGCCCACGCCCGCTCGCCCGAGGAAGCCAGCATCGTCCGCCAGCACAATGACGCCAACATCCTCTGCCTCGCGGGAAAATTTTCCGATGCGGCCACCAGCATTGCGATGGCCGAGGTCTTTCTCGCGACGGCCTTTGCAGGCGGCCGCCATGCCACCCGGGTGTGCAAGGCCTCCGGCAGCCGCCTCGCCGAGATTGATCCGGCAAGCTTCGCCGCCATCACTGCGGAAGAACACCGCCAGCGCAACCACATCGAGCTGATCGCCTCGGAAAACTTCGCCTCACCCGCTGTGATGGAAGCCCAAGGGTCCGTCCTCACCAACAAGTATGCCGAGGGCTATCCCGGCCGCCGCTGGTATGGCGGTTGTGAAAACATGGACGTCATCGAACAACTCGCCATCGACCGGGCCAAGGAGATTTTCGGGGCCGCGCATGCCAACGTGCAACCCCACTCCGGTTCGCAGGCCAACACCGCGGTTTACTTCTCGGTGCTGCAGCCAGGCGACCGGATTCTAACCATGGATCTCGCCCACGGCGGCCATCTCACCCACGGCCACAAGGCGAATTTCTCCGGTCGCTTCTATGCCGTGACCCATTACGGCGTGAGCCCCGACGATGAACGGATCGACTACGCCGAGTTGGAAACCACGGCCCGCGCCCTCCGGCCCGCGCTCATCACCGTGGGCGCGTCCGCTTACTCCCGGGTCATCGATTTCGAGCGCATGGGCCGCCTGGCCCGCGAGATCGGCGCATATCTCTTCGTCGATATGGCGCACATTGCCGGACTGGTTGCCGCCGGCGTTCATCCCAGCCCGGTCCCGCACGCGGACTTCGTCACCTCCACCACGCACAAATCCCTGCGCGGTCCGCGGGGCGGCATCATTCTGTGCAAGGAGGAGTTTGCCAAACGGATCGATGCCCAGGTCTTCCCCGGCATTCAGGGCGGGCCGCTCATGCACGTCATCGCCGCCAAGGCGGTCTGTTTCAGCGAGGCGCTCCAGCCGGCCTTCAGGGATTACCAGCAGCAGGTCGTTAGCAACGCCCGCGCCCTCGCCGCACGGCTCACCCGCCATGGTTTCCGCATCGTCTCCGGCGGCACCGACAACCACCTCATGCTCGTCGATCTCCGCACCAAGGATCTCAACGGCACCCTCGCTTCCCAGGCCCTCGATCTGGCGGGCATCACCGTGAACAAAAACTCCATTCCCTTCGATACCGGCACGCCGATGAAACCCAGCGGCATCCGCATCGGCACCCCCGCCGTCACCACTCGGGGCATGCGCGAGGCCGAGGTCGAACAAGTCGCCGATTTCATCCATGAAGTCCTTGCCACGCCCGAGGATGCTGCCAAGTTGCACGCCATTCGGGACCGGGTCTTCGCCTTCAACCGCGCCTTCCCGCTGCCGCGATAGAAGTCAGAGGTCAGAGGTCAGAGGTCAGAGGTCAGAGGTCAGAGGTCAGAGGTCAGAGGTCGGAGGTCAGAGGTCAGAGGTCAGAGGTCAGAGGCCAGAGGTCGGCAGGGCGGGACACCGCCGGGCACGCCCACGTGTCGCCAGCGGCGTGAGATGAGCAGGAAATGGCGGGTGCGCAGAGGGCAGAGGGCAGAGGGCGGGGGTCGGGTCTGCTCATCCGTCTCTTCACCCTTCCGCCGTCACTGCCACCAGGGAATCCAGCAGCGCTTTTTTCAGGGCCTCCCAGCGCCATGGGCGGCCTTCGAGAAAAAACGACTGGGCCACCTTGATCCGCATCAAGCCATAGCGCTCCGCCGGAAACAATGCCGCCAGTTCCGCAGCCAGCGCGGAGCCTGTAACTCCGCGTTGGTGACTGACGTCCAGGCCCAAGCCCGACAACTGACCCCGCCAGGCTGCCGCCAGTGCTTCGCCCAATCCGCCATCGACAAAACTTTCCAACACCACCTGCCCCTCATCCGCCGCCACCGTGCGCACCCTCAAATGCAACATCGAGGGATGCCGCCGCAGGTCTTCTGCAATGCGTTGGCGGAGCGAGATCCGATAGGCTGCATCTTCACGGTCCACCAGTCGCTGCCGGCCCGCCTCCGGAATCTTGTTTGAAAACCGACTCCAGCGGGCATCCCCCGCCGCATCCAAATCGAACAGCAGGCGGGTGTACAGCCCATGCACCAAGGGGGTGCGGAACCGCATCGAGAAACTCTGTGCCAGATTCAAGGCCCCCGAATCCCAGCCATCCGCCGAGGTGACGATTTCCTCCGCCCCTTTGAACAGCTCCCGATAAGCTTCAGGCACCGCGCAGGTCGCATATTCACAACTGAAAAGAAACGCCATCATTGTTATATTATCCCTCTCGCACCCGAGCCTAGGACCAATCCCCGCGCGACGCAATCCCCGATCTTGAGGTGGGCAACTGCTGGCGCTGGTGGACGGGCGGCGTTTATCCGGTTGATTTTCCGCGAAGCTGGCCTATCGGGTTCGGATCATGCAACCACTCACCACCATGAACCGCCGCAATTTTGTCCAACTGGCCAGCCTCACCGCAGGTGCCGCCATGCTTCCCGGCGTCGCGCACGCCGCGGCAAGTTCCGCCGCCACCTTGCCGCCGCTGCCCTACGCGTTCGATGCGCTCGAACCCCACTTCGACACGCTGACGATGCAAATCCACCACGGGAAGCACCACGCGGCCTATGTCGCCGGCCTCAACGCCGCGCTCGCCAAGGCACCCGACCTCGCGGGGCGGCCGCCTGATGATTTGCTAGGCTCGCTGCCGGGCCTTGCCGATGAAGCGTTGCGCACCTCACTGCGCAACCACGGTGGCGGCCACTGGAATCACTCGTTCTTCTGGCAGACCCTCGCGCCGGCGGCGCAATCCGGCAAGCCTTCCGGCAAACTCGGCACCGCCCTCGACGCCGCGTTTGGTTCCATGACCGGATTTCGCCAGGCCTTCGGGGAGGCCGCCGCCAAACGCTTTGGCTCCGGCTGGGCCTGGCTCATCATCCATGACGGCAAGCTCCGGATCACCAGCACGCCGAATCAGGACAATCCCCTGATGAAAGGCCTGGTGCCTGATGCCGACCTTGGAACTCCGCTCCTCGGCCTCGATGTCTGGGAACACGCCTATTACCTCCACTATCAGAACCGCCGGCCGGATTACATCGCCGCTTGGTGGAATCTCGTCAACTGGCCCGCCGTCTCCAAGCGCTTTGAGGCAAGCTCGGGCGGCCGCTGATCACGGCGGGTTTTTGCACCAAGCACCTTTTCGTTTCTTGTTCTCCGTTTTTTGTTCTTGCAAGAAGCTCCCAAGATTCCTATGAAAGCGCACGTAGTCTTCCACACATATGAAAGGGTTCATCGTCATTTTGGTTTTCGCCTCTGCGCTCGCTGGTTTCTTGAGTTACCCGTCCATGCAGTACCGACTCACCGGCCTGGTCCCATCCCAGCGACCCAAGCCAGTCACCACCCCCCACCAGCCGCCGCCCTCCGCCACCTCGCCAGCCACCACTCCGGCCGCCATCGACCTGGCCAAGCTCACCCCGGCCCAACTGCCTGCCCAAGTCACCCTGAAAATCGCCACCGAAGTCGCGGATGCCTCCGGTTTGAAATTGAAAGTCGATGCCGGCAACCGCCTCAAGCTCGTCCGTCTTGAGGGCGACCAGGTCGTCGTCAGCCCGGGCACCAGTCCCTTCGAAGGCCGGGTGCCGGTGAGCGGCACCGACCTGATGGAGCAACTCGCGGCCAACCCGCCTCCGCCAAACGCCACCACCACCGACCCAACGCCCACGCCCGCACCGGAACCTGCCACCCCCACCCCCGCGCCTGAGCCGACGGCCCCAACCGGCCAACCCGACCCGTTTTCGAGCGGCGGCACCCGGGATCCGGTAGCCGTCACGCCGCCCCCGGTGCCCGAGCCGGTCATGCCGGAGCCACCCGCCAGCGCTCCGGCATCCGGCGTCACGGGCGACAGCGTGGAAGTGATGAAAGCACACATCCGCAGCGGCGGCATCAAGGAATTCACCTTCCAACAGGTCCTCGGTTGGAAAGCCGAGGCGGACGAGGTGATCAATGGCGAAACCTATCAAACCGGCCTGGTCCGCTACAAGGCGGAGACGATCTTCGGAGTGAAAACCATCGAGGCCAAGGCCCTCATCCAAAACGGCAAGGTGGTCCGCTGGGTCTGGCCCAAAAGCGGCATGGAAATCAAGTGACAGGCACGCCGGTGGCGGCGCTTGGTTAGTGCCATGCGCTGCGCCCACCGGAGTCCGGCCCAGCCCAGCGGCTGGCGGGGGGAGCCCTTGTCGTTGGAAGACCCGCCACCGCAATGGGAACATCGCAGAGCGCCAAACCACAGCGCCGCGCCGGTTCGTGGGCGAGACCTTGCTCCAATACGATTGCACCTGTCCCCATAAGACGGCGGACCTCGAGAGGTCCGCCGCCGGGGGGGCGATTGATAGATGACTGGCGGCTGCGGCCCGCGTGCCATCATCCGCTGCCTCAGCGCAGCACTTTCATTTTGTGGATGCCGAAGACGGCGTCATTGCCAAGTTCCTCCTCGATGCGGAGGAGTTGGTTGTATTTGGCGATTCTATCCGAACGGCTCATGGAACCGGTCTTGATCTGGCCGCAGTTGGTGGCGACGGCGAGGTCAGCGATAGTGGCGTCCTCGGTTTCGCCGGAGCGATGGCTGAGTACGGCGGTGTAGCCGTTTTCCTTGGCCATTTCAACGGCATCGAAGGTCTCGGTGAGCGTGCCGATCTGGTTGACCTTGACGAGGATGGAGTTGGCGACCCCCAGGGCAATTCCCTTGGCCAGGAACTCGGTGTTGGTGACAAACAGGTCGTCGCCCACGATCTGGGTGGTCTTGCCGAGTTGGTCGGTGAGGACTTTCCAGCCGGCCCAGTCGTTTTCGGCACAGCCGTCCTCGATCGAGATGATGGGATATTTCTTCTGCAGCTCGGCGTAGTAGGCGACGAGTTCCTCGGCGCTCTTGACGGACTTGTCGGATTTCTTGAAGACGTAGGCGTTTTGCTTCTGGTCGAAGAACTCCGAACTGGCGGCGTCCAGAGCGATGGCAATGTCGATGCCGATTTTGTAGCCGGCTTTTTCGATGGCTTGGGAAATGACGTCGAGCGCGTCGGCGGCACTGTTGAGAGTCGGGGCGAAGCCGCCTTCATCACCGACCGCCGTGGAGAGACCGCGATCATGCAGGACCTTCTTGAGGGAGTGGAAGACTTCCGCGCCGTAGCGAATGGCTTCCCGGAAGGTGGGCGCACCGATGGGCATGATCATGAACTCCTGGAAGTCGATGGGAGCATCGGAGTGGGCCCCGCCGTTGATGATGTTCATCATCGGCACGGGAAGCACCTTCGAGTTGGGGCCGCCAAGGTATTTGTAGAGCGGGATGCCAAGCTGGATGGCGGCGGCTTTGGCCACCGCGAGGGACACGCCGAGGATGGCATTGGCCCCGAGTTCCTTCTTGGTGGAGGTGCCGTCAAGCGCGAGCATGGCGGCATCGATCGAGGCTTGCTCGGTGGCATCAAAGCCCAGCAGGATGGGTGCCAGGCGGGTGTTGACGTTGTCAACGGCCTTGAGCACGCCTTTGCCGAGGAAGCGGGCCTGGTCGCCATCACGAAGCTCGACGGCTTCGTTTTCGCCGGTCGAGGCGCCTGACGGGACCGAGGCGCGGCCGATGGCGCCGCCTTCGAGATGAACGTCAACTTCAACGGTGGGATTGCCGCGCGAGTCGATCACTTCGCGGCCGCGGATTTCAACAATGGTGGTGTATTCCATGGGATGTGTAGGTGGGGGTGTGTTGTTAGTGTCAGGTGAGAGGGGTGCCAGAGACGCGTCGGACGGGTCGGACGGGTTAGGGATTGAAGGGTTTGATGGCTTGGAGGGTGAGGGTTTGCATGGCCTCGGTGGTGGTGTTGCGGACTTGGACGGTTTCGCCGGGAGCACGACCCAGCAGCGCCTTGCCGACTTCGGACAGATAGGAGACGTACTGCTTTTCCGGCTCGGAGTCCCAGGCGCCGAGCACGCACATGACGGCTTCAACCCCGTCCGCGTCGGTGAGGGTGACGACGGTGCCGATATTGACGGTGCTCGCATCCGAGCCTTTGAAATCAGTGCCACGGGCACGCGCAATGTCTTTCTCCAGTTCGTTCTTGCGGTGCGAAAGGTAGCGCTGGAGATCCTTGGCGGATTTGTATTCGAAGTTCTCGCGCAGGTCGCCATAGGAGCGGGCGATGGAGATATCCTTGGTGTTTTGCGGGATGCGGACGCGGACGAGTTCATCGAGTTCGGCCTTCTTGCGTGCGAGGCTGTCCCAGGAGACGAGGAGGGCTTCCTCGTGCTTCTTCGAGCGCTCGCCGCTGACGAGCGCGGCGGTTTCCGGGCGGATCTTGATGATGCGGGCCATCAGGGATTTCTTCTCGAGATCCCCGAACACGGGACAATCGAGCAGGCGGCGGGCAAAGTTGCGCGACTCGTTGATGTCCATGATGGTGACCAGGTCACCGAGCACGGTCTTGTCCTCGTTGAGGAGGGTTTGGAGGCGCGAGGTTTTGCGCGGACCATCGGCAAGATGGTCGTTTTCCAGCAGATTGAGGATGGAGGCCCCCACGTCCGGACTGAAGACCTCGGCGGCGGCGAGCTTGCGCTCGCGGCAGACCCAGATGATGGCGTCCGAGCCGAGGGCGCGGCGGGCCAGGGCCGAGCGGAGATGCGCGGCGAGCGCAGGCATGCCGCCCCGATCCAGCAGGATGCGGGCGATCTCAGTGACCCCGCGAGCCCCCACGCGATCAAAGACATGGACGATCTTGGCAATCCATAGCTCCCCAAAGGCATCCGGAAAAGCCTCGAACACCGCCCGTTGCCGGGTGGATGGCAGCGCGACCACATCCTCGGCGAGCTTGACGGGATCAACGCTTGAAATGAGGTCGGCGAGCCGCACCGCGCCTGGATCGAGCGCCAGTGCCTTGGAGGAACCGATGACTTCATCGCGGGCGGCGACGAGCTGCAGGGCCTGGCCGAGTTGGACGCGTGAGGCCTTTTTGGCCCCTTCATCGATATCGTGGAGCAGGCGCTTGAGCGCTTCCGTATCGTGATCAAACGCGCCAATATCGGCGGCGATGGCTTCGAGCGCGCGGATCATGCCCTTGATGTCGCGGGCGGCCTCGAAGTCGGCGACCAGGGCTTCCGCCGGGCTACGGTCGCCATTGCGGAGGATCAGGGCCTCGGTGCGTTTTGAGGGAATGACCACACGGCGGCTTTCGCGGAGGGATTTCTTGGTGGCATCCCACCATTTCTTGAAGTCAGGTTCCGGAATGACGGTGCCGCAGAGGGCATCTTCCAGGGCTTTTCCGGTCATAGTGCCACCGTGGCTCTGGAGGAGGTGGACGACGAGTGCAACGGGATCCTGCTTGGAAAGGGCGCGAAGTTCTTCAAGTTGCTCGATTTTTTTCGCGCGGAAATCGCTCTCCGGGATCCACTCGGTTTTTTGAAGCGCAAACTGGAGTTCCATGATTTGGCCCATGGACCTCTCAAAGTCGATGGTCACCTTTTTCCCCGGCAAATCCCACTCGGTCACCTTGCCGGCCCCGAAGGATTTGTGAATACAGAAATTGCCGGGAGCCAATTGAGAAAGTCGCTCGCCTAGGGGTTTGGGAATGCGACCGGATTCAACCAGCTTCGCCACGTCAGGGTGCATGCGGCGGAAGATGGGAAGCTCCCGCGAAAAACGCAAGGCAATCCCGGCAAAAATTTCGGGAGTCCGGAAAAATCAAGGTTTGGTGGGCACCCCCGGGCGGGGCGGGGTGACTTCCGCGGGGGGCACGACGCGCGGGCGAGGCGGCCGGACCGGGACCATGCGGCTTTCCAGGGCATGATCGAGGCTGCGGCGCAGGACGCAGACGCGGCGGCGCCAATCCGGGGGGATGCCGTCGTGGTTGCCATCGGCAGGGAGCAGGCCATCAAAGATGACTTCCTTGTCAGGGCCGTTGATGACGACCTTGTAGCCCTCGCCTTCGCGCCGGACCAAGGCCTTGCCATCGTTGTTGGAAAGAGTGGCGGTGCGGTCCAGCATATTGACGATTCGCTGCGTGCTGCCATCATCGGCGAGAATGACGGCATCAATCATGTCTCTGGTGAAGCCCCGCTTGTCGTCAGGGGCCTCACCGAGCTTGATGTTGATTTCCAGCGGTTTGCCGGCACGGAAAATGCCGAGAGTTACTTCGTCCCCGGGCATTTTCAGGTTGATGAGCGTGGCCAATTGCCCCTGGTTGACCAACATTTGATCGCCGAATTTCCACAACACATCCATGGGATGGAGTTGGGCGGCTTCCGCCGGCCCCCCTGGCGCGATGGCTTGGATCACAAACCCGATCCCCGGGGGCAGCGAGGAAAGCTGCGCCCCGCCGCTTGGGTCCGGCTTTCTGACGCTGAAGCCGAGCCATGCGGAACGCGTCTGCGCCGGGGTGCCTGCCGCAGGCGAGGGCGGCACCTTGGTGCCTGCATCCTCCCCGACGCCGGTAACAACGAGCGTGGCGAAGGCCAAAAATGAATGCCGGAGTTTCATCTCAAAATACGGTGACTGGCATCAGAATCATTTCCTCACGGGGATCGGAAACCTGCACCACAATTCCGGTTTCCTCATCGCGCAGGGTGTTGGCTTCCACCACCCGGACGCGGACGGCCTGCATCGCAGCCCCATCCGGATCCGCCATCCAACCTTCATCGGACATGGCTTCAATGCGGTCGGACTCACCGACCAAGACCAACCCGGAGCCGGTCTCGGGGGCGGTTTGATCCAGCACCAGCGGTGGCGTGACGGGCTCCTTCCGGGGCACCAGCGCGACCAGTGCGGCGATGGCAGCGGCCATCCCGAGGGGCACCGCGAACCTTGCCAGGCGCGGCTTGTCGCGGGCGGTGGTCTCAGCCTGCGGGGCCGCCGCCGCCAGCTCGTCAAGCATCGCCTCGATCAACCGCTGACCGGACTCGCTGAGAGCCGGCGGCATGAGACGGGACAGGGCTGCTTCGATGGGGTTAGGCGCTGACATGGCGGGCCTCCTTGAGTTGGCGCAATTCGTGCGCAAGTTGTTCGAGGGCGTAGCGGTAGCGGGATGCTGCGGTGTTAGGTGAAATGGCAAGGACCTCGGAAATCTGGGCAAAGGTAAGCCCGCCCCAAGTTTTCATGACGACCACTTCGCGGAGTTTCGGGCTGAGATTCTGCACCGCCTCGCGGAGGAACAGTGCCTCCTCGTCGTCCTCCAGCACCGGATCCAACCAGACGTCCTGGAAATCATTCAGATAGACAATGGACTCCTCGCGCTTTTTCCGGCGGGACTCGGTGCGGTGGAGATTGAGGCCGCAAAAACGAATGGTGGAAAACACCAGCGGCAGATCGGGCGGGCCACCACCTTTGTCCTCTTGGTAGTGCCAGAGACGCAGGACCGCCTCCTGCAACAAATCCTCGGCATCTTGCTGGGAATTCCCCCAACTGCGGGCAAACAACAACAACCGCGGGCCGTGCTCGGCCAGCCATGCTTTCCATAGGCTCGCGGGATTCAATGTCATCCGTGTGCAGAATGCCGCATCATCGTGGGTTTGTCTGTGGATTTTTCCGCCGCTCAGTCGAAAAACCGGATTTTCTCGACTTTGCTTGCGGGGCGGGCTTTCCCAAGCGACTTGGGTCTGGGTTGGGCGGCTTCGCCCCTTACCCTGGGTGAGCTGATTGGCACCACCGGAGCCGCTTCGCTTTGCCCGACATACTCGTTTTGGATCAACCACTTTTCCACTTCCTCCCCGCTGACGTCCACCAGCATGTGGCCGTCAATTTCGATGCACGGGGAGAGCGGCTGGCCGGTGCGTTGCTCCATTTCCCAGCGCAACGCCGGGTCCTTGATGATGTCCTTTTCCTCGTACTTCAGGGCGTATTTCCGCATGACGGCACGGACGCCCTGGCTCCATCCGCAGAAGGTTTTCAGATAAATCACGATTTTCGGGGCGGGGTGGCTCATGGTGTGAAGTGGTAGGTGCCAAAGTAGCCCGTTTCCGGCATTCCGCAAGCCCCAAGCCCCGATCAGGAAAACAAATCCGCTGCGGCGGTGGCGGGTGGCGGTGGCGGGTGGCCGCGAAGCTGACCGAACGCGGCATAAGCCCGGGCCAAGCGCTCATCTCGCATCCTGGTGAAAATTCAACTTCCGTTCGGCGTGGGGTGATGATACAACGACCCCGTGTGCGCGAGAAATTTCCTGTTCATCCCGTTGCTCCTGTTGCTCAATGGGCCCGGTTGGGCTCAGCAAAGCGCTCCCGTTCCCGATTTCTCCGCAGGCTTCAAACAACTCGTCGCCCTCGGTCTGCCGCCGCTCGATGCCCAGGCCACATGGTCGGTCCTCCCCGCGGCCGCCAACACCAGCTACGAACTCCGTGAACTCGACAAAGCCGTCAAAGGCAATGCCTGGCTGCTGCCATCCGCCGCTGAGAAAATCCGCGCCATCTACCTCGGTGGCAGCGAAGTCATCGAACTCGAGCCTGCCAAAAAACGCGGGACCGCCGCCGCCAAGCCCCGCCCCGAGCCGGATCTAACCAAGGACGTCGGGGTGATCGTCGCCGGGCTCAGGAAAATCGCCGCCAAGAGGGATGCCGACGATCCGTATTCCTACAGCTCGGGCACGCGCTTCGGCACCTTCCTGCTGTTCGCGGCCCAACTCTATCAAACCGGCCACCCCGAGCTGGCCAACCAACTCGCGCACGCCGTGTTCGAGGTGTTTCCCACCCGCGAAGCCGCCGTGGATTCCGCCGTCGATCAGCTCGCCGAGCCTCTCTATCAACAGGCCACCCGCGCGTTCTTCACCTCCGGCGGGTGGGCCGCCTATCACCAGGCGCTGGCCGCCCTCAGCCAGCGCTTCCCGCGCGGCTGGAGCAGCCGTGAGGCGGTGGCCATCTTCCTGCCCCAGTTGGCACAACAGGCAGCCGGGGCCAAAGCCCCCGCCCCAACCCTGCCGGACCTCCCCATCGACCCGCGTGCCCTCGACATCATCCGCCAACTCACCGACCAGCCGCCAGCCGACCCTAAGCAACCTGAGGCTAGCGACAACAAGACCCGCAACCTCTCACCCGCGATGCGCTACCGCATGCAGATGGCGGGAGTATCCGTCGGCGATGCCTACAATAACCTTTCGTCGCTCTGGATTCTCGAAGACCCCGCCCTGTCCGGCAAGCAAAGCGCCCCGCTGGCCCGGCTCGCCGCGCTGAAGATGGCGGCCATCCCGGCCTTGGCGGCCCTCACTTCGGACCCTTTTCTCACCCATCTCCCCAACTCCCGATCCTATTCCGGTTCCTACTTTCCCCCCGGCGAAAGCGGTGACGAGCGTGCCCTGCGCATTCACGCCGCCCTCAACCGCCCCGCCACCCGCGGCGAAATTGCCCGGCAATTCCTCGTCGCCACCCTGCCGGATCCGCAAAACGATCTGAACGAAGCCGATCCGGAGGCTCTCCGCGATCTCGCCCTCGAATTCTGGAAGGAACACCACGACGCCTCCCGCGAGGAACTCGCCGCGGTCTTCCTCCGCGACGGCAATTCCGGCCAAGCCTCACAAGCCGCCACCCTCCTCGCCGCCTCCACCGACCCCAAGGCGCACCTGGCCTTCGAAGCCCATGTCCTCGCCGCCGATCCGGCCATCGCCAAGTTCCAGGATGTCCGCACCTACCTCCGCGCCCGCAAAGCCACCGCCAGACCGTTCTTCGAGGCCTACGCCAAACTCGTCCGCAGCCAAACCCAGGATGTCGGCGACGATATCGACCCATCCATGAACCAGTATGATTGGGCCATCAAGGAAGCCGGCGGTCCCTTGAAAATCCTCAAACAACTCGAAGCCCTCGTCGGCGGCCAAACCCCGCGCGCTCTCGCCGTCCAAATCGCCAAGGGCAAACCCGCCGATGCCGCCGCCGCCATCAAATCCCTAACTTCCCTGCTCGCCGATGCCACCTCCACCAAACACCTCCACGCCCTCCTCGAAGGTGCCAACGCCGCCACCGACGCCACCGTTCGCGCCCGTTTCCTAGCCGCCACCTTCCAAGTTCGCTGGGGTGGCCACCAAGCCGATGACGAGCAAGCCGAAGATGCTCCCCCCGAGGTTCGCGCGGTCTCCGAACCCGAAGCCAAGGTCTGGCGCAAACTCATCGCCGACACCCGCGAGCTGCCCGGGGAATTCAGCCGCTACGTCGAAGGCGGGAAGATCACCGTCGCCGAACTCGCCGCCATCGCCTTCGAGAATTCCGTCTCCGGCCGCGGCGACTACGAGGCCTATGCCGCCTCCATCATCCTGCACCAACCCGTCTCCGCCATCCTTATCGAGCAGGCCACCGCCCGCCTCGCCGGCAAGCCTGTCCCGCCGTTGCCGGATGCCTCGAAAGTCCCCAAGGATCGCCTCGCCGAAATCGTTGCCACCGCAGGCAAGAAGCCAGCCGTGGAAATCCATCCCTATCTCTCCTCCCTCACCCCGGACGAACGCGCCGCCTGGCTCGAATGGTTCAACGAGCCAGACGACCTCGCCATTCCCGCTTCCGTCAAGGAACTCCAATGCACCATCATCGCCAGGGATTCCGATAAACGCCAGGGAACCTCGGACACCAAAGGCGCCGGCAACCTCGACGTCGGATTCAAAATCACCCCCGACAGCCTCACCAAACACATCGAAGCCCTGGCCCCCGAAATTGACAAACACTCCCGCACCAACATCGATATCGCCCCTGCCCCGTTCGGCCCGGGTCTTGCAATCTTCGCCAATGTCGCCCCCCTCCCCGCTCAAAAAGCCAGGCGCGTGCCGGGACCGGATTTCGAGCAAGCCGCCGAAGTCCTCACCGCCAACGAAACCGCCGCCGCTGTCGCCATCGTCAGCTTGCAGGCCCGCGAATACAACAACAGCCAATTTGGTTCCTCCGATTGCGAAGCCATCTGGCTCATCCAAGACGGCAAGGCCACCCTCCAATCCGCCGCACCCGACGAGGACGCGCAGGAAGACAACCCGCGGGAACCGTTTGCCGCCACCCTCAGGAAATTGTTAGAATCCGAGGAGCCGCAGCGTTTCGGACTTAACATCCTTCTCCTCAACCGCGCCGACGCCGAGAAATTCAAAGCCTTATCTGAAGAGCCCGACTCCTCCGAAGAATCGTCCACCCCAACCGAAGAAGAACTCCCCGAACCACCATGACCGAACAACCTGCCGCCCACTGGGAACGCCTGCAAGACACCGTTGCCAAAATCCGCACCGAAACCGCCCGCGTCATCGTCGGTCAGGACGAAATCGTCGAGCAACTCCTCACCTCCCTCCTGTGCAAGGGCCACTGCCTGCTGGTCGGCGTGCCGGGCCTCGCCAAGACCTTGCTGGTCGCCACTCTCGGGCGCATTCTCGGCCTCAAGTTCCAGCGCATCCAGTTCACGCCGGACCTCATGCCCACCGACATCGTCGGCTCGGAAATCCTCCAGAACACCGCCGTCGGCGAGCGCTCGTTCCAATTCATTCCCGGCCCGATCTTCGCCAACCTCATCCTCGCCGACGAAATCAACCGCACCCCGCCCAAAACCCAGGCAGCCCTGTTAGAGGCGATGCAGGAAAAGCAGGTCACCGTCAACGGCCAGACCCGCCGCCTCGTCGAGCCCTTCATCGTCTTTGCCACCCAGAACCCGATCGAGCACGAAGGTACCTATCCGCTTCCCGAGGCCCAGCTCGACCGCTTCTTCTTCCAACTCAACATCGGCTACCCCAGCATCGAGGAAGAGGCGGAAATCATCCGCCGCACCACCGGCCATGCCGACGCCCTGCCCGATCCCCTCCTCAACGCCGATAAAGTCCTCGAACTCCAGGATGCCTCCGTCGATGTCCCGCTCCCCGAGTCGGTCATCCAGACCATTCTCAAGCTCGTCCACTCGACCCGCCCGGACTCGCCGCTCGCCAGCGCCGACGTGAAAAACTACATCGCCTACGGGGCCGGTCCGCGGGCCTCGCAGTGCCTCGCCCGCGCCGCCCGTGCCCTCGCCTTGCTGCGCGGCAACTCGTCCGCCTCCCCCGAGGAAATCCGCGCCGTCGCCCTCCCCGTCCTCCGCCACCGCCTCATCGCCAACTACAACGCCACCGGCGAAGGCATCACCACCGACCAAATCATCCGGAAACTGATCACCACCATCTAACTCCCATCCCCGTCCGACCCCGTCCGATCCGTCCGACTCTTCCCCGCCATGCCCCGCTTCCTCGATCCCGCCGACATCCGCCGACTCAAGAACTATGAGTTCGGGGCCAAGGCGATGGTTGAGGGCTATCTGGCCGGCCGCCACCGCTCGCACCAGCGCGGGTCCTCCATCGAGTTCCACGAGTTCCGCCAATACGCGCCCGGCGACGACCTGGCCCGCGTCGATTGGCGGGTGTTTGCCCGCAACGACAAGTTGTTTCTGCGCACCTTCGAGCAGGAAACCAACCTGGAATGCCATATCTTCCTCGATTGCTCGGCCTCCATGGGCTTCCCGGAGAATTCGCCGCGCCTCTCCAAGCTCGAATATGCGTCGTTCTTTGCCGCCGCCCTCGCCTGGTGGGTCATTTCCAAAACCGACCGCGTGTCCCTCACGCTTTTCGACCAGGGCATCCGCAAGTTCCTCCCGCCGGGCTCCACCCGCCAGCACCTCCACGATCTGCTCAACACGCTCGAAACCAGCCGCCCCGGCGCAGGCACCTCCATCACCGCCACCCTGGCCCGCGCCCAACCCCTGCTCAAACGCAAGGGCACCCTCGTCATTCTATCCGATTTCTTCACCGACCCCGCCGCCCTCTTCCGCGCCCTCAACCCCTACCTCCACCGCGGCTTCCGCATCCACCTCTTCCACCTCCTCGATCCCAGCGAACTCCAACTCGATGACCGCGGCCTGTCCCGCTTCATCGATATGGAATCCAACGACCAGCTCACCGTCCACCCGCATTCCCTGCGCGACGCCTGGCAGCAGGAACTCCTCAGCCACACCCGCGCCCTCCGCGCCCTCGCCGCCTCCCGCCGCGCCGACTACGCCCTCACCTCCACCGCCGACCCCTACTTCTCCCTCTTCGACCGCCTCCGCGATTGACGAGCAAAGCTCGGTCGGATCGGTCAGATCCGACTGATCCGACCGATCCTCTTCCCCAATAACCTCTAACCTCTAACCTACAACTGGCTCCCCCATGTCTCTCCTCTTCCAGCACCCCGCCCTGCTTGGCCTGCTCGCGCTGGCCGGCCTGCCGGTGCTGGTACATTTGCTCTCCCGCGCCCGGCCGCCGGTCTATCGCTTTTCCAACCTCGAGTTCTTGCGCCGCGTGTTGCGCAGCACCGCCCGCATCCGCCGACCCAAGGATTGGCTGCTGCTCGCCCTCCGCACGCTGGCCCTCTTCGCCCTTGCCGCCGCCTTCGCCTGGCCCTTCCTCATTTCCGATTCCGCCTCCCTGCCCGGCGAGCAATCCACCGTCATCCTGCTGGTGGACCGGTCTGCCTCCATGGCCGCTCGCGAAGGTGCCGGCAGCCGCTTCGATGCCGCCTGCGCCCAGGCCACCCGCTTCCTCGAGCAAGCCAAGCCCGACCATGCCAACCTGATCTGGATCGACGCCGAACCCGACGCCGTCTTCCCGGATCCCGGCCCCAACCTCAGCTTCCTAACCGACTTGCTCCAGCAAGCCAGGCCCCACCCCGAAGCCGGCGCCCTCACCGCCGCCTTCGATCTCGCCCTGCGCCAGCTCGCCAAGGTCAGCGCTCACCGCGAACTCGTCATCATCTCCGACTTCCAAGCCTCCGCCTGGCGCGACTTCTCGCCGGCACTCCCGCACAACCTCGTCATCCGCACCCAGCGCGTCGCCACTTCGTCGCCGCCCAATGTCGCCGTCAGCCGCCTCATCCCGCAGCCCGCCGAGCCCGTCGCCGGCCAGGACCTGACCATCCTCACCCGCGTCCGGAACTTCTCTGCGGTGCCCGTCCGCACCCAACTCACCCTTGATGCCGACGGTGCCCGCCAATCCCAGCCCATCGACCTTCCCGCCTGGGGCGAGGCCGATGCCGCCTTCGTCCTCCGCCCGGCCGCCCCCGGGCCCCTGCCTATCAGCGCCTCCATCGAGGCCGATGCCTTCCCCGCCGATGACGCCCGCCACGCCGTCGTCCACGTCCGCGATTCGCTCCGCCTCGCCCTCACCTCCCCGCCCGCTTCGCCGGAGGCCAAGCTCCTCGGGAAACTCGCCAGATCCCTTGCGTGGCTGGAACCCGTCACCGATCTAACAAGCGACCGGCGGCCGGACTTCCACTTCATTTCCGCTTGGTCCGGCGACCGTCCGGCAGACCTCCGGAATGCCGCGCTGGCCGGCACCACGGTCATCCTGCGGCCCGCCGCCGCCTGCCCGTTGGCGGCCCTGCGCACCCTCCTGCAGCTTCCCGCCAATCCCGTGGATGGCCCGCTGGCGTTGGAGGTCTCGCCTGCCGGTTGGTCGGTCATCCCCGAGGAAAGCCATCCGGCCAACCAACTGTTCCGCGCCGGCGACTTTGGCAACCCCTTCGCCGGCACCTTCCGCGAGCGCCTCCGCCTCCCCGCCTCGCTGGCCTCGCTGCCCGGCATCAGGCCCATCGCCAGCTTCGCCGATGGCATCCCGGCCCTGCTCGAAGGCCCCACCGACAAGGCTTCCATCCTGCTTTGGAACCTGCCGCTCGATCCCGCCAAGACCGATTGGCCCACCCAAGGCTCGTTCCTGCCCGCCATCGCGGAAATCCTCCTCCGCACCCGCCCGCGCAGCTCCGCCGAACCCGCCTATGCGCTCCCCGGCACTCCGCTCACCTGGTCATCCACCGATCCCGCCCACGCCGGGGCCCTCACCCTCCTCGGCCCGGCTGCCGAGCCCATTGAAATCACCGAGTCCACCACCGCCGACGGCACCCTGTGGCAATCCAAAGCCCCCGCCACTCCCGGCCTCTATCGCTGGCAAATCTCCGGCCAACCCATCGCCTTCTCCGCCGTCAACTTCCCCGACTCCGAGTCCGACCTGCGCCCCCTCGAGGCCACTCCCGCCTTCGGCAAACTCGAGGCCTCCAGCGACTCCCTCGTCCGCCAAGCCGCCCTCGCCCAAGGCCTCCCCCTCTGGCCCTGGCTCGCCCTGGCGGGGATTCTCTGCCTCATGCTGGAATCCATAATCCACACCCGCCAAATCACAAATCACAAATCATAAATCACAAATCACAAATCGAATCCGCAATGTCCGCCATCACCTTGTTTGAGGAAAAGCAAGTCCGCCGCGCTTGGAACGCCGCTGAGGAAAAGTGGTATTTCGCCATTGTCGATGTGATCGTGGTGCTCACCGACAGCATTGACCCCGGTGCCTACTGGAGAAAGCTCAAAGAAAGGCTGAAAAAGGAAGGAAATGAAACCGTGACGAATTGTCATGGTTTGAAAATGACCGCCGCCGACGGCAAACAGCGCATGACCGATGTCGCTGACACCGAGCAAGTCCTGCGCCTCATCCCATAACCCCAACCCATGCCCGCGAAAAAAGCACCAGCCACCAAGCGAACACCCGCCGCCACCGGGTCTCTGCTGGTGCCCGAGAAGCTCGCCCCGCTCGTCCATTACCTCCGGCATGAGAAGGTCATCCTCGACTCCGATCTGGCGGAGCTTTACGGAGTCGAGACCAAAGTTCTCAACCAGGCCGTGCAGCGCAATCGAGACCGATTTCCCGTTGATTTCATGTTCCAACTCACTGACAATGAGATGGAAATCTCGAGGTCACAATCTGCGACCTCAAACGCTACCCCGTCACCTTTAAGGTCACAAATTGTGACCTTAAAGCGCGGGCAGCACCGCAAATACCTCCCCTACGCCTTCACCGAACAAGGCGTGGCCATGCTCTCCAGCGTCTTGCGCTCCCCTCGCGCAGTGAAGGTGAACATCGCCATCATGCGCACCTTCGTCCAGCTCCGGCGTTTGATGGACTCCAACGCCCTCCTCGCCGAGAAAATCGAAGCTCTCGAAGAAAAATACGCCGACCACGACCAGCACTTCCAACTCGTCTTCGAAGCCATCAAACAACTCATCGCCACCCCGCCGGCACCGGCCAAGGAACTCGGTTTCCACACCATCCCATCCGCCCGTTCCCCCAGGAAATCCACCCGCTCGCGCCTGTGAAAGTTTGACCCTGGCACTAGACACCAGACCAGAATTCTCAAATCCATAACTCCCATCACTCCCATCACTCCCATTCCGCCCCTTTCCTGATAACTGATAACCGATAACTCTCCCCGCCCCCCTTGCAACCCGCCTTCCCACTCCCCGTCCTCATTCCACTTGCGGTGCTTGCCATGAGCATCGCCGCGCTGGGCGCGTGGCGTGGTTCGTCCGGCCTCACCGGCCGCATGCGCTGGCTGCTGCTCACCTTGCGCTTGCTCGCCATGGCCGCCGCCCTCACCCTCCTTTTCAACCCGGGCAAATGGAGCCGCCCCACCGAGACCCGCCTCAGCCCGTGGATCATCCTCAACGATGTGTCCTCCTCGATGGCCCAAGCCACCGCCGACGGCGCGACCCGCGCCGCTGCCGCCACCGCGCTCATCCGGCAGGCCAGCACCCATGCGCAGGCGGCGGACA
This sequence comes from Verrucomicrobiota bacterium, assembly GCA_026397725.1. Taxonomy (GTDB): domain Bacteria; phylum Verrucomicrobiota; class Verrucomicrobiia; order Verrucomicrobiales; family Akkermansiaceae; genus Luteolibacter. The sequence goes on along the minus strand of JAPLUI010000400.1, from coordinate 17,149 downwards.
TCCCCCTTCGCATTCACCCGTTTGCCGCCAAACTCGAAGCGGCCACCACCGCCGGGTCCCAGGCCCCCACCGGCACCGCCTCCAACATCCTGCCCGCAGTTTCCCAAGTCCTGCAAGACGCCGGTGCCGCCGGCGAAGCCCTCGCCGGCATCATCGTCCTCAGCGACGGCCGCCAAACCCTCAACTCCGCGCCTGCCGACCTCGACGCCCTCGGCCTCCGCGCCCGCAGCCGCAACATCGCCGTACATACCGTCGCCATCGGGGCCGACACCCAAGCGCCCGACCTCGCCCTCATCCAACCCCGCGCCGCCCTAACCGCCTTTGCCGCCCAGCCCCTGCGCCTCCCCTTCGCCCTCAAATCCACCGGCCTCGCCCCCGTCCGCCCTGCCGTCAGTTTGCGCGATGCCGCCGGCCAGGAACTCGCCAGCCTCACCCTCGAACTCGCCCCCGGCAAGACCGTCGCCGCCGCCTTCGAGATCAAGGCCCCGCCCGCCTCCACCCATTGGACCATCGAAACCCCAGTCATCGCCGGCGAAGTCCGCTCGTCTAACAATCACGCCGCCCTCAACATCCGCATTCTGGAATCCAAGACCCGCGTCTTTCTCGTCGAGGGCGCACCCTACTGGGACAGCAAGTTCCTCGCCCAACTCCTCCGCCAGCAACCCCACATGGACGTGCAATCGGTCCACCGCCTCTCGGACGAGCGCTACTTCCGCATCGACTCCGGCGACCACCAGAACTCGGAAGCCAGGCAACCCGTCTTCCCTAACACCCTTGACGAGCTGTCCCGCTACGACCTCATTGTCTTCGGGAAAAACATCGACCCATTCCTCTCGCCGGAGCGTGCCGGGATTCTCCGCAGCTACGTCCGCGACCGCGGTGGTGCCGTGCTCTTCTCGCGCGGCAAACCCTCCACCGCGTCGCTCCCCGCGCTCGAACCGTTAGAGCCGGTCGTCTGGGGCACCGCCAGCGTGGCGGACTTCCGCTTCACCCCCACCCGCGATGGCGAGGCCGCCGGGCTTTTCGGCCAAGCCCTGCCCGCCCCCGACGCCTCGCTGTGGGCCGCCCTTCCCACCCTCAAGGACGGCCGCCAAATCGCCTTGGTCAAACCCTTCACCCGCGTCCTCGCCGAAGGGGTCCCGGACCGTGGTGCCGGCATCTCGGCGAGCGCCTCCGGAAAATTCCCGGCGCTGCTGGTCCGCCGGTACGGCCAGGGTGTCACCGGCCTGGTCAATGGCGACGGCCTGTGGAAATGGGATTTCTTTCCCGAGGCCCGCGAACTCGGGAATTGTTACGAAGACTTCTGGACCCAGCTCATCCAGTGGATGGCCTCCTACTCCGAGTTTCTGCCCGGCCAGGATTTTTCCCTGCGGCTTCCCGCCTCCCGCGGCGACCTCGGCACCACCCTCGCCGCCACCCTTTCCTATCGCGGCCCGAACCCTGCCCCGCAGCCGCTCATTCTCATCACCGACCCCGCCGGCACCGTTACCAAACTCAACCCCGCCGCCATCCCGGACCCGTCCGGTCGCCCGCTCTGGCGGACCTCCTTCACCCCGGACCAAGCCGGCCTCTGGACCCTCAAGCTCAGCGACCCCCGCGCCGACGCGCCGCCCACTCCCGAGGCGCTCTTCACCGTCCCCACCCCGCCCCGCGAAGCCGACGACCTGTCACCCGATCCCGCCTGTCTCGAAGCCCTCGCCCAGACCACCGGCGGGCAAGCCTACCGCCCCGCCGACTTTCCCACCCTGCTCGCCACCAAGCTGCGCAAGCAGCCCCCCGCCGCCCTGGACTCCGCAGCCATCTGGAACCCCTCCTGGGACTCCGCCACCATCGCCCTAACCATCGCCGCCCTCTTCGCCACCGAGTGGTTTCTCCGCCGTCGCCACGGCCTGGCCTAGAGAAGAGATCGGTCGGCTCCGACCGATCCGACCGATCCTCTTCCCTGACAGCCAATATCCGATACCCCTCCCCTCCATGAGCGCCTTCTCCACCCATCTCCGCCGCATCCGTTTCCTCCTCCGGGGCACCCGGCTCCTCGGCGCGTGGCTCGGCCTCCTCGCGCTGGCCGCCACCCTCTGGCTGCTCTTCGGCCTAACCGATGCGGTGGCCGCCTTTGAAACCTCCGCCCGCATTGCCATCACCGCCGTGCTGGTGGCGAGCTGTGCCATCGCCCTGCTCATCGCCCTCATCCGCTCGCTCCGGGTCTCCGCCCGCACCGCCGCCGCCTGCGCCGATGCCGCGCTCGCCGACCCACGCTGTCCCGTTGCCGCCTCGCTCTCGCTCGATCCCGCCGCCGCCCCCACGCCGCTGGCGCAACTCCTCACCACCCGCACCCTGGATTCCGCTGCCGCCGCGCTCGCCGCGCTCCCTGCCAAGAAGCTCATTCCCTGGCGTTTTCCCGGCCTTGCCCTGCTCGCCCTAACCGTTCCGTTGCTGGCCATCGGCAGTCTGCGCCTCGCCCAGCCCGCCGCCTTTGCCACCATCACCGCCCGTCTGCGGCACCCTGCCGCCGACATCCCACCCTACAGCCCGCTCGTTTTCACTCTCGATCCCGCCAAGCCGGCCACCGTCTATGGCGGAGACCTCCTCATCTCTGCGGAGATCACCGGGGCGGCCCTCACCCGGCCCGTCGAGTGCCTCATCCGCCAAGCCCGCACCGGCGACATCCTCCGCCTCCCGGCCTTCCGCGAGGCCCCCACCCGCTTCTCCCGCAAGCTCGACGGCCTCACCGAACCCCTCGAAATCGCCTTCGCCTCCGGCAAGGCCCGCTCCACCTGGCACACCGTGGAAATCCTCCTCGAACCTAACATCCTCAACGGCCTCGTCCGCCTCACCCCGCCCGCCTACACCGGCCTGCCCGCCACCGAGTTCCCGCTCGATACCAACGAGATCGCCGCCATCGAGGGTGCCACCGTCACGCTCGAACTCACCAGCAATCGCCCGCTTGGCTCCGCCACCCTCGTCTTCACTCCCGCCACCGTGCCGGGCGCCGAGCCCGTTCCGCAAGCCCATCCGGCCACCCTCCCGGCCTCCCACACCGCCGCCTTCACTTGGACGGCCACCCAGTCCGGCCGCCTCTCCGCCACCCTCCGCGACCTCCGCGGCACGCCCAGCCCGCGCCCGCTCGACCTCGCCTTTCGCACCCTGCCGGACCTCCCGCCCAGCGTCGTGCTCACCTCCCCGCCGCCGATGCTCCTGGCCACGCCCAAGTCCTTCATTCCGGTCGTCGGTCGCGCCCAGGACGACTTCGCCCTTGCCAAGATCCACTGGGTCCGGACCCTGTCCGGATTCCGCGACCGGGCCCGCATCGTCGCCCCGGCGCTCCGCGACAAGTCCTATGATTTTGCCGACCAGCTCGACCTCGCGGAACTCGGCCTTGATGCCGGCCAAACCATCGAACTCATGCTCGAGGCCTCCGACCACAACCCCTCGCTCCTCGGCCAGGGCAGTTCGGAGATCTCCCGCATCCGGATCATTTCCGACGACCAATACGCCCAGTACCTCCGCGCCAAAACCACCATCGCCCAATTCGCCAAGCGCTTCCAGGCCGCCAGGGACGCCATCGACCATGCCCGCAAGGCCCTCGAAAATCTCCAACAAGCCACCGATAAAGGTGAGCCCGACGCCATCAAAAAAGCCGCCGACGAAGCGAAAAACGCCCACGCCCAGGCCGCTGATCTCCTCGATAAGATCGCCAGGGACTTCCCCGCCTTCGAACTGGAAAAGCGCCTCCAGGACCTCGCCGAAAAACAAGCCGACGACCTCCGCGAGAATATCCCGCCACTGGAAAATTTCGACCCCAAAGCCCCCAAGGCCGACCAACAGGCCGCCATCGACGAAATGCTCAAACGCCTCGGTCGCCAACAACCCCAGGCCGAACAACTCGATGAGGACGTCAACAAGGTCAACCAAACCGCCACCCTCCTTGAGATGGCCGCCAAGTTCCGCCAGATCTACGAATCCCAAGCCAACCTCGCCAAACGCTTCGGCACCATCGTCGAGGAACTCCGCCAAGGCGACGACCAAAACCGCCGCCTGTTGCCGTCGCTCGCCGAAACCCAGGAAAAAAACCGCCTGGCCCTCGACGACTTCAAGACCGAACTCCGCCGCCGCGCCGAAGCCCTGCCCAAGGATGACCCCGACCTGACCCCCATGCTGGATTCCGCCCTCAAGTTCCTTGACGATCTCACCGAAGCCGCCCCGGAATCCCTCATGGATGCCGCCGCCAAGCACGGCAAGGCGGGCGACGCCGCCGATGCCTACGCCAACGCCGAACGCGCCCGGGCCCTGCTCGAACGCCTCCTGTCCGAGCCCGAGCCCTTCCCGCAAGCCGCCAAAGGCCAAGCCCCACAGTTCAACATCCCGCGCCCCGACATCAACCAAAACCTCCAACAACTCCTCGACGCCCTCCTCGGCCAAAACCCCGGCCAGGGCAAAGGCGAGCAACCCGGCGGCCAAGGCCAGGGCCCGGCCGGCCCGGGCCTCGCCGGTGCGCCGGGCGGCGGCTTCCCCATGGACCTCCCCGTCGTCGGTCCCGAGCGCCTCCAATTCTCCGATGCCGCACCCGCCGGTAGCGGCCGCAACGGCGAGGGCCAGACCCGCCCGGTCCAACCGTTGCCCGCCACCGCCGAAGTCGGCACCCTCAAACCCACCACCACCCGCCAAGGCCAAGCCACCACCGCCACCCCCGAAGCCATCCCCGAACCCTACCGCCAGGCCGTGAGAAAATTCCTAACACCCTGAAATCCGTCCGACCCGTCCGACCAACCCCCATCCTCCCCATGAAACCGCTCCCCCTCCTCATCATCCTCCTCGCCCTGGCCTCCCCGATCATCGCCAAGGAAGGTGCCGTCGAGTGCGGCAATCTCATCTATGCCGGCACCAAGACCTCCAAGTGCTTCAGCGACGAGTTCCTCACCACCGTGCAGCAGAAGACCTCGATCGCCACCGAGCGCCGCTTCAAGGCCGTCAAGCTCGCCGATGACGAACTCTTCAAGATCCCGTTTGTCATCATGACGGGTGAGAGCGACTTCAATCTCACCACCAAGGAACGCGAAAACCTCAGGAAATACCTTGAGAACGGCGGTTTCCTGCTGGCCTCCGCCTCGTGTTCCAACGAAGCCTGGAGCAAGTCCTTCGAGCGCGAAATCAAGGCCATCTTCGGCAACGACTGCCTCAAGGACATCCCGCTCAGCCATGAAATCTTCCGCACCGTCTTCACCGTCAAGGACCTGAAACTCTCCCACTCCGGCCCGGAAACCCTGCTCAAGGGCTTCACCCGCAATGGCAAGATCGTCGTCGTCTATTCCCCGGAGGGCCTCAACGACAGCTCCCACGCCGAAGGCTGCTGCTGCTGTGGCGGCAACGAAATCCAAAACTCCATGGAAATCAACGCCAACATCCTCGCCTACGCCCTCCTGCATTGAATTATAAATCCCAAAGCCCAAATCCCAACCTGCCAACGCCCTTGCGCCGCCCCTTCCTAACTCTAACCTTCCTGCTCGCCCTGATCCCCGCCCTCCGGGCGCAGGATGCGGAGGGTCCTCCCGAACCAGACGCCCCGCCCGCCGCGAACACGACTCCCGCCGACGAGGCCTTCGAGCGCTTCCGCCATGGGACGCTGGATCTAGCCACCCTGGCCGAGGTGCTGCCCCAGTTGGCTGACCCGGAGCGCCGCCCGGTCATCCGCGCCACCCTCCTCGAGGCCAAGGCCCCGCCGCGTGCGGATCTCGTCGCCCTCCTCAAGCACCCCGCCCTCGCCGTCCGCCTCGGCACGCTGGAACTGCTCGAAGAACTCGCCGGTGGCGATTTCGCCTACAACCCATGGACCCCTGCCGAGTCCCCGGAAAACCTCGGCGCCCTCGCCCGCTGGCATGCCTGGGCCGGTGAATCCGCCGCCGCTCCCCGCTCCGGCACCCTCTTCTCCGACGACCAGCGCCGCAGCTACCTCCGCGACCTGCTGGCCGGGGATAGCGACCTGGCCACGCGTGCCCGCCGCATGTTAGAAGCCGAGGGCCTCTCCGCCGTCGGTTTTCTCGAAACCTTCCTCAACGACACCCCGACCTTGCCACCCGGCAGCCGCGCCCGCATCCGTGAGGCCCAATACCAAATCACCCTCGCCCGCCCACTCGGCGACCAAGCCGCCGACGCGGCCCGCCAGCTCACCTTCGGCAGCCGCGACCAACTGCTCTCCGCCCTGGCCACCGTCCGCACCGCCGGCACCCTGGCCTTGCCCATCCTCCGCGACTTCATCACCCACCCCGATCCACTCGTCCGCGAAACCGCCATCGATGCGCTCCTGGTCAGCGGCGGTGCCCAGGCGGTCCCCATCATCGCCCCGCTGCTCGCCACCGAACCCGACGTCAATGTCATCCACGGTGCCCTGCGCCGCCTCAAGGACATCCCCGGTCCGGAGACCGTGAAACTCGTCAGTTCCTTCCTCACCCACCCGGACGAAGACCTCCTCGTCTCCGCCATCCAGACCAGCCTCACCCTCAGCGGCGACAATGAGCGCTTCTCGCCAGGCCCCAAGAAAAAGGCCCCCGACTCAGACGCCGCCATCCTCCAGGCCCTCAGCGACCCCCGCTGGCGCGTCCGCGCCAGCGCCCTCGAATACGTCACCAAGCGCAAGGTCACCAAAGCCAAGGACGCCTGCCTGGCCCTGCTCGAAGATCCGGATGAATTCGTCCGTTTCGCCGCCATCAAGGCGATAGTCGCCCTCGGTGCCAAGGACGCCCTGCCGAAGCTCAAAGCCATGTTCCTCGCCAATGACGCCATGGCCGGCCCCATCATCGAAGGCTACGGCGCCATGAGCCAGCCGCTGGACGCCGAAATCCTCGCCAAACTCGCCGCCGCCCCCACCGATGCCCGCCTCGCCGCCCTCCGCGCCATCGAGACCGCCAAGACCCTCGCCCCGCTCGCCCTCCGCTTCGCCACCGATCCGAACCTCGACGTCGCCTGCGCCGCGCTCCGCTTCATCGCCGCGGCTGACGACGACCTCAAAACCAACCAGGCCGCCAGCGCTCTCGTCGCCGCCCTCCGCTCTAACATCCCTGAGAAAACCACCGCCATTCTGGAGCGGCTCAACCTTCGAGCCAGTTCCCGCCGCCTTGATCCGTTTCTGGCAGAAGCCATCAATGCCGTCAAGGACAGCGGCGAGCCCACCACCCTGGATCCCCTCTACGACGCTTTCCGGCTCCCCGGCGATGACCCCAAAACCGCCCGGCCGGCGGAACCCAAGCTGCCTAACATCCCGGCCGCCCAGGCCGAACTCATCCGTGAGATCGCGAAGCGCACCACCCCGGACACTCCGCCCGGCCTCCGCTTCAACGCCGCGCGGAATCTAGCCAACAGCGGCCACGCCGAAGGCTACACCGCCCTCATCCGCGACCTCGCCACCTTCACCACCGCCCAGAAGATTGCCATTTGTGAGGGTCTCGGCTCGCCCACCTCCCGCGAGGCGATTCAACTGCTCACGCCACTCCTGCGCGATCCCGTGCCGGAGGTTCGCAGCGCCGCCGCCGCGTGCGCCCTGTCCAATGCGAAGGCCAAAGCCCTCGTCGGCCTCGTCCTTGACGAACTCGGCAAGCCCGACAGCCGCCTCCAAGCCCACGAAGCCTACTGCTACCGCTTCGAGTACGCCGCCCGCGAGAGCGCTCCGTTGTTCCGTCCCTGGTGTCTTGCGGTGCTCAAGTCGCGGGACGCTGCCACGCCACTGCGGGTGCTCGCCGCCATCGCGGCCCGGCACTGCCCCAATGCCCGGATCCTCGCCGCGCTCCAGCAACAATGCACCGCCAAGGATCCCACGCTCCGCCGCGCCGCCTGGCACACCCTGCTCAGCGTCCGCCCGGCCGAACTCGCCGCCAGCGCCGAGGCCATCGCCAACGATCCGGCGGCCTTTGTGCGAGCGGTGCTCCCGGAGCATGCCGCCAAAACCGACAGCTCCTGGCTCCACCACTTTTCCGATGCCCAGCACCTCCGCGAATCGTTCTCCAACTACAGCGAAAAGCAAGCCCGGCTCAACGACAGCGTCCGTGCCATCCTCAGGCGCCTCGCCGAGCAAGACCCGTCCCCGCTCATTCGCTTCGAAGCCTCCTTCGCCCTCCTCGCCCAGGGCGTGCCCATCGACCTTGAGGCCTTCGTGGCCCTCCTGCCCCGCCTCTCCAAGGAATCCCTCGCCACCAACCGCATCACCGAATGGCTCGAAAGAAATGCCGCCCGCGCCACCCCCGCCCTGCGCCCCCTCCTCGCCGTCATCAACCCCGCTAACATCAGGCCGGAAAACCTCCGGATCCTCAACTCCCGCATCAGCCCGGCCCCCGCCAAAGGCTTTGCCACCTTCGCCTCGCTCGCCGCCAGCGCCGCCACCCCCACCCCCAAAAACGCCCCGGTTCTAACCGACGAGCCCGCCTCCGCCCCGCCCGCCCGCAGCTCGCTCGAAGTCGTCTTCTTTTACAAACCCGGGTGCCCGGAATGCGTCAAAGCCAAACAGTTCCTCGCCACCCTCAAGACCGATTTCCCCCTCCTGAGCCTTACCGAGGTCAACATTCTGGAAGCCTCCGGCACCGTCCTCAACCAGGCCTTATGCGGGCGTTTCAGCGTGCCTGCCCTCAAGCACTCCCTCACCCCCGCGGTCTTCACCCAAGCCGGCTTCGTCATCGGCAGCGACCTCACCCCCACCGCCCTCGGCAAACTCCTCGCCCAAACCATGGCCGAGGCCCAGGACGACGCCTGGGCCAAACTCGACGCCCCCGAACAACTCGCCGCCGCCCGCGAAGTGGAGCGCCGCTACCAGGCCATCACCCTGACCATGGTGCTGGGTGGCGGCTTGTTAGACGGGATCAACCCCTGTGCCTTCGCCACCATCATCTTCTTCCTGTCCTACCTGCAAATCGCCCGGCGTTCGCCGCGTGAAATGCTCATGGTGGGGGCCGCCTTCATCCTCGCCGTGTTCCTCGCCTATCTCGCCGCCGGCCTGCTCCTCTACGAGATGTTGGATCAGCTCAACGAGCGCTTTGCCGGTATCCAGCGCTGGCTCAACCTCGGCTTCGGCCTGCTCGCCCTGCTGGCCGCCTGGCTCTCGCTGCGCGATGCCTTCCGCGCCCGCGCCGGCCGGCTGGAGGCCATGACCCTGCAACTCCCCGGCCTGCTCAAGGACCGCATCCGCAGCGTCATCCGCAGCGGCGCCCGCGCCCGCAACTTCGTCATCGCCGCCTTCCTGTCCGGCCTCGTCATCTCCCTGTTGGAACTCGCCTGCACCGGCCAGGTCTATGCGCCCATCATCTATCAAATCCAGAAGGGCCGCCTCGATGCCGTCCTGTGGCTGGTCATCTACAACCTCGCCTTCATCACTCCGCTCCTCATCATTTTCCTCCTGGCTTATGGCGGTCTCCGCAGCGAGACCCTCATCGGCTTCCAGAAAAAGCACACCTTTGCCGTCAAGCTCGGACTGGCGCTGCTGTTCCTCGGTCTCGCCCTGGTCATCTTGCTGGGTTCCAGCCTGCTCGCCCGCGTGTAGTTGAAACTGTGACACGCATATCACAAACGCGCACGCTAGCCGGGCCGCCTGCTGCTGCGTAACATCATGGCGATCCTGACCGAGGATCCAACGCACCACGGGATGCGCTCCAAGTTCCCCACGCCCATGACTCGCCACGCCCTCACCGCCGCCCTCGCCAGCCTCGCCCTTGTCGGGTCGGCGGCGGGTTCGCGTTTGGCGGAGCGAGTGGCCGGGCGGCATGAGCGGTTCCTGGCTGACCGCCGCGAGGCCTTGCCGGGCTTGAGCGATCCCTTCGGGGTGCCAGCCATGGCGCGGGTGGTGCTGGAACGGTCCCGCGAGCTGGTCGCGCCAAGCGCGGGGTGGAAACGCAACGTCATTGCCACCGTGTTCTGGGTGGGGGAGTTGCCCACCGTCCACAATCCGACGCCTAACACCAAGAGCGCGTGGGATCAGAACTGGCTGGCGAATTTCGGTGGCTATGACGACCCGGAGCACCGCGTCGGCTGTCTGCCCGCCGCGTTCACGCCCTTGCTCAATCCGTTTTATGTGGCCCTGCCCTACAACGATGTGGCACCGGGCGGGGTGCATCGGCCCGAAGCCTGTGAGGTCATTCCATGGTTCTGGGATGGCTACCGCGGCGATGGGATTTCCGTCTGCAAAGGCCGCTGGGTGGCGATCCACCATGCCGGCCGGGTCTGTTATGCCCAGTGGGAGGATGTCGGTCCGTTCGAGGTGGACCACTGGCAGTATGTGTTCGGCAACGAACCCCCGCGCCCCAACCGCAATGGGAGCGCTGGCATCGACCTGAGCCCCGCCGTGCGCGACTACCTCAAACTCCGCAGCGGCGCCACCGTCGAGTGGCGCTTCGCCCAGGACCGCGAAGTGCCCAACGGTCCCTGGCGCATCTGGCAATGAACCATTCCCCTTCCACGGTCCCATCCCAACCCCAACCTGACAATCAAGCCGCCAACCCGATCCAGCCAGCCATGAAATCCAATCCACTTGCCGCCCTCCCGGCACTCACCCTAGCAATCTGTGCCCTCGCCTCGCCTCGGGCATGTTCCCAGTCAACCGATCCCTCGGTTCCAGTCGGCACGCTGACCGCCTTTCCGACCATTGTCCAGACCGGCACCAAGCCGACCCTGACATGGAACATCAACTACCCATCGGTCGTGAAGGATTACGTCACCATCACGCCGCCGGGCACCGTCACGCCCAAGCAGAATCTGATCTGCGACATCAGGATCCTGGGGGCGGGCGTGACCACCCAAAACTCCAATGGTTCGATCAACTATATCCGCACCAAGGGCCAGGTCCGCTACAACGGTTCGTCAAGCTGGACCACGGTCTTCGATGGCCAGCAAACGGACTCGATCGTGCAACAGCAGGGCATCATCAAAACCTTCAACGTCACCGTGAACAAGGCGATGGATTTTGCGGGGCAGTATTACTGGAACAATGTCTGGAGCACGCAACGCACCTCGGCGAACGGCGTTTTCGTGAAGGCCTTGGTCAATGGCGACACCTGCCCTTCCAGGGTTCCGGATTACAACGCGCCATCCCTGGAAAGTTTCATCAAGCCCTATCTTGATGCTTCGAGAAAGGTGAGGATCGGCCCCATGGATGTGATCATCTTCATGGAGTTGACCCATACGAGTACCGCCGACGTCGGATACGACGAACAAGACCTTGTGTTGCTGGTCACCTTCCGCACCTCCTGATCCCATGCCAACCACGAAACTTCCACAATGGGTCGGCCTTGCCGTCTTGGCCGCCATGGCCGCCAGGGGAACTGCCGAAGTGCCGGTCATGCGGGATGCCGCCACCCATGAACAGCTTGCCTTGACGCTGCGCAAGGCCCAACAGGAGGATCCCATGAAACGCCTGCCTGCCTCCAAGGGCGAGGATCCCTCACAGAATCTGCCGAAAGATCTGCTCAGCCAATCGGACATCATTTGTTTTGGCGGAATCGCCACGCTCGTCCCCAAGCGGGCGATCCTGCAGATTCCGGAGAGTTGCACCGCCCGGCTGAAAATCGAGCCGGGGGCAAGGATTGTCGGCTGGGCGGATTTCTTCGCCGCCAACCGCGGCTGGATCACCACCATCGAGATCAGCCGCGTGCAGGCCGAGGGCAAAGAGCCGATTGCCGGGGATACCCAGGAAATGATGGCAAAATGCCGCAACCTGGTGGTGGCGACCTATCAGGGAGGTCCCATCTCGATGTTGCCGCTCAAAGTGCCGCCACCCGACAAGTCACCCGAAAAATCACCTGCCACTCCAACCCCAACCCCAACCGAAACGAACAAACCATGAAAACCCTACTGTCTCGCCTTGTTCCAGTGTTGCTGGCCGCAGGTACGCTCGCCTCAGCCCAAACCGTGACCTACACGAATTTCATCCGTCAGGTCCAGATGCCCTCCGGGGTCCAGTGGGACGCCACAGTGGCTGCAACAGGCACGCAATTGTCCGCCTTGGCCATTGATCCAGGTGGCGCCCGTTTTGAATTGTGGACGGTCAAGTCAACGCCACTGACAAGCTATCTGCTCGATACCCGCTACGTCGGCACCTACGTGCCGCAGGCCACTGTGAATATCCGCACGGAAGACCCCTATCCCACCATCACGCGGACCCGCGCGGACCGACCGTTCTACGTCGATGTCACCATCGTAGGCCTGCTGGCTGGCGTGACGGATCCCGAGCCGTCCAAGAGCGTCAAGTTTCTCCGGCATGTCCAATCCTATGGGGCGGGAGGCACCGGTATCGGCATCGACCGGGCTCAAGCCACGCTATTGACCCAGTCTTCCATCGCCGCGAACGGCACCCAAACCCTAACCTATGCCCTGAACTCGGTGCCGGGTGCGGTACGGACAAAGGTTCGAGGTGAGGAGCGCTTCTCGGTGTTTTCCTTGGCAGACTATCAAGCGCCGGAATCCCAGCTTGCCTCGAAGTATCTTCAAATCTGGCCGGTGGCGGACGGCTCGATTGCCGGGCTGGCCGAAGGACAGTTGATCCGCTTTGCCGCACCGCAACTCACCCTCACGCTCAACGACCTGTATCCGAGTTCAACGACATATGCGCAAGTCTATCAAGGCAATCCGCAACTGGGGGTTACCGGAACGACTGTGCCAGGCTCCGCGCTGGTCATCAGTGAATCCGTGCCGCAAAACCGGGTGCTGTTGGTGAAAGACTACGACAGCGTCTTTAGTGATGATGGCCGCTGGACCATGGAACTTCTCACGGTGACGCCATTTGGCATTGATCGGCTGGCGTATGTCAGCTTCGATATTGAAAGGATCATCAAGATGATCGGCAACCTGACGACCAGCGAGGAATGATTCAGGGTTTCTTCAGGTCCTCCACTTCCTTTTGCACCTCATGTTTGAAGTTGTCATTGCGATAGATCAGGGAGAAGCGGGCCTCCTTGGTTTCGCGCAGCAAGTCCTCCACCTCGGTGAAGGCCAAGAGTAGGAACAAACCTTTCACGGGCTCCCGATGAAACGACAGGGTCTTAGTCGCAAACTTGTCCTCCACCGTCCGCTGTTGCTGGTTGGCGACCAGGGCTCCGTGCTGCGCGGTGAGCTGCTTGCGGAGTTCGTCAAAACGGGCGGCAATGGTGTCCGCCGAGGCCTCGGGATCGAAATAGTGAACCGTCAGCTCATAAAGCTTGCCGCCCAGAAAGCGGCCCTCCACGGCGGCCGCCTGGCTCGCGGGCAGCAAGCCCTTGCGCGGCTGGATTTTCAAAACCCGCAGCGCCGGCTGGTCGCCGGGAAGGGAAATCGTCACGTCCAGCGCATGGCGGTTCGCCCAGCCAAGCAGCTTCTCCGGGGAATCACCCCAACGCAACCCGAAGGGCGGTTCGATGAGCGCCTGCGCAACCATGCGCCCGGCACCCAAAAGCAGGATGGCGGCATACCAGGCCAAGACGCGGAAGGGTCCAGTCACAGGGGGATTTTACCTGCTCCCGGGCGGTGCCGCAAGGCCCGATCCCGGCGGCGGGGATTTATGTTGGTGGAGGCGACGCTCTCGCTCTCGATTCTGACGCTCATCGGCCTGGTGATGTTGAAGCTCGCGCTCAACATCCTGCATCCGCGGCAATGGGTGTTGCGACAGACGCTGACGGATGCCTACATGACCTATGAGCGGGCGTATGCCGAACGGGTGCCGTTCCAGACCCTGACCTCCGGCACCTCGCCGTGGCCGGCCCATCCGGCCACCACCACCAGTCAGGTGGAGATCGGGCGGCTGCCCGGAGGCATCCCGGTGACGGGCACGGTGATGCGGACCCGCCTGCCGGATTCCAACAATTATCCGGTCGATGGCGGCGCCGGCACGGTGCTGAGCAATCCGGCCAGCATGAAAGTGTGGCAAGTGCAAAGCGTGCTTACCTATCAGATTGGCACGCGCACCTATGCCAAATCCCGCACGGTGATCCGATCCCAATGAAGCATCCCGTTCCATCCAGGCACCGGGGGTTCACCCTCATCGAGCTGTCGCTGGCGATCCTGCTGGGCATGGCCATCGGCGCGATCTCGTTGGCGTTGTTCAATCAACAACTGGCCTTCCTGCAGATCTACCGGGCGCAGACATTCCTAACCGATGAGGCGCCGCTCATCAGCCTGCACGTCAGCAAACTGGTGGGCAAGGCGGAACGCTTCCGGCTGCACGACACGGTGGCGGACGCGCTGTCCGGCGCGCGCCCCCGCAGCACCGCCTCGCCCGTGCTGGTGTTGAACTTCCGCCAACCGAGTGGCGTGGTGCGGGCCGCGATCCTCTCATTCGAAAACCGCGGCAGCGGCCCGGCGCTGTATTACTATGTGGTGCCGGAGAGCGGGGTGCTGGGCGCCCCGCAATGGCATCTCACCAAAGCCCCGACCGATGTGGCGTTCTCGGTGACCCAGGGCATCCTCCACATGACCTTGACCGGACCGAACGCCGAACGAATCACCTACTCAGGAGCCATGACCCAATGAAAACCTCCTCACTCAAACCCCGTCCCGCCGGCTATGTCTCGTTTCTGCTGGTCCTCTCGATGGGCTCGTTGCTGATGGTGCTGATGGTCTTCGCCTATCGGCGGGCAACCACCGCGCAAGTGACCCAAGCCACCGTGCAGTTGCAGGTGGATTACAGTGAAAAGGAGGAGGCCATCCTGCGCTCGATCGTGGCCATCACCCCCAACCGGGCGATCCGCTCGATGCAGCACCTGTCCAATTCCAACCCCACCGTCAGCAATCCCTTGCGCTGGGAGAACATCTTCACCGAGGCGCTGGTGTTGGCCAATGCCCGCCAGTCGATTTCCAGCCAGGTGCTGGCCTCACTCGGCACGCCGAGCACGGCGCCGGGAAATTCCGGGGATTCGGCCCTGGGCACCGCGAGTCTGATCTTCAAGGCGCTGGGCGCGGAAGCCGGCTATGTGTCGGCGGGCAACAACCGCACTCTGGGCACGGGCTATCCGGTGCCGCTCACCTGCGGTGATGCCACCGACTCGACCCGCGACATGACCTGGCCGATCATCTCCAGCAACAAGGTTTACGGCGCTTTGGCGCAGGCCGGAGTGACCCTGCCGGTGGGCACCTATCCGAATTTCAACATCATCAACTATCCGAACATCAACTTCGGCTATGCCCGCCCCGGCCAACCCTTCGTGGCGAAGCGGAATTGGTGGGGCTTCTCGGTGGACCTCGCCGAGCATGATACCGGTGCCACCCGCGCCGTGACCTCGAAGCGCAACTTCGTGCTGTCAATCTATGAGATTCCATCCCAGTTGGCGATTTCCGCCTCCTCGTTCATGGAATTGGGCCAGCATGCCTCGGGCGAGGCCTGGGCGGACGCCACCATCACGGGGGGCGTGTTCACCGGCCGCGCGGTGGTGGATGGGACGACCGCCCTGTCCGCCTTGGCCACCCGCCGGGGCTCGGCCTTGTCCGCGACCACGACGGTCGGCGGGCAGAGTTTCAATGGCGATCCGTTCGAGCCGGGGGTGCGCGAGGCCTATCAACTCACCCAGGGCGATTTCTTCCCGGTCTCGCTGGCCTCCGAAAGCGGCCGGGCCGCCTTCATCCCGATCAACCGCGGCGCGGACTATTTCGACCGTCTGGCGCATTCGACCGAATCCAGCGTCTTGTCCTCCACCACCTGGAACAATTATTCGATCGGCGCCCTGCAATGCGCGATGCGGCTGGACGTGACCCAGTCGGTGAGCGCGATCAACAAGACCCCGACGATCCTGCGCTTTTCCTATTTCAAGGGCGGAGTCCGGCAGAATCTGACGGTGCCGCTGACCACCGGCGTGGCCACCGGCCTGCCCCCGGGCTACATCTATTGCTGCGACGAGGACAAGACCTACAACTTCGGTACCACCGTGGTCGATGTGGCTTATGGGAAGAACGGCACGTATGCCTATCAAGCGGGCGTGAGCGGCTCGATCACCTTCAACAATGCCAGATTCGGCGATCCGCTGGTGGGGGTGTTCAAGGCCGGGTACTTCAGGCCGAGCTATCCGTTTGAAGTCAAGGCCCTGCCCTCCGGCAAGATCTGCCTCGCGGTTTATCCCAAGCGCTTCGCCGCGTTTCTAACCGCCCTGCGGGCGGACAGCACGGCGGTGAATCACTCGCTGGTGGTGAACGTGGACTACACGGTGGCAACCGGGAGCGCGTTCCTGACCAAACCCTCCATTCCATGCACCGATCTTGATTACGGGGTTATTTTGCAGGAATGCAACGATCTGACATCCTTCACCAAGGGCTTTTCGCTGGTGACCAACTTGCGCCTGTACATTGGGGATGATTTCAATGTGGTGTCCACCGCGCCACCGGCCGGCTATACCCCGCCGGGACTGTTTTACCCGCCCTGTTCGCTGTTCGCGCCGGAGAAGCGGTTTGGGGTGGAGATGGACCCGTTCGGGGTGAGTCTTGCCGGGCAGGTGGGTTCGCTTGCCAGTGAAACGGCCGCCGATCCGGTCCGCCCGCTGGATGCGAAGGCGATGAGTGGCAGCACGCTGGCGGCCAACCGGATTCATGTGAACCTGCACCCGATCACGCATCCGTCCGAGCTGCCGCCGATCTCAATGATGAACTGGTTGGTGCTGCTCGAAGAGCGCAGGCGGGAATACTATCCCTGAAGCGGACCACGGTCACCGCCAGGCGTGGCCCTTCCGGCACCGTGCCGAGCGGTGAACGCGAGTGCGAACCGGCCGGAAGCCACCCCCCCCCCGCTGGGCGGCGGGCGGGCGGCGCAGAGATTGCTGCTTGGTGGGAATGCGCTTGTCGGGAATGCGCTTGTCGGCGGGCGGGCGTTGCCTTTGGCTCGCGCCCCGTGCAGGTGAAGGTATGGAGTGCGGTGGGAAGCGCAGCGCCACACCGCGGTGGCTAAGTCCCGGCGCAACAATAAGTGTCGCATGCGCATGAGGTGCCATGTAGCGGCGGTCTGTGACTACTTTTCCCCTGCGGGAAAAGTCGATGCCATGAGAAGAGCCAAGGCGCTTGTGCTTTCGCCATCGGCGGTCACAGACCGCCGCTACAACGCCGGCGCAGGATCGCCTTGTAGCGGCGCTCTGTGAGCGTCGATGCCAGAGAGATGCGCGATGCTTTCGCCAGCGACGGTCACAGACCGCCGCTACAACGCCGGCGCAGGCACGCCTTGTAGCGGCGCTCT
>JAPLUI010000554.1 GCA_026397725.1 Verrucomicrobiota bacterium | reverse complement strand
CCCGCCACCCTCCGCGAAGAAGACCGGGAAGAAGACGCAGGAAGAAGAGTTTTGCTAGAAGCTTTCGAAGAAGATCTAACGCAAGCGCCATCCGACGTTCAAGTCGCCCATTTCATCGGCTTTCCATAACGCCGCTCACAAACAAGCCGTCTTCCCCTGTCATGTGGCACAGGATCAAGGTTTCGAGGCCCTTTTCTGTAATGTCGGTGGGCAAGGGAATCAGGGTCCGAGGGTTTCGAGAAGGCGGGAGGTGAAGGCGGGGACGCTCTTTCCAAGGTGGAGGCTCACCCACATGCCGTCTGCCATGGCAACCATGCTTTCTCGACCAAGGTTCTGGCCGCAATCTCGATTTGCCTGTCTGAAAACTGACGTTTGCGCTCGCCCCAGGCATACGTCCTCTCGACCAAGTCTTCGAAGGAAGTCGGATTCTCGTGCTTCACCACCCAATGAACCGTGGACATGAGTTCCAAGCCGAACGGAGACTCGAACCCATCCACAAGGTCGGCAACCCGGGAGAATCGTTCCCGCGTGTCGGCATTGCCCTCAAGAAAACGCCGCGCATCCTCCGGCGCACCGGGCACCAGCTTCAATTGCTTGTCAGGAGAATCCCCGCCGTCCGCATAGCCGGTGACGAGATGGCCCTCGATCGCTTTCAATACGTGACCGAGGTTTTCCCCGAACGGGCCATAGGGAGCCTTCACGTATCTCAGCTTGAGTGGTTCTCCCGCTTCCTGCATGAAATACATGAGCTTGTGGACTTCCAGCAGCGTGACGAAGGGATCGAGCAATCCGGCGAGATAACGGTGCATCAATTCCACCAAGGCGGCCCGCCCCGGAGTCATTTTGGGAACCTCGCGGTTGTGAACCATTTTCTCGGTGCTGGGCGCACCGCCGGGTTCGTAAATGACGACGCTGACATCCGCCAAGCCGGCAAGAGCGGCTTCGATCCTTGGCTTGACCTCATTCCAATCCAGTCCGCCAAGACCGCTGCCCAGGGGAGGGATGGCGATGGAACTGATGTTCTTCTCCCGGAGCAATGCCACGAGTGCCGCGAGCCCGGATTCAACGTCCTCCATTCTGCTCTTGCCCCGCCAGTGCCGCTTGGTGGGAAAGTTGATGATGTAGCGAGGGGTGAACTCCCCGGTCTCGGTGAAGAACATCCGCCCGGGTTGAACCAGGCCCTGCTTGCAGGCTTTTTCATAAGCCTTGAAATTCTCGGGGTAGGAATTGCGGAATTGCAGGGCGATGCCACGGCCCATCACGCCGACACAGTTCACCGTGTTGACGACCGCTTCCGACTCGTCTTTCAGGATGTCTCCATGGGTGTAGGTGATCATGGTCGGTTCCGGGGTTCAACAATACCAATCCTTCAGGATTTCCAGCGTGGGGCGGTGCTTGGCTCCGGCGAGAAGATTGGATACCTGCTGGTAAACCGTCAACGACTGAACGCCGATCCGCTCCACAAAATGCCACGGGAAGCTCTCCTCCACCAGAAATTCCGCCTGTTTCCCCTCCTTGACGGTCCCGTCGATCCCGTTTCCGCTCCAGCGGTTTGCGGCCACGGCGTCCCAGTTGATCTCGCCAAGGCGGCCGAGATCGGCGCGATCCTCGAAATAGCGCGATCCGGCATTCGAGAGGGTGAAGGCCCAGCGTCTGCCGATCCGGTCCGCTTCGGCGACAGTCCGGCGCAGGTCCGCTTCCAGGTGGATGATCGGTTCCTGGCCGCCGCGATAGACCATCTCCGGGTGATTCCCCTGGTAGATCAAGAATAGCATGATGGACCGCGGGCAGAAGTAAAACGGCACGCAGTCACCGACCATGAGCCCTGGATGGCTGGCGAGCCGATTCACTTTCAGGCGGCGCTCCTTGATGTTACTCATGCCAATCACCGTGCCGGGCGACGAACGTTGCTGGGCCATCGCGTCAGACCAAAGATGACCATCCGCCAGCACGGAAGCCAACCGGTCCACATGCAGGATGTGATAGATCCTGGGCTGAGCGGGGACGTTCATCGTATTTTCTTCAGGTCTCCACCTCCTCCAGTTCGGTTTTTCTCCGGAAAGATCAACTTTAACGATTTCTTCCACTTCTTCCGGTAGCTCCACAGTGACCTAGCGGACATCCAGCTTGCCCAGTCGTCTGGCGCATAATCAGGGTGTCGAGGCCTTTTTTGGTGATGTCGGTTGGCATGCACATACCGGAGCACGGTGTAAGTGTCGGGTTGCTTGGTCATGTTGTGGCGCAGTTGCTTCAAATCGCCCGAGTTTCCGCATGGTCCTCCCGCAGGACATAACCGCGGGTCCCGTCCACTTTCCCCACGTAGTCCGCTTTTTCTAGTTTATTGAAAACGTTGCGGATCTTGCGGTAAAACGTGTCGAACTGCTTGATGTCACCTTCCGCCCCATCCCTTTCATACCAAAGGGCGAATGCGGCTTGCTTCGCGCTTACCTGCCTCATCTTGCAAAAGTGATTGTGCCGGTAAACCACGCCGAGCACGTTCTTGGCAGTAGCGTCCAAGACGTCGAAGCCGCCTTTGAAGACGCTTCGCAGTTCTTTCACATAAGAGCGGGCGACCAATACGCGTTCGGCGATATAGATCGGATAAGAGGCGGTGCTCAGCGGGTGCTTGCTGATAAGTCCTGTTTTTTCCAAGCCCCGTAGCGCGGTGAAATGATTGTTGTCCGGAGTGAGCAGAATCGTGTAGCCTAGCTTTTCGTTGATCCACTCGGATTTGATCAAGTAGGCGAGCACCAGCTTTTGTTCCTCGCTCGGGCTTGCTCCGTCGAGCCGCTCCTCGAGGTGGCGGTCGAACGACGAGAACAGGCGTTCCATCCGCTCGCCCAACAATTTGCCGGCACCGAGATGCAGGCAGACCTCTTCGGTGTAGATTCGGTAATAGGGCACGTCGATCCGGTTCTCCAGGCAGAGATTTACCAGGGTGGCCATGCCGATGCCGCGGCCCTCCCACTTTTTGTAAACCCGCAGAATGTCCGCCAGCTTCGGATTGCGCGGCTTCGCCTCTGGCAGAATGCGGCGCACTGGAATGTCCGCCTCGCCATCCTCAATGATCAAATTCCGCCGGAATGCGCCCGGATTGCGGATGGCGATGTGGACGCCGGGTTTGATGGAGATGATGACCTGCTTGTTGACGGAGTAATCGCGGTGCGCCAGGGCGTTGTTCACCGTTTCCCGCAATAGCTCCTCAGGGTATTGTGGGCGGGCGGTGCCTCCATGTTCCGCCGTGATTCCCACTTGGATGTTCCGTAACAAATAACCCAGGCTGGAATCCATGAGTTGGAGCACGTTGTCCACGAAGTCCTGCTTGTCCTGTGCGATCTGCTGCGGCACATCGACGTATCCGTGAACATGGGCGCGGAAACCCAAGCGGTCGCCCGGGTGATTGCCGCAGACGAGGGCACCCAGAACGGTCACCGCCCCATCCTTGAGAAAACACCGCCGCTCCAGAAAAGTGCGGGCCGCTTGCAGATCCGGCTTCAGTGTCTCGACGGCCTTCGGTTGGTTCAGGTGGAAAATGAATTCGTTCAGCTTGGTCAGGTCCAGGTCCGCCTCGCTCATTCCCGGCACCGGTTGCAACTCCTTCGCATGGGCCGCCTCCTCCTTGAATTCCTCCTGGGACTCCACCTCGCGAGCCGTGATCTTGTGGTCACCCGTCAGGATGCGCCGGTAGGCCGTGCCGTTGAGAAAAACAAACTTCCGGTCCGCCGCCAGCTCGTCCACATACACGAGGGCGATCCGCTCGCCAAGCAAAGTGCGGATCTCCATGGACGGGAAACAATCGCCCAAGTCCTGCTGCACCCCCTTCCGATCCGTAATAAGCCGGGCGAATCCCTTCAAATTCGGCTCGGCGTGGTCTTTCCAGCCACTGAGCACGTAGCGCCGACTGGCCCCCGTGCCTTCCTCCTTCACCCCAAGAAGGAGAATGCCTCCGCGTGTGTTGAGGAACGCATTCACGCTTTTGTGCCGCTCCGCCCAGTCTCCGCGTTCCGAAGGCACTGGCTTGATTTCCAGCCACTCCGTCTCCAATTCGACGAAACGCCCTTGCTGGATCAGCTCGGCGAGTTGTTTTAGAATTCGGTCGATCGGTTTCATGCTTCCGGCGGCACTGTAGGGCAAGTGGACAACGATTGCATCATTCTTCTGTTGCCAATTCCTCCGACGGGATTCCGGCATCGGGGGTTACCCTCCAAAGCCCCAAAGGGGCGGCGTCAACACCAGCCAGGGCAGCGCCCCAGGAATGCCGTCACCAAAACAACCCAAGCCCTGAAGGGGCGGGCCAAGAGGCGGACGGGACCGGGAGATGATTCCGAGATTGGGACGCCCTTTCAGGGCTCCGGGATGATGGGTGGGCGATGACCCAGGGCGTTGCCCTGGGCTGGCATGGAATGCCCCGTTGGGGCGGAAGAGGAAGGCTGGACTCATTCGGTGAATTCCTCGGTTTCGGTTTCGGTTTCTCCCGCAGCCTCGTCGGCGAGGGGCTCTTCATCCACCTCCTCCGGCAGCTTCGCGGCGGCTTCGCGCACGTCCAGCTTGCCCGTCACGATGTCGGCGGTCAGGCGGGTCCGGTATTCCTGCATCAGGGCGATTTCCCGCTCGGTCCGGGCGATGGCGGTATTTACAGGTGAAGTTTCTCTATGGAGAGCATCCAAAATCATGGCCTGCTCATCGGTAGGGGGGAGCAATACTTTGAACTGACCAATTTTGGTTTTGTTGGTGGATGCCAAATTTGTTGTCTGCTTTGAAGTGGACTGAAAATAGGCCCGTGCATAAACCGTGCCCATCAGTGCTGACAGAAAATGTGGCAAAAGGAGCGACTGGTTGGGGCGGACCGCAAAAACATGATTTTGATGTATACAAGGATCTATCTGTGCATCCCATACGCAACCGCGTCCAAGTTTATCAGGGTCACCGCCTTCAGTCATCAGAACATCGCCTGCTTGGAGAAGACACCGAACAGCTTCAGGTCTTGTGACTGCTATTTTCTTTACCACCGAAATATCTGCATGGCCTGCCTGGACGTTGGCAACGCGCAGATACGGATACTCGCGCAACATTTCTCCCGCGTAATCCTTCCCAAGCGTGATTCCTGATTGGATTTTTGAAACTCCTTTTAACGGTTGCACCTCCCAACGCTCCGGAATCTCGCCGAGCCAAGGGATGCCGGAGGGTTTGAGTTTCGCGTTGGGATCGAGGCCGCGGGTGACGGCGCGGTGGATGATGGCCTGCTTCTGCTCGTTGAGCAGCCCGATGAGTTTGCGCTTGGCGCGGATGAAGCCGTCGATCTTCCGGTTCGCATGGTCGAGGAAGCGGATGATGGCGAGTTGTTCGGCGGGCGGTGGGAGCGGAATTGGCGCATCGAGAAACGAGGTATCAGTCAGTTGGAGTCTGGAAATCCAGACACCTTTGGATCTGACTTGCAGCTCCCAATGGAATGCGGAGGAACGAACCAATACATGCAAGTAGCGGGGATTGATTTGCGCCGATGGACGACTCCGGTAAACGCTGTAGGCAGTGCTGATGATTCCGTGATGCTGAGATACACCCAATCCGCCGCCCCAAGCCCACAGACTGTTGATCACCAAGTCTCCAGGCCAGCACAGCTTGTGGCCAGCGTAGGACTCAGCTTTGAACATCGTTACCTTTGCGCTGCTGCGGGGAACAACTCCGCGAGCGGAACTAACCGTGAGAAGCTCCTCTTTGCCGGCCTTTGATCGTTCATCGATACAGAACAAATAAGACTTTCCCCGTTTGATCACCCAATGGGATGGCAAGGACGGAAGCCATGGTAGTCCAACCTCTTTGTATTCCGCATACGGTTTGAGTCCTTCGATCATGCGGCACCTCCATTCCGGTTAGGTCGCCCCGTTGGGGCTGTAATGGGTGGGGTGGCGCGGGACCTAGGGCGTTGCCCTAGGCTGGGATGGTGTCGCCCCGTTGGGGCTTTGGGGGAAGGTTCATCTTGCGCCCCAACGGGGCAGTGCCATACCAGCCCAGGGCATCGCCCTGGGTATAAGACGGAAAATGAATTGAGCCCTGAAGGGGCGGGCCAAACCCGGTGCCGCGCGTTAGGCCGCCCCGTTGGGGCTGGAATGGGTGGTGTGGCCCGGAACCTAGGGCGTTGCCCTAGGCTAGTATGATTTCGCCCCGTTGGGGCTTTGGAGGCAGCTCCTTCTTGCGCCCCAACGGGGCAGAGCCATACCAGCCCAGGGCATCGCCCTGGGTATAAGACGGAAAATGAATCGAGCCCTGAAGGGGCGGGCCAAACCCGGTGCCGCGCGTTAGGCCGCCCCGTTGGGGCTGGAATGGGTGGGGTGACCCGGAACCTAGGGCGTTGCCCTGGCGAGTATACACATTTTTCATAATTTTTTCTGGACACAGTGGCGGGACGCGGCGATTCTTCGGGCGGCACATCCTGCGACATGTTCTTGACCGATCCTATTCCCGAAACACTCTGCGGCATTCCGTTT
>JAPLUI010000524.1 GCA_026397725.1 Verrucomicrobiota bacterium | reverse complement strand
TCGGGCCGAAATTTCCCGCCGTGCCACCGGCCCCGCTGAGGCGCGAGTCGGTGAGATTGCCGCCGTTGACGCTCGTCTGGATGGCGCCGCGCAGCCGCGTGCCGCTGGCCCCGGTGTTGTTGATCTGATAGGAAAGCGTCGGGGTGTCACCGACGCGGACTTTGCCGAAGGCCAATACCGGGGTCGCCGTCGCCCCGCCGCTGACACTGCCGCCGAGCGTCTGGCCGGTGCCACCAACCGCATTGATGGCGCCGGTGCCGCTGACGTTTGCCCGCGGGTCGAAAGTGTTGCCGTAGCTGAGGCTCTCGTCGGAGGTGTAATCAATTCCGACCTCGAAGGTCTTCGTGCCGAGGACCAGGGTTCCTTCCTGGACGAGGAAATCGGCGGAGCTGCCGGCCGCGGCCCCGGCGCTCAGGTTCATGGTGCTGTTCGGTTGCACATATACCCTGCCGCCGGCACCCTGGATGCCGTTGGTAAAGACAAGGGTGCCGTCGACCGAGTTGATGTGGCCGCTGTTGACCGGCCTGACGCCTACGGACCCACGGCCGTACACCCATCCATTGGCAGAGATGGCCAGCGACGCGGACGTGAAGGCACCGGCCCAGAGTTCGATATGTCCGTCGTTTGAGAAGGCGTTGGTGGTGGTGTATTCCCGGCTCCAGAGGCGCAGCCAGCCCCCGCTGGCATTGGATGTTAGAATATCTTCCAATGGAGTCTGGGCGGGCGTGACCAAGACCACGGAGCCCGGCAAAAACAAATGGATTTCCGCAGCGTTCGAGGTGAAAGCGGCGGAGTTAAACCAGAGCGTGGCACCGGCGAAGGACCTCCACCTGCCGCCGGTCAAGGTGGCGTCCTGGAGGTTCGTCAGAGTCGTCGCCTGGACGGCTATCACCCCGGAACGGGCCTCGACCATGCCCTCGTTGGTGAACACCGACGGGTTGATCGTCAGCGTTTGGCCCGCCTGATTGGAAATAATTGTGCCCCGGTTGACCAGCGTCGAGGTGCCCCCGACGAAATGCGCCTGCCCGATGGACCCGGCTCCCCGCGCCTCCAAACTGGGGCCGAAGGTCAGCGTGTGAGTGCCGTCGATGGACAGGTAGCCATTGCCATAATAGAAATTCAGCGTTTTTGCATCGAGGGTGCCGTCTTGCTCGTAGCCGAAGCCCCCCTGATTGCCGTCGGCATTGCCAAGATAGGCATCGCCGGTGAACGTCGCGCCATTTTGGAGGCGGACCAGATGGCCCGCCCCCGGTTGGTTGAGTAGCAGATCGCCCGTGAAGGTTGCACCGTCCAGGCGGTTGCTGCCATTGTTTGGAAACAGCAGCTTGGCCCCGTCCGCCTCGGTGATGGTGCCGCCGATGATCCGCCCGCCCGCCAGCGTCCAGTCGCCGGTCGTCGCGGTGAGGGCGAAGGTACTGCCGGTGTTGTCCAGCTCACCGATGAGGTTCACTTCAGAGGTGCCGCTGTGATTGAAGCCGGCCAGGCCCAGCCCGGCGGTGGTGCAGGTGCCGTAGAGGTTGAGGGTGCTGTCCGCCAGCAAGATCGTGCCGGCGTTGCTGAAGTTGCCGTAAAAGTTCAGGATCGATCCCGCCCCGTTGCCGTAAAGAATGCCCCCGGCCGCATTGTTCCAGTCGGCGGATTGGAAGGTGAGGGTGGCACCGGCGAGCGCCTCGGCAATGCCCTGGTTGGAGAAGACCGACGGGTTGATCGTCAGCGTCTGGCCCGCCAGATCGGAGGAGACCCGGCCTTGGTTGACCAAGGTCGAGGTTCCTCCGACGAAATGCGCTTGCCCGATGCTTCCCGCGCCCCGTGCCACCAGGGTGGGGCCGAAGGTCAGGGTGTTGGTGCCGTCGATCGACAGGAAGCCATGGCCATCGGTGAAATTCAGCGTCTTGGCATCGAGAGTGCCGGTTTGCTCGTAGCCGATCCCACCCTGATTGCCATCGGGGGCGGCCGGGCCGAGGTAGGCATTGCCGGTGAACGACGCGCCGTTCAGCAGACGGACCACATGGCCTGCCCCCGGCTGGTTGAGTAGCAGGTCGCCCGTGAAGGTTGCACCGTCGAGGCGGTTGCTGCCATTGGCGGGAAACCGCAGCTTGGCCCCGCCTGCCTCCGTAATGGTGCCACCGATGATTCGCCCACCTTCCAACGTCCAGTCGCCGGTCGTCGCGGTGAGGGCGAAGGTGCTGCCGGTGTTGTCCAGCTCGCCGAGGAGGTTCACTTCGCTGGCACCGCTGCGATTGAAGCCGGCCAGGCCCAGCCCGACGGTGGTGCAGGTGCCGTGCAGGTTGAGGGTGCTGTCCGCCAGCAAGATGGTACCGGCGTTGCTGAAGTTGCCATGAAAGTTCAGGATCGAGCCCGCCCCGTTGCCGTAGAGGATGCCCCCGGCGGCATTGCTCCAGTCGGCGGATTGGAGCGTGAGGGTGGCCCCGGCGAGCGCCTCGGCAATGCCCTGGTTGGTGAATACCGACGAGGTGATAATCAGCGCCTGGCCCGCCAGATCGGCGGAGATCCGGCCTTGGTTGACCAAGGTCGAGGTTCCTCCGACGAAATGCGCCTGCCCGATGTTCCCGGACCCCCGCGCCACCAGGCTGGGGCCGAAGGTCAGGGTGTTGGTGCCGTCGATCGACAGGAAGCCATGGCCATCGGTGAAATTCAGCGTCTTGGCATCGAGAGTGCCGGTTTGCTCGTAGCCGATTCCCCCCTGATTGCCATCGGGGGCGGCCGGGCCGAGGTA
Organism: Verrucomicrobiota bacterium; assembly: GCA_026397725.1. GTDB lineage: Bacteria > Verrucomicrobiota > Verrucomicrobiia > Verrucomicrobiales > Akkermansiaceae > Luteolibacter. The sequence goes on along the minus strand of JAPLUI010000524.1, from coordinate 2,299 downwards.
GGCATTGCCGGTGAACGACGCGCCGTTTTGCAGGCGGACCACGTGGCTTTCCCCCGGCTGGTTGAGCAGCAGATCGCCCGTGAAGGTTGCACCGTCGAGGCGGTTGCTGCCATTGGCAGGAAACCGCAGCTTGGCCCCGCCGGCCTCCGTAATGGTGCCACCGATGATTCGCCCACCCTCCAAGGTCCAGTCGCCGGTCGTCGCGGTGAGGGCGAAGGTGCTGCCGGTGTTGTCCAGCTCGCCGAGGAGGTTCACCGTGCTGGCACCGCTGTGATTGAAGCCGGCCAAACCCAGCCCGGCGGTGGTGCAGGTACCGTGCAGGTTGAGGGTGCTGTCCGCCAGCAAGATCAAACCGGCGTTGCTGAAGTTGCCATACAAGTTCAGGATCGAGCCCGCCCCGTTGCCGTAAAGGATGCCCCCGGCGGCATTGCTCCAAGTGGTCGAATAGAGATTGAGGGTGGCCCCGGTGAGCGCCTCGGCAATGCCCCGGTTGGTGAATACCGACGGGTTGATGGTCAGCGTCTGGCCCGCCAGATCAGAGGAGATCCGGCCTTGGTTGATCAAGGTCGAGGTTCCCCCGACGAAATGCGCCTGCCCGATGCCTCCCGCCCCCCGCGCCACCAGGCTGGGGCCGAAGGTCAGAGTGTGGGTGCCATCAATGGACAGGAAGCCGTTGCCGTCGGTGAAATTCAGCGTCTTGGCATCGAGGGTGCCGTCTTGCTCGTAGCCGATTCCCCCCTGATTGCCATCGGGGGCGGCCGGGCCGAGGTAGGCATTGCCGGTGAACGTCGCGCCGTTCAGCAGGCGGACCACGTGGCCCGCTCCCGGTTGGTTGAGCAGCAGGTCGCCGTTGAGGGTGGAGCCGGCCAGGATGTTGCTGCCATTGCTGGTACACACCAAACTGCCGCCGGTCGGAGTGACGGTGGTGCCAATGAGCGTGCCGCCATTGAGCAGCAGCACGCCGTTGGCAAGCGCGATGCCGGTATTTGCCCAGAGGGTGTTGCTCTGGAGTTCCACCGTGGCATCGGCCGAGTTGAGCGTGAGCCCCTCGATCGCGATGTCGCTCGTCACCGCCACCGTGTAGGGCGTGCCGACGGCGGCGATCACCGCGTCGTAAGTGATGACCCCGCCATTATTGTCCGGCGCCACATTCGGGCCGGGAACACAGGTCCACTTCGGCCCATCGGCCCAGTTCGCACTGCCGGCGGCAGACCAGGTGGCAACGACGTTGGCAGCGTTGGCCGGCGGGGTGCAAGTGAAATAGAACGTGACGGCACACGCCGCCGTGGCAAGATAAGCACGGTGCTTCATGGAGGGAGTTGGAATGAGGGTGCTTTACGTTGTGGGTGTCGGACGATGGCTTTAACATGCCAAGGCATGAATCAGCGGCACAACCGAACTGGGAATCTCCACCGCCCACCCGGGATGTCAAATCAATAAAACAATAAAAGACCTTTATTTTAAAATCCCCTAGGCCCGTATCAAGAATGAGCTGGCGGTTTGCCAGCGTGCCGTGGCCTCTTGGCGGGTGTCGGCGGCGCGGTCGCGGTGATTCACGAATAATTTATCTTGATTCCGCAGTGCCTGCGGGTCCATGCCATGGGCGTGACGACACGCCGGTGGCGCATGCTCTTGGAGGAGCCGTATCGGGTGTGGTCGAGGTTGCGGTTGCGGCGGGAGGGCACGCCAAAGCCACGCGCCATCTGCCCGTTAGGAGATGGTGCCGGGCATGCTGCCCGGCACCTCTGATCCCAAACCAAGTGCAAGGCCAGCGGTATCGGGCATGCGGCCCGCCGCCTCCTGCTTCGCAGTTCCTGATCCCGGCGGAAAATGAGTTGGCACCGGTTGGCGTTTCAGACGAACTCGTGAATCATCCGCGCATGGGTTTTTCGGGTGGCAGCAGTGCCGCTGCGAGGTCAGGTCTTGCTCTTACCTGATCATTGAATGTTGGAAGTTGAATGTTGAATGTTGAAATCTTCGACGTGAAGCATGGTGTAGCCGCAGCTCTAACGGTTTAGCCACAGCGGGGTGGCGGGCTGCGCCCTTCCCACCGCACTCCAAACTTTGGCTCGCGCCTGGGCAGGTGAATGGATGGACTGCGGTGGGAAGCGCCGCGCCACACCGCTGTGGCTAAGTCCCGGCGCTGCCCGGAATGTGCCAAGTCGTCTTCCGGGATGCATTGCCAATTCCTGGTCAATTCAAGGTCCAGCCCAGGAAGTGTGCGATCAGCAGCACCACATAGGGAACTAGCTTGAAGACAATAAAGACGATCTTGATCAGCCCGAGGAACGGGTACATG
>JAPLUI010000544.1 GCA_026397725.1 Verrucomicrobiota bacterium | reverse complement strand
GATGCGCAGGCAGTCACAGACATCATTGAGTCCGATGGCGTGGGTGAGTTGGGCAAAGAGCAGGCTCACGACATGACTCCATGGCGTGAAGGTGCGGGATTTTTCGTCGACGCCGTGCTTGGTTGCGAGCTTTGCAACGAGCAACGGCGGAATTAGCTTGCAGAGCTGGGTGAGTACCGGCAGCTTGGCTTTGGTTGGTTTGATATTCATCAGGCCGATCCTAAGTGGGATCGGCCGCCAACCACAGCAAAAAAATCAGATTTCTATGGGATGACTGTGATTCTCTTCCATGATTTTACCCTTCATCATTTTACCTGATTTCTGAATGATCAGACTTCTAACGCCATGTTCATTTATTTACGGATACTAAGCTGGATCGCCGGCACTTTATGAAACTCTGAGTTGGCACTGACGGCCAAGTCTCCGGCCACGGCCCGGGTGACCGCTGATGACAAACCGCTGGTCAGCCGCTTCGAGGTGAAGGACGGCAGGATCCTCATCACGTTGGCGGCCGATGCCGTCATCAACGCCGGACAGAAACTGGTGGTTCAGGTTCAAATAACGGCCGCGATTTGACCAATGTCTAACGGATACGGCCGGCGCGGAATCTTTCGGCAACCATGACCTCGCTCGAACGCGTCCTAACGGCCTTTGCCCATCAGGAACCGGATTGCGTGCCGCGCTGGTGCGGTGCCTCGCCGGAATTCCTGGCCAAAGCGCAATGCCAACTGAACCTGCCGGACCAGGAGAGTCTGTTAGTCCGGTTTGGCGATGATTTCCGCCGCGTGTTTGCCCGGTATGCCGGGCCGGAATTTCCTCTCGTCCCCGGGGCCACGTCGCGGACGCCCTTTGGGGTCCAGCGTGCGGGCCAAGGCTACGGCCAACCGCTGAACCACCCGCTGGCCGAGGCCACACTCCAACAGATTCACGACTATCCGTGGCCCGATTCCAACTGGCAGGATGTTTCCGGCATCCGCGACGAGGCGCTGGCTTGGAACCGCCAATATGCGATGCTCGGCGGCGATTGGTCGCCCTTCTGGCACGATGTGATTGATCTGCTGGGCATGGAGAATCTCTACTTCAAGATGTATGACGAGCCCGGGCTGCTCGACGCGGTGCTGCAGCATGTCGTGGACTACTACGCCGCTGTGAGCCAGCGCATCTTTGATACCGCCGCCGATGCGCTCGACATCTTCTTTATCGGCAACGATTTCGGCAGCCAGACCGGCCCATTGCTCAGTCCCGCGCAGTTTGATCGCTTCATCCTGCCGCACCTCGCGCGCCTGATCGACCTCGGCCATGCCTATCAACTGCCCGTGCAGTTGCACTGCTGCGGCGGCTTCGAGCCATTGATTCCGGCGATGATCGCCGCCGGCCTCGACGGTCTGCACGCGATTCAGCCCTGCTGCCGGGGGATGGACCTGGCCACGCTCAAGGCACGCTACGGTGACAGGATTCTGCTCAACGGCGCGATCGATTCGCACCATGTGCTCATCGCGGGCACGCCCGTATCGGTGCGCGAACACACCCGCGAAGTATTGCGGATCATGGCTCCCGGCGGTGCGTACATCGCGGGTGCCAGTCATGATTATATCCTCGAGGAAACCCCCGTCGAAAATGTCCTGGCCATGTTTGATGCCGTGGCGGATTTCGGGGTCTATGAATGACAGGCAAACCACCTGGAATGGGGTGTCCGTCCATCTCGTTTCGCGCGGCGGCGGTTGAAATATTTCGTATGCGGACAATCTAGCAAAATATCGGAAACAACATGAAACATCATTCAATGAATCATCAGGCGCACCGTGCGACCGTCGGCCTTTTCACCTTCATTTCCCTGCTGTTCTGCCAGGCGGTGGTGCCTGCCAATGCCCAGATGCCCGCTGGGGGCGGCCAGGCAGAGGCCATTGGCGGCCTGCAACCCGGGCTGGGCTCCCTGCCGCTGCTCGGCCAGGGCCGCACCCGGTCTGTTAGCGCCGAGAATCCGACCGGCGAGAAAGGCAAGGGGGGCCTGGCCATTCCCGATCCGTCGAATCAGGCGGCAGGCGCCCGGGCCGCCGACGATCTCGGCCAGGGCTGGAAGGTCCGGCCGTTCATTCGCATCAATGCCGGGCAAAGCGCCGTGCTGATGGACGTCAAAGGCCCCGGCATCATCCAGCATATATGGCTGGTTGAGAATATCCAGGCGGAAAACATGAGCCGTGGCATGGTCATCCGTTTCTATTGGGACGGCGAGGAGACCCCGTCGGTCGAATGTCCGGCACTGGAATTTTTCGCCGTGGGCCATGGTCGGGTCGGGCCGGTGAATTCGCTGGCGGTGACGGTCAATCCCAGGAACGCGTTGAGTTGTTTCTGGCCGATGCCATTTCACCAGCGGGCCCGGGTCACTCTAACGAACGAAGGCCAGGCTGACAATGTGTTGGTTGCTTACCAGATCACCTATGTGGAGACCGAGGTGCCTGCCGCAGCCGGCAAGTTCCATGCCCAATACCGGCAGGCCAGGACCGCGGATCAGAATCCCTACCCGATCCTCGATGGGGTCAAGGGCCAAGGGCGCTACGTGGGCACCTTCATGGCTTGGACCCAAATAGAGAAGGGATGGTTCGGCGAAGGCGAAGTCAAGTTCCATATGGATGGCGATGATAAGTTTCCAACGATCTGCGGCACCGGAACCGAGGATTATTTCCTGGCAAGTTTCGGCTTTCCACAGCCGTATTCGACGGCCTATTCGGGGTCGGTGCTGCCCGCCAACGAGAATGCAGATCCGCCGCAACGGTGGAGTCTCTACCGCTGGCACATCCAGGACCCCATCAACTTCGAGAAAGACCTGCGCGTCACCATCCAGGCGCTCGGCTGGGGACCGAAGTATAGATTGCTGGCCAAGGACATGATCGCGTCGGTCGCCTATTGGTATCAATCCGAACCGCACGCGCCGTTCCCCAAACTGCCATGTCTCAGCGAGCGGATCAATCTAACAGAAATGGAGTCCGCACGCATCAAGGGCGCCCTCGAATGCGAAAACCTCAAGGTGGTGGCGAGCACGCCGGGGATGTCCGTCGGCCCGCAGACGCTCACCCAGTTCGGCAACGGCTGGAGCAACGACGCCCACCTGTGGGTGCAGGCAGGCAAACAGGACGACTTCGTCGAACTCGAAGTGCCGGTTGCGGAACCGGGCGCGAAGAGAATCGTGTTACACGCCACCCGCGCCGACGATTACGGCAAACTCGCCATCGCGGTGAACGGCAAGGACAGCGGGGTGAAGTTCGACGGCTATGCCAAACAAGCCGCACCATCGGGACCGCTTGATCTCGGTGTTCACGAACCGAAGGATGGCAAGTTCGGGTTGCGGTTCCAAGTCAATGGCACGAACCCTGAATCAACCGGGACGCGATACTTTTTCGGCCTCGATGCCGTGGTGATTGAAAAACCCTGATGGCGGCGGTCTAACATTAGTTCCTGACCTTATGGGCGAAGGCCATGGCATCCGGCACTGCCGCGCTTTGGGTCAAGGCATTGGTATAGAACTGCGCATTGCCGCGCAACGCCTCGGGTTTCAAATGCCAATCGAGCATGGCCTTGGCCCGTTCCGGCAGGCCCACTGCGGTGAACGCCTGCGTCGCCCAGCCCGCCGTGCCGTAGGTGAACGCGTGCATGTTCCAACAGGGCACGACAAACATGCTCTCGCCCGGCAGGTAGCGGCGGTTGCCACAGGTGCTCATGGTCCAACACGGCTTTCCACGGATAGGAAATCAGAGCGATTGGGTGCCAGTAGCAGGCTGCCAGAGGAGCGGCTTGACCACCATTCGGAAGCAATCTTATCCGTGCAATCCGTGGTGAAAAATCTTGCCGCAGGAGCCACCTCCGGGGTGCCTGGTCTTGCGGGTGGCAGCAGTGCCGGTGCGGTGTCATGTCTTGCTCTTACTTGATCATTGAATGTTGGAATCTATCTCTTCATGGATCATTGGCCGCTGAGCCGTCTGCATTCAACATTCAATTTGCAAGTGGCAGAATGGTCGATACGGTGACCTTTCTTGCGCTTGCCGCGGCCGCGACGGCATCATCCCGAAGAATCCACCGTGCCACCTTGCTTGTCACGCGCGGCAACATACCCGGCAGTGCAGCCTTGAACCGGCCCGGACAGCACCAGAATGTGCCAAGTCACCGAATCTGAGATCGTTTACTGAGTTCTGCATGAAATTCCGCAGGAACCAAGACTCCTCTTTTGAACACCCCAGTCAGCGACTGGGCGGGTGCGAGTTGCACAGTGAAGCGGCTGCCGTCGGCACGGGTCAGCGGGCGGTCCGACTGCAAGGTCCAGGTGAACGGGGTGAAGGCATCGGCCGCAGATTTGCCGGCCAGCCATTGTGGCGTGCGTTGCTCAGGGTCGCCGGTGAGGGGGGATGTCGAGACGCCATTCCTGCGCGGTGCTGCCGTGGGGCGTCAGACGGAATGCCGGCAGTGACGGGTCGGCCATCGAGCAGAACAGTTCGGCATCGTAACCGGCATCGCCTGCGTAGCGGACGGTGGTCTTGATCAGAATGTCGCGCAATCCCAGTTCCTGCTGATAGGAAACCGGTTCGAGTCCCTCCATGGTGGCACCGGAAAGCATCATGCCTCAATCTATGCAAACAATCAGTCCATCCCATAACATCCCGCAGATGAGAGCCGCGGCACTGGCCGCAATCACCCTGCTCGGCATTGGGTCGGCAGCCCTGCCGGCCGCAGCCCAGGACCCCAATCCCGCGCCCCCGCTCGACCAGGAGGCGCAGGCCAAGCGCAGGCCCCGGCTGTACCTGACGGTATTCAACAACGGCTATGGCGGAGACACCATGCCTGCGGAGCCGGCCCGGTTTGAGCAACTCGTCACGACTCTATCCAGCGCGGGAAACTTCAATGCCGTGATGTGTACGTATAGTGCGGAGCGGCTGGAGATCTGCAAGAAGCACGGGATCAAGATGATCGTGGACCTGCTCGGCCCCGAGCACCACATCTACAAGAATGCCAAGGCTTGCGAGGAGTTGTGTACCCGCCTGCGCAATGATCCGACGGTGGCCGCCTATCACCTCTGGTCCGACCGGCTCGGCAAACAGGGCGCCGGACGCGAACGTGACATCAACAACGTCCACCAGTGGGATCCGACACACGCGACCTATAGCGGAACCTACATGAACGAAGGCATCCGCCATCTGGCGAATTCGGACCTTGTCAGTTTCTATGATTTCGCCTGGAAGCGCGGGATTGAAAGGAACTTCCCACACCTGCTCGGTGCCTGGAACCAGGCGAAGATCCATGACAACCGGCTGGGCCGCTACGTCGAGTGCGACGCCGGACTGCCCGGCAAGGGCAACTTCAACCGTTCGCTCTTCACCCAGAACACCTCGATCGCTTGCGGCTTGCGTGCCGTGCTCTGGTTCATCGGCTCGGGCCAGATGAACATGCAATCGCTCAAGTTCAATGAAGCCGGATTGGACGCCGCCAAGGTCAACGCCTGGCTCAAACCCCTGTGGCTCGAAATCCCCAAACTCGGACTCCCCACGGCGATCTATGCCACTCCCGTCACCAAGGACTTCAACGACAAGCCGATCATCGCAACCGGTCAACCGGTCTATGCGCCCGGCCTCGAAGGCTGCGCCATCCCCAAGGAGTTCTGGATTCAGGCGGTCAGCGGTGAGTTCGTCATGGGCGTATCCAAATACGATGGCACGGCGACGGATGCCATCTATCTGGCGAATTTGAATGCCTATGCCGAACAAGACGTGAAACTCAAGCTCACCAAACCAGTGAAGGCCGCGATCTTTTCCCGCGAAACCGGCCAGTATGCCGAACTCAAACAAACCGCCGGCGAGATCGGCTTCAAACTGGAACCCGGAGGCGCGGCGCTCGTGCGCTTCGAGTAAGGGATCGTTCACCAATCTCCCACCCGCGTTCATTGGCCGATCAAATCATGCAGACCCAACCCGCTCTATCAATGTGGCTGGTTCCCTTCAGCCTGCTAGGTGTCGCGCTGCCAGCGCAGACCACCGCTGTCGATACCGTTTCCGGCCACGTCTATCAGGATTCTAACGGCAATGGCAAACTCGATCCCGGTGAGCAAGGCATTTCCGGCGTGCGCGTCACCGATGGCGTGGGCTTCGTAACGAGTGGTGCCGACGGAACCTATACGATCCGCATCGGTGCCGACCCGACGGTTCCGCAGCGCTCGGCCCAGACGCTCGGTGTCTGCTGGCCGACGGGCCTGTGGCCGTGCGGGCCCTGGTGGGTTCGCCTCAGCCGGATCGCGGATGCCAACGCGGTCGATTTCGCGCTTCGGTCCGAAGCGCAGAAGCTGCCCTTTATCTATCTGCACATGACCGATGCGCATGAGTCCTTCAACACGGCGCATCTCGACTTCGCGGAGTTCGTCAACGCGCTGCCGCCGGACGTCAAGTTCATCATTGACACCGGCGACAGCTACCGCCCCAAGAGCGCCGAAGCGCCCTTCAAGCGCCTGTTCTTTTCGACCGTCGGCAACCACGACACCTGGGAAGCCCCCGACCCGCCGCCCGAGGGCAGATACGGGGCCTGGACCGACCGGCTCGGCCCCGTCCGCTGGAGCTTCGACCATGCCGGTATCCACTTCGTCGGTATCGATGTGGTGGATGAGAACAAGCCTGCGGCCATGGTCGATTGGCTCGAAAGGGATCTCGCGGCGGTTCCTCGCGGGACGCGCATCGTCCTCAATTACCATTATCCGGATCTGTCGGGCGACGAGCGCTTCACCCGGCTGCTGCGCGACCACAAGGTCGAAATCGTCCACGCCGGACACGACCATGCTTACAGTTGGTCCGATGGCACCCCGGCGCTGGTCAGAGCCTATCACTGGCAGCCGCCCGGCACCTGCAACCTGGCCGTCGTTTCGACCGACCGCATCGATATTGGCGTGTACTGCATCGGCTGCAAGAATACCCCCGGCCGGCACTCCCGCCGCTGCCCCATGGACTGGGTCGGCCACATCTTGTCAGGCTCTATCAGTCCGCTCTTCACGCAACTCCACACGCTCGACCCGGGCCCGCTGACTGGCACCCGAACCGTGAAACTGACCGACCCGCACGTTTTCGTCCTGGCCAAAATCGACCCGGCCGGGGCCAGGCGCGTCGCCCTCAGGATCGGCACGGGAAACACGCCGCTGGAAATCGCCTTCACCGGCGAGCGGCTCGTCGTCGATGGAGCATCCGTGCCGTTCGCCTTGCGTCCGGGCCAGCAGACCCTCGATCTAACCGTCTTCGCCCACCGCAACATGCTCACCGTCTGGGCTAACAACTACTTCTTCATGGAGAAGCCGGTTGTCTTCGCCCGGGCCGGTGAAGTCAGCATCACCGCCGATGGCGGCGCCGCGGTCATCGAATCGATGACGGTGCAGGAGGTCAAAGCCGATCCGGATAACAGCAGCAGGACCTACTCGTGCGGCTGCGGCCACGGCAGCCTGCGGCGCGTGCCCTGAGGCTAAGGGATCCTGGTGCAAGAACGGAAAATGGACAAGGTTGGAGCGCCCCTCATTTGCCAGGGATCTCACCGGGAAAATGACTCCGCCCTATCAAAATGCCGGCTCTCTCCAACAATGAGCGCGCTGAAATTCATCACACTTTCACAATCCGTGGAATCCGTGTAATCCGTGGTTTCCATATCCCATACTAACCAAATGAATCATGAAGATCCCCTGGAGTAAGATTGGTGTAACGTGGCTGTGCGTGCTTGCCCTGCTGCCAGGCATTCGGGCCTGGGCTGCCGATGCCGTGCCAGACACCCTCAGCGGCAAGGTCTTTCTCGATGCCAATGGCAACGGCAAAGCCGACCCCGGCGAACCGGGCATCGCCGCTGTCCGCGTCACCGATGGCATCAGTTTCGCGACTACCGATGCGGACGGCGCCTATTCGATCAAGATTGAAGAGGACTACATGATTCCCTGCCGTGCGGCCCGCACTGTGAGCGTCTGCTGGCCCACGGGCAAATGGCCGAGCGGCCGTTGGTGGCATCGCCTGTCGGAGATCGCGGACGCCAAGGCCGTGTCCTTCGGCCTGCGCAACGATGAGCAGCAACTGCCGTTTGTCTTCCTGCACACCAGCGACGACCACGGCTCGGGTGTTATGTATAGCGAGCACTACGCCCATGACGCCCGCCTGATGAAGCCGGCCGCCAAGTTCATCTTCAACACCGGCGACATGGGTTACGCCACCCCGGAGGGCGGCGACCTCATGTTCCGCACCATCGCCGGCCATGCCGCCGCCTTCCCGCTGCCCATGTTTGTTACCCCGGGCAATCACGACTTTGTCGGCGGCGACGGCAAAACCCCAATGACCCAACCCTCGGGCGGTTGGGGTTTCCAGACCCAGTACCTCGGCCCGGTCCGCTGGTCGTTCGACTACGCCGGGGTCCACTTCATCGGCCTCGACTACATGGAGAAAACCGACAAGGGCTACAAGGACAGCATCCCTCACGTGGCCGTCCAGTTCATGGAAAAAGACCTGGCCGCCCTCGCCAAGGGAACCCGCGTGGTGCTGCTGGTCCACTGCTACGATGCCTCCGCCGATTTCTATCAGGCGCTCCACAAGTTCAAGATCGACCAGATCTGCTGCGGTCACACGCATACCCCGACCTATGCCCGCGTCGGCGGCGTGCCGACCCTCACCAACTATGGCATGGGCACCGGCGTGGTGACGGCCGCGGCCATTGACGTGGCCGAACGGCGCCCGCTCACCTTCGGCAACAGCCGGCTGCTGGGCTACTTCACCGGAGTCACGATGCCAGCCATGGAAAAGCGCAGGCAGCGGCAGCACGCCGTCTCTAACAAAATGTTGGACAATGCCAGCTTCACCATCGAGGGATCCGCGCAAACCGAATCGGTCGAGATCATCGCCGAGATCATCCCCGGCAGCGCCAACAAGGTCGGCTTGCGCGTCGGAACCAAAGACACTATTGAAATCACGTTTGACGGCACCGCCGTCACCGTGGCCGGCACGCCCGTTCCCTTCTCGCTGATTCCGCAAGACATTCCGATTCCCCCGGCACCGGGCACGCCCGCCAACACCCCCGCCCGCAAGATCCCCGCCGACACCAGCCTCCGCTGGCACCTCCTCATCGACCGCGACCGCCTGAGCATCCTCGCTAACAACCTCTTCCGCATCAGCAAGGCCATCAAGGTCGATCAGCCGGCCGCGGTCACGCTCCTAACCGACGGCGGCAATGCCACCTTCAAACAATGCGACGTCTGGGAGCTCCGGACGATCAGCAATCCGGCGAGCCGCAGCCTGCATCACTTCGCGCCGCCGGCCTGGACCTGGGGCGGCCCCCAGCTCGTTGCCGCCTGCCTGGATGACAAGTCCGCGGAGGGCGAGGACATGCTCAAGCGCTTCCCGGCGGACGGCGTGATCAGTTACGACATCGAGCCTTGAGGCAAGGCCATGATCTAACGCAATGGGAAATCACGACATGAACGGCCGCATCCCGGATTGGGGCAAAGGACCGCTCACCGGCACCGGCGCTTTCACCCAATACCTCCGCCCCATCCGATGGTCAGGTTCAAGGGCGCTGATCGCGCCGGAATTTCGCTTTCGCCCGGGGCCTTGTCACAGGCACGCAGATGCGGGAAGGCGGTGGGACGGTGGGGCGGTGGGGCGGTGGAGAAGAGTTGTCGGTTGTCCGTGGAAGAGGTGAGGGCAGGAAGATTGGAGTTGGAAAATGTGAGAGGAGTTAGACATTGATGTGCTTTCCCCAAATGATTCTGCTGTGAATGATTCTGCCATGCTTGGACGGTTGCGACAGAATCATTGATGGCAGAATCATTGGAGGGAGAGAGGGAGGGAGAAAGCTGAAACGCTGAAAGGAAGCGCAGTGGCAGAGGGAATTGACCGCGGATTACGCGGATTACGCGGATTACGCGGATTACGCGGATGGCGCGGATGGTGCGGATGGTGGAAGAGGAAGAGATGAGTCTGGCAGGATCATGGAAGAGTGGATGGAGTCACGACATCCCCGTCGTGTCTTCGTGAAGGAATCGAAGAGTTGGGTAAAATCATGGTGAGGCAAAATGATGGAAGAGGATGAAAAGAGTGGTCCGTCAACCCCTTCAATATACCGTCTTACCCAAAACCGGGATTTCCTGATTCTGAAAAACTTGACGGCTTTGCGACTTGGCGCGAGAAATGTCTGAACCGGAATGAATGGATTGGATGAACTTGGGTGCCGGGAGCTGAAGAGTGGCTCACGCAAAGCCGCAAAGACGCAAAGGCGCAGAGGCCATCAGAGGAGGATGAGCTGAAGTTGATTTGACAGTGGCTGGCTGACGCATGCTGGGCACGCCCTGGCCGTCGAGGTAAGGCCTGCCCCAATGCAACATGGCTAGAGCTGCGGTAATGGCTTGGAAACGGGGTGGTGTCCTCCAAGCCCAGGGTTGGCTCGCAGCGCTTGCGCTGGGGTTCTCCGGCAGGGCAGAATGAACCACAAGGTGGGGCCGGTCGGCACCCGCCTGCTTGGCGTGCTCGAAAGGCCTCGCCCGGGCCAGCGACGGTCATAGACCGCCGCCACAGGGCTGTGCCTGGACGAATTGTAGCAACTCCATGCCTGCACCGGCCTGCCTCTGATCATTCGCAGCTTTTGGGCATGGCGCGGATTCCTCCTTGACCTGACAGTCCATCAGGGCCCGGTCGGAACCTCGACGGCGCGGTAGAAGCGCTTGGGATGGTGCGGACTGTCGGCGTCGTAGTAGGTGTAGGGCGGAGTCGGCATGACGATCTCGGCCAGCGTCGTCCAGGTGCCGGTGGTCAGATTGGTGGTGGCTTGGATCCTAACGGTCTTCCCGGCCTCGGCCTGGATGATCAGGCCCGCGAACATCTCGATGGCGACGCGGAGCGGTTCGACCACGATGGTCGAGGCGCCGCTGATGACGGTTCCGTAGGCACTGGTGACTTCCACCGTAGTTTGAGTTGGCCCCCAATCCTCGGCCACAGAGTGGCTAAACCAGGCTATGGTGGTTAGGGGTGGGGAAGATGTGGTGGCACATGGGGGCGGTGTCAATGACTATTGTTGTGGGCGGCAATGGACAAGGACCCTTTCGAAAGCTGCGAACGCTGCGTTGAGGCGGCGACACCAGGTGCCGCGGATCAAGCGGCAGGCACAGGTAGCCGCGAGGTTGCCGACCCTGTCTCTAACAAACTGGGCGCGGCGGCCGACCGCGGCGGCCGTTGCCGGGGGGAGACGTCGGAGGTGCTATGGCACGAGACCTGTCGTCCGGGGGGGCTGCCATGTCTCAGATTGCCGTCGGCCTTGGCCTGGATTGGATTGGGAGGTGGTGCCGCCCGGTTGGCCAAGGCGCTGCTGGTGGCACGCGGCACGCCCGCCGTCCTCGCCCCTGCGCCGGTCGCCCCACGGGTGGCAATCCGCCAGCCGCCCGGCCCCGCGCTCGGCGCAAGCCTTGCTCGGGGCGGACGATCCCCATGACCATGCCATCAAGCACGGGATGCATGGCGAAGCGGGTTGGGACCTGTGCGCGTTTGAGGAGACTTGCTATGATTCTGACGAAATCCCCCGCTTCCCTGCATAGTCCCGCCGGAACAATGCCTTGGTCGGCTCTGGCGATGCAATGGTTGCGCCGTTTTCCCCCCTTGTTTTCCCCGCCCTCCGGTCCGGCCACCGGCACCCTCAACGGCTTTCACCTCAAAAGCAAATTCTTTGCAGTCGGTGTGGTCCCGCCGAACCGACGATTTGGTCGCTGGGTGTCGCTGCGGCATGTTCGCCGTTACAGCCACCTTTCCCCCGCTCCCCGAGCTCCGCTTTTCGATTCCTCATGCGCCCCCCAAAAAGCAATTATCTAACACCCAACAAATGAAGACCCGTATCGTCAAGTCTATCGGTATTTTCAGGAGCGCCGTTCTGGCAAGCTGCTGGATCGTGGTTCTGGTACCCAGTTCGAAAGCCGACACCAACGTCAGCGGCACGGTTTCGGGCACCTGGAGTGCGGCAGGCTCACCTTACATTGTCACAGGAGATCTCACGGTGTCTGGTTCTCTCGCCATTGATGCGGGAGTCGTCGTCCGATTTCAGAGCGCAACGAGCCTGACCGTTCCATCCACCTCACTCCTACAGGTAGCCGGGACGCCTGATCAAAGGGTACTCTTCACCTCGGACCAGTTCGCCCCGGCTCCCGGCAACTGGGATGGTCTCAGAATCATCAACTCGCAAGAAAACAACAGCATCTCCCATGCCACCGTCGAATACGCGACTGACGGAATTAGTTGCGTGGGTGGACCCGGCTATTTCGGGCAAGTCACGGCGAGCAACGTCACCGTTCGCCACTGTAGCGAAAACGGAGTGTATGCAATAGGGTCAGGCAGCAGCGTTTGGAGTCTGAATAGCGGCGGCGCACAAATTCGTCTGCTCACATGCCGGATCCACGACAATGGACAACATGGCGTCAATTGCCATGGAAATGACCCTTGGGCGTGGGGATGGGTTCAAGGTAGCATCGACCACTGCATCGTCGCAAACAACAGCCTGGGGGGAATTATCGCGACAGGCAGTGGCGGCGTGCAACCATCGATCGACAATTGCGTAATTTATGGTAATGGTGGGCAGGGCTTGGGGAACAGTTGCTCCAATTTCACATCGACTGTAACGAACAACATCATCGCCTTGAACTTGTCAGGCGTCCAGGATTCGGTCGGAACCTCGGCACCGCAATACTCGTTCAACGATGTCTGGAACAACGGCACGAACTGGGCTGGCTTCCCTCCTTCCTTCGACCCTGTTTCCAATAGCAACACTTCCGCAGACCCTCTCTTCGCTGCTCCCGCAGCGTTCGATTTTCATCTGAAGTCAACTGAAGGTCGCTGGCAGCCCAACCCACTCGGTGGCGGAACTTGGGTCACGGACCCTGTTCATTCTCCCTGCATTGACGCTGGGCACTTCGACTCGCCCTTCGCCAACGAGCCTGCACCAAACGGCGGGCGCTGTGACCAAGGTGTCCACGGCAATACCGAGGAATCCTCGAAATCCAGGCTCAGCCCGGTCGTCCTACAATGCACAGATGTTGCTGACCGCGCGGCAAACTTTGAAATCGTGGTCAGCGGGACCGGATTTGCTCCCGACATGACTGTGAGCCTCTGGCACCCGGCTGGCGGGATGATCGCCGGCACAGATGTCGTCGTAGAGGGCACGACCCGGATCAGATGCCGCGTAAACCTCAGCGCGGCGACGGTTGGTTTCTGGGACGTTATGGTCCGGGAACCGTTTGGCGCGATTGGCAAGCTTTCCGACCGTCTGCTGGTGTGCAATCGTCGCTTTTATGTGAACGACGCCAGCCTCGTCGCTGACGTTTACGCGACGGCAGCCGGTAACGATGCCAGCGACGGACTGACCTCATCCTCCCCGAAGGCAACCGTTCAAGCCGTTGTGGATTCCTACAGTCTCACTGCTGGGGATGTTGTCTGTATCGACACGGGATCTTATACGGTGGCCACCTCAATTGTCGTTCCCTCCTCGGATGGCGGATCCAGCGCCATGCCGCTCGTGTTCCTGGCCTCTCCAATGGGCGTGACGATTACCGGAACCAACGCGCCTTCCTCTTCCGGCTGGGATATTCAGGCGTCATACGTGAACGTCGCTACCGCGACCGGACCAAATTACCCAGCGGTGGCTCAGCGATATATGGCCATCACAAACTTCGTGGACGGAATCAGAATCAACGGTTACAACTGTCAACTGAGCCGGTGCGAGATAGCAGGCAACAGCTCAAACGGCATTATTTACCACGCTACCAATTCCCCGTCGCTGTTGGTCGAAAACTGCCTGGTGCGAGGGCCGGGTTCAGTCGGAATCGGGCAGAGTGCCGGGAACATAACCGTGCGCAATTGTACGGTCACAGGCTACCAATACGGAATCCGAGCGTACGGTTACTTCCACACATGCACTTTGCAAAACAACATCATCGCGGTCTCCGGAGCCGGATCTTATGGGCTCAGCGACATGTACGGAAACGTTCCGAAATCCGACCACAACGACATCTGGGCAATCAACGGGGCGAGTGTGGGAGATCGCGGCGCCACACTCGGCCAATGGCGCGATGCGACCGGTCAAGACGCGCACAGCCTGACTATTGATCCATTGTTTGTCAATGCTTCAGGGGGAGACTACCACCTGCAAAGTACGGCCGGCAGCTATCGTAATGGCGCGTGGATCCCAGATCTGGCTAACAGTTGCGGGATCGACACAGGCTGGGGTGACGCCGGCCTAGAGACCACCCCAAATGCGACACCCGTGCATGCTGCCAACGAGGGCCAACGCAATCTCGGAGCCTACGGGGGCACCGAACAAGCGTCGAGGACTCCGTCTGGTCGGCTCCTCTGGTTGTATGCGCCAATCGGAAGCGAAAGTTTCTCCGACATCACCATTCCCGTCATCACGCGCTGGACGTGGGTCGGCAGGGGGTGGCTGCCTGGCGATAGTGTGAATCTTCAGGTGTCGGCCAACGCAGGGCTCAACTTTGGAGCAATTTCTTCTGCTGGCATAGTTGGCGTTGCTGAAGGGTCTTATGGATGGGATGTCACCGGATATGGAGTAGGCGGGAGCTATCGGTTGAAGATTACGAGCAATCGGGAGGAATCTGTATCTGACCAAAGCGCCGGCAACTTCCGGTTGGGTTTTGGAATGACTTATTACGTGAATGACGGATCAACCGACATCGACCTGTGGTGCAGCGCTGCTGGTAATGATGTGAACGATGGGTTAACCCCAGAGACACCGAAAGCCAGCGTGCAAGCGGTACTGGGCGAATACGCTTTGAAGCCTGGGGATGTCGTCAGAATCGATACCGGCGGGTACGCATTAAGCAGTGATATTGTGGTGAGTGGTGCAAATAGTGGGACCATCGACCACCCGATTACGATCGTTGCGTCTCCGTATGGTGTGACATTTGACAGAGCATATTCAAACAGCGGTGGCTGGGGTATTTATGGTGCATATGTTGTAGTGACGACCACATCTGCCAACAGGTATCCCGGCGTGCCGCAGTCGTGGATGCGGCTGAGGGGCAGTGGGTGGAATGTAACCATACGCGGAAGCAATGACCGGGTCAGTCGGTGCAGTATTGTCCAGCAGAGCCCAAACGGCGCTGGCATTCACATTGAAGGGCCAAACGCGGTTGTGGAGAACTGCCTCATAGAAGGTCCTAATGGTGGCAATGGCGTTGACGTATCTAACGCTACAGGAACATCTATTCGGAATTGCACGCTAATTGGCCACTTCTGGTACGCTCTTTACCTTTACGGCAGTGAGATAGCAGTGCGGAATAATATTGTCTGGGTCGACGGCAGCGGCTACGCGTTCGCCGCCGTTGTGCCCACTTCAGATTACAATGTTATCTGGCTCACCTCTGGCGCAAAATGGTGGGTGAATGACAGTGGTATTTCTTCATTGAGTCAGTGGCAGGCAGCGACGGGTCAGGACACTCACAGTGTCAGTGCCGATCCATGGTTCGTCGATGCATACGGGGGCGACTGCCACCTCCAGAGTACGGTGGGCAGCTATCACGGCGGAGCATGGACACCGGATGCTTCTAACAGTTGCGGTATTGATACCGGAGATCCTGCCGCGAGCTTTGCGAACGAGCCCGGATGGAACGGTGGCTTTTGCAATCTTGGTGCCTACGGCAACACCGAACAGGCAAGCCGTAGTGCGGATACCGATGGCGATGGGTTGTCGAACACTTACGAAGCCTATCGCTTTGGAACGAATCAATACAGCCCGGACACCGACGGTGATGAAGCATCGGATGGTTCGGAATTCGCGGCCGGCACAGACGCAATGAATCCAAGGAGTGTGCTGCGGGCAAGCATAGCTCCCGATGGTGGAGGCGGCAGCGGGTTGGTAGTGACGTGGTCGTCGGTTCCAGGTAAGACATACAAGGTGGTCTATGCTGCCTCACCCGCTGGTCCCTGGCAGACGGGCTTGCCTGGCTCGCAAGTGACCGCTTCAGGAGGACAAACCACTCTCTCATATACGGACCCCACCACCGCAGGGGTGGCCAAGCGGTTCTATCGGATCCAAGTTGTTCCGTGATGAGCGTCATAACTGCTCTCCCCCAAAGCAATTCCTGCCCCTCACCCCATCCACATCTCCAAATCCGCCATCGCGGCCCTGACCATGGCGATTTCTTTTGAGTAGATTGAGCGCTTGTGGCTGTAGGGAAAATCACTTTGGGCTAGACAAACTGGGCGGTTTCGGATGAATTACGGGTGGCATGAACCCAATCATCGAATCCGTGTTTGCCGAGGACCCGTCCGCCGTGGTGCTCGGGGAGTTGAAAGTATCCACCGTGAGCGGCGAGGAACTGCCGCGTGCCGCCAACCTGCTGGAGCAGGAGCACTACCTGGGGG
>JAPLUI010000323.1 GCA_026397725.1 Verrucomicrobiota bacterium | reverse complement strand
GCTCCTCGAACAACTCAACGAAATGGAAATCACCTTTCCGGGAACCGAACTGATCATGCGCTACTCTCTGTTAGGCTCACCCGCCGCCGACGATTCCTAACACAGTGTCACCATCACTTCACAGAGGTAAGGAGTCCTGAATCTGAGGAGACCGATAAAGTTCTGGCAGATGACATCATTCCCTCTAATGCATGATTTGCCGCCTGCAATTGAGTGCACGGGCTGGGAATGGGAACGCTTCACGGCACCGGGCGAGTCATCTTACAACTTCTGGGCCGGAATTGACCGAGACGGCAACCGCTGGCTCACCAAGCTCAAAGGTGGGTTCTACGCATATCGGGAGAAGATGTTTGCAGTAAATCCTTGGGGATTTGACACGGCATGCTGGTGGAACGATCCAAGCGGTTGCCCGTCTGATTCAGGCCGTGCTCTAGCTCTTGAGGTGTGTAGCGATCTTGCCGCTCTTTCAGATGTCCAGGTTCAAGAAGCCCTCAGCATTCCCGCCGGAATTTCGTTTCGCAAGTGTTGGCCTATTGCACCAAAGCTGAAGGAAAGTAGACGCTTCGCCGTCGATTACGTCGTTTCTCATGCGCATGCCTAACTCGCAGCCAGCTCAAAATCAATCACTAATATCAAGAGAGATTCATCGATAGTTTGTCAGTCAACTGGTTTCATTATTTTGACTTGAGAGGTTCTTTGCCAATGGGCCCCCCCTTCACCTACCAGTACGTCGTTAGCCAGCCCTCTAAGGTTTTAGCATTTTAAGGAGAAAGTGAACACTCCTCATTCTACCGCAAAGTCATGATCGAATGGATTCACCACCGTCCGCCGCGAGCCTGCAACGAAACCGAAATTCGGGTGGCTGAGCGCCTCAAGGGACTTGCCGACTCTCCCCATCTTTGGACTGTCATCTGGGGATATTACTACACCGATATGCGTGGCACCAAGCGCGAAGGCGATTTTCTTGTGCTCGGGCCTATCGGCGGTTTGCTGGTTCTTGAGGTGAAAACCCGTCTACCCAGGCATTTTGCAGAAACCGGAACCTGGGAAGGCACGGGCGATACTGATCCGATAGAACAGCTCCACAGGGAGTGGCAAGGGGTCATTTGCGGAATCGAAGCCAAAGGCAAACCACCCACCGTTGAAAAAGCGCTATGCGTGCCGGGGGCCGTCGTACCGCCTGAAATTGATCTCTTCCAAGGCGTCGAGCGCCACTGGCTTGTCACCGGCAACAATCTGGTGAGCTGGACCGCCACCTGGCGGCGGATCTTTGGCAAACATGCCCAAACGCCTGTCACCGAGGAACAAAAGCGATCGGTAATCGCGGCCTTCGGTCAAGGTTCCCTGCCAAAGGAAAAACGGGCATTCATCGATCACACCGAGGAACTTTTTAAGCGGCAGTTCCAATCCCGCTTCTCCCTTCTTGACCAACTCTCCGACAACCGTCAGATCCTCGTTCAGGGCGGCACCGGAACCGGCAAGACGTGGCATGCGCTCGAACAAGCGTTCCGCTATGCCCGCCAAGGGGACGGCCGACGCGTTCTTTTCCTCACCTACAACAAAGCACTGACCGCCCAATTGCGCCGCTTGGTCACACTTCGTCGGATTGATTGCGGTCAAGTGGTGGTCCGCGGATGGGAGGAACTGTTTATCGAGCTGCTCACCCTAGTCGGCCATTATGTTACAAAACCACCGCCTGGCTCGGACAAGGAAGTAATGCGCTCGTTCTACGAAATCGACTTGCTCCGTTTGGTCCTTGAAACGTCACGCGATCCGGCATTGCGGGCGAAATGGCCGGTTTTCGACTCCCTGGTCGTGGATGAAGGACAGGACCACGATACCTGCTGGCCGATTGAGATTGATGCCTGCGAATGTGAAGCCGGCGGATGGTGGCACATCTACCAACTCCTCTTGAAGGAGTACCGAGATGCGCCAGCGAGTATTTTCTACGATGCAGCCCAACGCCCGCCCTTCCGCGCCGCGGAGCGCTTCGATCCTGCCGTACTTGCCGCCGCTTGGTCCCAGCCCGCCCACGTCCGGCTCCACCCGGCCGTTCGCTTCACCCGCCCGCTCTGGCAATTCATCCGCGACCACTCCAGCCCCACCACCGCCAGCATGATCGACTCACTCGGAAACGGCGACCACCTCCCTGAAGGCCCGGAACCGAAAATGTACCCGCTTCCCGTCGGCACTGACGCCTGCGAGTTAGTCGAATCCATCCTCACCCATTGGAAAAAAATTGGTCACTGCCAGCCCCGCGAAGTCCTGATTCTCCACTCGCAATCCGACATCGTTCGAAGCCCGCTCGGCACCTGCCGCATCCTCTTGGGCCACAATCTGTGCGAATGTACTGAGGAAGAAGACGCACCGAACACCATCCGCCACACCTCTATCCACAAGGCCAAAGGCCTCGACTCCAAGGCCGTCATCCTCATCGGCCTACCCTCCCACAAGGACCTCGCCACAGAGTCCGACCACTACTCCTGGTTCATGGCCGTCAGCCGGGCAAGGCAGTTGCTGGCTATCGTCGAAACCTCATGATCTCTCAGGTATCCGGTACTGCACCGCCTGAAAAAACGGGAGCCTCCTATTATCCAAAATTGTCTGACGTGTGGTTTGGGTCAACGACGCGCCAGGTCACTGCTGCTTGTAGGGATCGAGTTTTCCTGCCCACAGATCACCGATTATTGATGATACCCGCGAAGCTGGTCCGGTTGCTCGGCCATGCCTCGATCGTCGCTGTTGTAGCGGCGCTTTGCCGTTGGCCATCTCCGCTTCGCTCCGGTTGTGAGCCTCGCTGATACTTGCGACGGTCACAGACCGCCGCTACAGGGATTTTCCATTCATCGGACCACAACTTTGGCGCGTCCTGCCACATGCGCTCCGCCAGCGGGCGGACGACGGCTTTGTCCTTGGCGGAGTGGCTGAGGAATACATTCTTCACAAAGGCCCGCACGACAAAGACACTCATCTGCGTGGCCTGCCGACTGTTGAGGACGTTGGAGGCCATGATGGCGCCGTGCTCGGTGAAGGCGTAGGGGAGTTTCCTGCGCCCGCCGTGTCCGAAACTTGAAGTCGCAATTTGCGACTTCAAGTTCAGGTCGGATGGGAATTCGGTGCTCATGGCGGTTGATCACAGCGGGTTTTCCGCGATGCCAGCAGCCCACGACTTTCGGCAGAGGTCTTCGTCCAGGGTGGCGAGTTTGAGGCCGTGGGCACGCGCGAGTTCGACGAAATACGCATCGGTGACGTCGGCATGGCTGGTGAGGGCGGACAGGTTGGCGGCGGAAAGGTCCGCGCTGACGAAGCGGGCCTGCTTGCGCGAGGTGAGGTTGGCCAGGGCCGCCTGGGCGTCCGCGAATGTCGCCCGATAGCCAGGAGTCAGGCTGACGCGAAGGAAGCTCAACTCGGAGAGCGGGCAGAGGGTGAAGGCGGACTGGGCCTCCAGCCAAGCGCGAGCCGTCGCGTGCCTCGCGTGCGAATTCCACCCGCAGACCAGCAGAAAGTTGACGTCAAGCAGATGGCTCATGGGAAGTCGGCCAGGAGAGCCTTGACCACCTCGAGAGTCATCGGCGGGGCTCCGGGCGGAGCGACCAGGACTTTACGACCGTTCTTCTCTACCAATTTGGCGGGCTTGGGTTGGTGACACTGCATGACGAGTTTCTCTCCCTCGATGGCAAACGAAACCCTGTCGCCCGGCTGGAGATGCAGGGCCTTGCGGAACCGGCTGGGGATGACCAACTGGCCTTTGGCGGAAAGCGTTGCGGTGCTCATTTCGAAAGTCTTACCTGGCTTAAGCCGGGATTCAATGTTTTTTCACGCGGTAGGGTTTGGGGGCGTCCTTGACATGGAAGCCGATTTCGCGGGGCAGTTGGGAGGGTGGGGTGGTGAGTTGATCGATGGCGTCGAACAACGTGCAGATACTGGTGTCGTGGCCTTCGATCTTGCGCTCCATCTCGGCCAGTTTGTGAGCGAGTTCCGTGTGGAGGGCGAGCGTCTCGCGCAAGCGCACGAATACCCGCATGATGGTGATGTTGACCTGAACGGCGCGAGGGCTGCGAAGCACGCTCGACAGCATGGCGACGCCCTCCTGCGTGAAGACATGCGGCAAGTACTTGAAATGCTGGCCGCGCTTTAAGGTTCCATATTGGAACCTTAAACATTCCGCCTCGTCCGCCGTAAGCTGGAACATGAAATCGGCCGGGAAGCGGTCGGGATTGCGCTGGACGGCTTTGTTCAAGTTCTTGGTCTCGACGCCGTAGAGCGCGGCCAGATCGCGGTCCAGCATCACCCGCTGGCCACGAATGAGCAGGATGGCCTGTTCGATTTGCGCGGGTTGAAGCAGCGGTGGCGGGTCAGTCATGGGGGGCGCTTAGGGCGGTTCGGGAGTCAGAGGCCGGCAACACGCTGGAGAGCATGGCCACGCCCTGCTCGGTGAAAGCGTAAGGGCGGTAGCGGCGTCCGCCATACCCGGAACTTGAGGTGCCACTTTGGCACCTCAAGTTGTCAGCCTCTTCAGGCGTCAGTAGGAAGGTGAAGTCCTGCGGAAACCGGCTTCGATTGCGTTTCACCGCACGGTTAAGAGCTTTGGTTTCGACGCCGTAAAGCATTGCCAGATCGGCGTCCAGCAGCACTTTCTCGCCCCGCTCGAGACAGATCAGGTTCTCCACCCGCTCAATGGGAACCACTTGTGTCACAGCTTGGCCGTTCACGAGTGATCCTCCAGAATGGCATTGACCAACCGGCCCATGGCGGAAAGCGTAGCGGTGCTCATGCCGAAAGCCTTAACTGGCCTTGATCGGGTTTCAATGTTTTTTTTCCGGGCTGAGGCAGGGCGGCTTGGGAGGATTCGATTTGGAGCAAGCCGATGAGTGAGAGGAGGGCCGAAAATCCTCATGGTCATTGGCGGTTAGTGGGCGTGGTGTCCACATTCAAGGAGCGTGGGCGTCTCGCCCACATGGGCCAATGGGGGGAGAAAGTGAGGAGGCGTCGCCAAGATCTCTTTCGCGTCCCATTGTCAAATGGGGGCGGGACGCCCACACCCCTTGCAAATGCGGCGGCCCGGGCTCCCGTCCATCATTGCCGGTCCTCGTTTCCCAGCCGCTTCAACAAGCGCAGCAAGCCATCGAGGATGGTCAGCGGATGCGGCGGGCAACCGGGAATGTAGAGATCGACCGGCACCAGAGCGGCGGCACCGTTGTGGACCTGGGGATGGCCGACGAACGGGCCGCCGGAAATCGCGCAGGCACCCACGGCGATGACGATTTTCGGGCCCGGCACGGCGTCGTAGGTTTTTTGCAGCGCCAGTTCCATGCCCTTGGTCACGGGGCCGGTGATGAGCAGGCCGTCGGCATGGCGCGGCGAGGCGACGAACTGAATGCCGAAGCGACTGAGGTCCCAGCCGATGGTGCCGAGCACGTTGGTGTCGGCTTCGCAGGCGTTGCAGCCGCCGGCGCTGACCTGGCGCAGGCGCAGCGAGCGGCCGAAGAGTCTGCGGAGTTTCGCGTCGAGGGCGGTGGCGAGGCGGATTTGTTCGAGGCCCGCTTCGCCGAGCACGAGGTCATCGCGGCGGCGCACGGCCATCCGGTGGTCGCCGGTCTGTGTGATCGCCTGTTCAGGACAAGCCTCAACGCAGGCGGCGCAGAAAACACAGCGGCCGAGGTCCAGGATCACGGGGTTGCCGAGGTCGCGGGTGATGGCTTGGGTCGGACACGGCGACACGCAGGCGCTGCAGCCGTCAGGGCACTTGGCGGCGTCCACCTGGAGCGTGCCGCCGTGGCGCTCGGGCAGCGCGGGGGCCGGACCTTTCGGATAGGCCATGGTCTCGCAGCCGCGTTTGAGGCGATGGAGGAGGGTATCGTGGATGAACATGACGCCGAGTTTCGGTTAGAGATCGAAGCCGCAGTAGGAGAGGTTGAAGCTCTTGTTGCAGATGGGAAAATCCGAGATCGCGGTGCCGCGCAGGGCGAGGGCGAGGCCGCTCCAGTTGTGGAACGACGGATCCGTGATCTTGTAGCGGCGGAAACGTCCGGCGGAATCGGTTAGAGCGACATGGCAGACCTCGCCGCGCCAGCCTTCGACGAGGGCCACGGCCAGCGTGTCGGGCGCGGGGGCCGCGAGGTCGTCGTGCAGTTCGCCCTCGGGCGGGGAGGGGACTTGGTCGCGCAGGAACTCACCCGAGCGCTGGATCTCTAACGAGCGCACTCGGGCGCGGGCAAACACATCGCCACCGGGCCACACCGTCACCGGGGCCTGGGCGAAACGATGCCAGCCGCTCGCATGATCGTAGCGCACATCGCGCACCAGGCCGCAGGCGCGGGCCGCCGGCCCCACCAAGCCGAGTTCGGTGGCCTGCACCGGGAACACGGTGCCGACGTTTTCAAAGCGCGAGCGGACCGAGGCGGAATCCCACAACCACCCGATGGCCTGTGCGGTATCGGCCAGCGCGGGTGCCAAACGTTCTAACAATTGCGCGGCGCGGGCGGGTTCGAGGTCGTGGCGGCAGCCGCCCGGCCGCACCAGGCCGCGACCGAACCGGTTGCCGCACAGCAATGCTGTTAGATTCAGGAAATCGCCGCGGAGTTTGCCGCAGGCTGACGAAGTGGGCAGAAACGCGACGTCGTTGGCGAGCGCGCCGAGGTCGCCAGTGTGATTGGCGAGGCGTTCGAGTTCGAGGGCGACGGCCCGCAGCCACTGTGCCCGCAGCGGGGCCTCGGTTGCCGCGAGCGCCTCCATGACGGTCGCATACGCCGTCGCGTGGGCGATGCTCGTATCCCCGGCGATGGTTTCCATTTGGAGCATCGTCGCACGATGCGGGCCCCCGCCGAGCGCCTCTTCAATGCCGCGATGCTGATAGCCGAGCGCGATTTCCAGATGCAGCACTTCCTCGCCCGCGCATTGGAAGCGGAAGTGGCCCGGTTCGATGATGCCGGCGTGGACCGGGCCGACCGCGACCTCGTGGATTTCGCCGCCATCGACGCGGAAGAACTCGCCGTTGGCGGGCGCGTTGCCAGCCGTGCGCCGCACCGGTTTGAGCCACGGATGGCCGGTGGGTGTTAGACCGTGCTGTTCCCAGACTTCGCGCTCAAACAGGTGCGCTTGCGGATGGGTCACGGTGAGCGACGGAAACGCGCCGGTGAATGGCGTGCTGCGGCCGAC
This sequence comes from Verrucomicrobiota bacterium, assembly GCA_026397725.1. Lineage (GTDB taxonomy): Bacteria > Verrucomicrobiota > Verrucomicrobiia > Verrucomicrobiales > Akkermansiaceae > Luteolibacter. The sequence continues at coordinate 112,005 of JAPLUI010000323.1, read as the reverse complement.
GGCAAGGGTGCTGTCGGTATCAAACGCGAGCACCGCCACCAAGTGGGTGCCATCACCGTCAGCCGCCACCCCAAACAGCGAGCAGAGCCGGGCCCCGCGCGTGATCTCGGCACCCGTGGCCCGGATGAAATCCGCCACCGGCCACCCCGGCACATCCGCCCACGGCAGGCTGGTGGCATTGGCTAACGGGGCAAACGGTGTGGCGGCGCTCATGGGGTGGGGAAAAGTTGGGCGACTGCGGCCGACCAGGCCTCGGTTAGCACGCGCGGGGTGAACAACCCGAGCCACAGCGACAAGCCGAGCAGCACCAGCGGCGGCAGGATCACGCCTGCGGTTTCCACAAAGCGCTTGCTGCCCGCCTTGGCCGCCGTGCGCGGCCGGCCGTCCACGATCCCGAAGACCACCCGGGTCAGTCCGAAAAACGCCAGCAACAGGCAGCCGAGAAACATCGCGGTGGCCAGGCCATGCCCGGTTTCCAGCGCGGCCCGCAGCACTTTAAGCTCGCTGAAAAACGGGCCGAAGGGCGGGCAGGCGGTGACGGCAAACATGCCGGTGACGAAGATCGCCGCCGAGCGTGGCGTGAGCACGCTCATGCCGCGCACGTCGTCCATCGAGGGTGACCCGGCGGCCCGCCGGAGGTTGCCGGCGCTCAGAAACAGCGTGCCTTTGGTTAGGCCGTTGGTCCACACGTGAAACAGGGCCGCCGCCACCCCCGCCCGCCCCAGCGACGCGCCGAGGGTGAGGATGCCCATGTGCTCGACGCTGGAATACGCCAGCATCCGCTTGAAATCGCGCGTGCCTAACAAAAACAAGGCCGCCACCAGCATCGAGAACAAACCGATGGCCAGCAGCGTGTGATCGGCAATCGGCCCTGCCCCCGCCGCCCCGACCACCGCCCGCACCCGCAGGATGGCCGTGAACGCCACCGAGGTCACCCCACCCGCCAGAATCGCCCCCACCATGGCCGGCGCCTCACCGTACGCTTCCGGCTTCCAGGTGTGCATCGGCGCCAGACCCATCTTGGTGCCGTAACCGACTAACAACAAAACCCACGCGATGAGCACCCACGGCCGCGACAAGCCCGCACCCTGTGCCAGCAGCGCCACAAAGGTCAGATGCCCATCCCCGCCGCCATACAGCGAGGCATAGCCGAGGCACAGCGAACCTAACAACGACAGCGCGATGCCGGTGCCGCCGACCAGCAGGTATTTCCAAGTCGCCTCGAAGGCCCGTGGCGTGCCGTTGAAGTGCAACAACGGCACCGCGGCGAGCGTGACCGCTTCCGTGAAAATCCACAGCAAGCCGAGATGCCGGGCTTGATGGCCCGCGCTCAACAGCCCCAGCACCGCCAGCAGCGCCGCAATGAAAATGCGGTTGGGCCGCTCGGCGCGGATCCGCAGATAGGTCACGCCATACCATGCACAAACGAGAAACAACAACGACACCACCGGCAACACCGCCCGGGCCAGCGGATCAAAGGCCAGCCACGCGTCCGGGTCCACCGCCGGCGGCTCGAAAAACAACCAGCCCGCCAGCACGGCATGAATGCTGCCCACGACCGGCAGGAACCACGGGCGGCTGCGGCCGCACGGCCAGAGCAGTGCCAGTGCGGCCGCCACCAGTGGCACCAGGATGAGGAGGAGCGATTTCATTCGTGAAGGGCGGTGAGTTTGCGGGTGTCGAGCGAATCGAACGCGCGTTGGATGCGATCCACAATGATGCCGATGATGAACACCCCGACCGTTAGATCGAGCAGCACGCCGGCCTCCACCAGCAGCGGCATCGCATGGATGAGCAACAGACCGAAAAGATAGATGCCGTTCTCAAGAATCAAATACCCGCACACCTGCGAGATGGCCTTGGTGCGCCCGATCAGCAGGATGAAACCGGTGAGCACGGTGGCCAGCGCGCCCGGCACCAGCAGCGAGCCCGCATGCTCCGGCAGCAACGGCAACAAATGCGTCAGCGCCAACGCCGCCATGGTGCCGCCCGCGCCTAACAGCAGCGACGGCACAAACCCGATCAGCGGTTCCAGCTCGCGGTCGATTTGCACCGTCCGCATCGCCCGCCGCAACAACCCGGGAATCAACAGGCCCTTCCCGCTGATCGTCGCCAGCGCCACCAGCAGCACCCGCCAGTCGGGCTCATGCTCCATCAGCACCGGCATCACGCCAAGGATGACGCCCTGCGCCGACATCGCGCGGATCAGCGCCGGCAGCCGACTCGTGCCAAGCGCCAGCAGATTGAGTCCCATCGCCAGCCCGATGAGCAGGTTGAGGTTGGAGTTCATCATGACGGGCCTCCTTCCCATGCCACCAGCAGCGCAAACAGGCACAACAGAAAGGCCGTGGTGAGCAGCAACGGCACGCGGCGAAAGGCAAAGCGTGCCAGCAGCGACTCCACCAGGCCGACGCCCACGGTCACGCTCAGCACGCCTCCCGCCAACACCCCGGCGGCGGCGAGCGGCTTGAGCTGGCCCATTGGCACCACCGCCTGCACTAACAAAACCGCGAACAGCAGGAGTTTCATCGAGGCCCCGTGCAGGATCACGGCCAGCGGCGGGCCACTGTGGTCCAACACCATCACCTCGTGGATCATGGTCAGTTCGAGATGGGTGTTAGGGTCATCGAACGGCACCCGGCAGTTTTCCGCCAGCAGCACGATGAACAAGCCCACTGCCAGCAGCGCCGCGCTGGCCCCCATCGCCGGGGCGAGCATCGTGACCAGCGAAATGGTCCCGCTTTGGAGGCAGAGCGCGAGCACGGCGGCAATCATCGCCGCTTCGGCGAGCACCGCATAACTGACCTCCCGCACCGCGCCCATGCCCTCGAATGCCGAGCCGGTTTCCATCGCGGCCCAGGCCGTGCAGAACCGGCCGAGCGCCAGCAGGTAAAGCATCAGCAACGCGTCCCCACGAAAACTCAGGCTCGCCCCTAACGGTCCGAGCGGCATCAACATTGCCGCACCGAGCAAGGCCACCCAGGTCACGGCGGGCAGGATCACGAATGCGGGCGAGGCGAGGGTGCTCATCACCACCCCCTTTTTCCACAAGCGGGCGAGGTCGTAGTAGAGTTGCAGGACCGGCGGGCCGCGGCGCCCCGCCACCCAGGCTTTCACTTTGTTGATGAGGCCCGGCAACAGCGGCGCCAGCAGCAGCCAGCAGTCGAGACGGAAAATCAGGTCAAGGAGCGAATTCATGGCAGGCTTTCCATCAGAACCGCCGGCACTAACCGCAGCCCGGTCATCAGGCCTTCCCTTCCTGTTGCTTGACTTCCGCAGCGGCCGCATCAGCCGCCGCCACCACCTGGAAAATTTCCTCATCCGAGGCCCCGCGTTCCAGCCGTTCGCGCAGGGATCCGTTGGCCAGCAGTCGGCTCAGCCGGCCCACCATGTCGAGATGTGCGCGCGGCGACGCCGCAATGAAGAACCACAAGCGGGTCACCGGCACCTCATCCACCCGCGGTTCGGATAGAGCCAGTCCATCGTGCAGGAGCAGCAGGGCCACGGTCCCCGAATCGCGGCCCAGCGTGATGCGCGTGGCGGGATGCGGCAGCGCGAAGCCGCCGCCCACCGGGGCCAACGTGACGCCGCCCGCAGCCCTGAGCCGCTGCCCGAGCAACTCTCTAACTTGTGGGGTGGCCCCGTGCATGGCACTGGCGACGCGCACGAAAACCTCCGTGACCTCGGCGGCGGCCACGCCGCGCCAAATCCCACCCGTGTGCAACAGTGGTGCCAGCCGCAGGGCGGCCCCCAGCGCGGGATTGGCCGCTGCCAGAAAGCCCGCCTTGGCGGCGAGTCCGCGCGTGGCCGCCCATTGCGCAACCTGCGCCCGATCAAACAACAACACCCGGCGGTCCGGCGTGTGCGGCAAGCCTTCGTCCCGGATCCAGCCTTCCACGACCTTTTCCGAGACTCCGAACGATTCCGCCAACTGGATGAGATTGAGATACATGGTGCAATCAGGAATGTGATGAAACGCCGGTCTGAGGCCCCAACCGTGCCGGTTCTTGGCGGGCCACCCGGGCGAGACCAGGCGGAACCGGGTTCCGGCGGCAGGCGCCCGCAAGGGGTATCGCCGCACCATGGGACAATCAAGGACAATCTGACAGGACAAGCTGCCAGGTCGGCTGCCGACGAAACACCGGGCGCACGCCCCTCCGAGTACCGCCTCCCGGCGCGATGGAACTTCACCCGCTCATGGCCGAACGTGGCCGTCGGCACGGCGGCCCCGACCGCACGGGCCTATCACGGGACCACCCAATGGTCCTGGCGGCCCGGTGCGGACCGGTCATGCCGGCGGGCCGGGGAAAGATTGTGCTTTTCTTCCTGGCGCGGGTTCCGTGTATTGCGGCTTCACATGCCCTCGTTCACCCATTCCCATGATGCCGTCCTGCTTGGTTTGTTGCAGGAAGCCGTGCCCTTTACCGCCCATCCCTTCGCCGAGTTGGGGGACCGCTGCGGACTGGACGAGGAGGCCACGCTGGCCTGCATCAACCGTCTCAAGGCCGAGCGCGTCATCCGCCAGATCAGCGCGATTTTCGACACCCGCAGCCTCGGTTACGCGTCCAGTCTGGTCGCGGCCAAGGTCGCACCGGAGCGGGTCGATGCCGCCGCCGCCATCATTTCCGCCCACCCCGGCGTGAGCCACAACTACCTCCGCAACCATGAGTTCAACCTCTGGTACACCATCGCCATCCCGCCGACCAGCCGCCTGGGCCTTGACCAGACCGTGGACCTGCTCCACCGCGAGTCTGGCTCGCTGAGCACCCGGCTGTTGCCCACCCTCAAGCTGCACAAGATCGGCGTGCGCTTCGACGTCGAGGGCGACGCCAAGCCGGACGACCAGGCGGCCCCGGCCTACAGCGAGAAAAACCGCCGCGCGGTGCAAGCGCTCAGCGCCGGGGAAATCGCCTTGGTACAGGCCATGCAGCGGGATTTGGCCGTCACGCCCACGCCGTTCATCGACCTTGCGGCGGAGCTGGGCATGCCCTTTGAGGAACTGCAGGCCATGCACCGGGAGTTCCTGGCCAGTGGCCGCATGCGCCGCTTCGCTGCCGTGTTGCACCACCGCAAGGCCGGCTTCGGGGCCAACGCCATGGGCGTCTGGGCCGGCCCGCAGGGCGATCCCGCCGCGCTCGAACACCTCGGGACCGTGATGGCCGCCTTCCGCGCCGTCAGCCATTGCTATGAGCGCCCGAGCTACCCGGATTGGCCCTACAACCTCTTCACCATGGTCCACGGCAAGAACGAGGCGGAGTGTGAGCAAACCCTCGCCGCCATCGCCGTCGCCACCGGCCTGACCGATTGGCAGGCGCTCTATTCCTCCAAGGAGTACAAGAAAGTCCGCGTCCGCTACTTCACCGACGCCGAAGCCCGCTGGGAAGCCGCGCACTGTAGCGGTCCATGACCGGCGTAGCGTTTGGTTTGGCCAAGGGTATGGCTCACTCCGGTCCGGCTGGGTACTAAGACCAATCGGCTGTCCCTTGGTGTCTTGATGGGCATGCCGGATTTGAGCCGGGCCATAGGACTATTCGTCAAGAACTATTCGTCCGTCCCTTAATCTGATTGACAGGGTTCCTGTCACGAGAAGGCTTGTGTCGGAGGGCCAAACGGGCTAGGCTGGGCCATGCCCCTTGTCGATCCGGAGATCATGCCTCTGTTGAGCTTGCTGGTGTGGCTGGCCCTTGAGATCATCGGCTTGCTGCATGTGCTGCACGCGCTGATGCACGTCAGGACCGCCCAAGGCACCATCGCCTGGGTGATTTCCCTGCTGACGTTTCCCTATCTGGCGATCCCGCTTTACTGGGTGGTCGGGCGCAGCCGGTTTTCCGGTTATGTGCGCGGCCGACGGGCGGGCGATGCCCGCTTGCGCATGTTGGCGGAGGCCATGCACAAGCGCTTGCGGCATTATGAGATTGCCATTCCGGATGAAGATGCCTTTGCCAGGGCCGCCATGATTCTGGGCGGTCTGCCCTTCACGCGGGGTAACGCCTTGGAGTTGCTCATCGATGGCGAGGAGATGTTCGAGCGGCTGTTCCGCGAAATGCAACAGGCGCGTGACTATCTGTGCGTGAATTTTTTCATCGTCAAGAATGACAAGCTTGGCACCCGCTTCCAGCAGGCCCTCATCGAGCGTGCGCAGGCCGGCGTGAAGGTCTGGTTCTTGTTTGATGAAATCGGCTCGCACAAGCTGCCGCGGTGCTATCTGAAGGCCTTGCGCGAGGCCGGCGTTGACTGCCGCTCGTTCGGCATCAACCGCCATTGGTGGTCGCGCCTGCAAGTGAACTTCCGCAACCACCGCAAAATCGTGGTGGTCGATGGCAAGACCGCCTTTCTCGGCGGCCTCAACGTCGGCGATGAATATCTCGGGCGCGACGTGCGGTTTGGCCCGTGGCGGGACACCCACCTGCAACTGTGTGGACCGGCGGTGCAGGCGGTGCAGATGGTGTTTCTCGAAGACTGGTTCTGGGCCACCGAGACGGTGCCGGAATTGTGTTGGACCACCCGCCCGGAAGCGGCCAACCAGGTGGCTGCCGTCATCCCGACCGGCCCGGCCGATCCGGCGGATTCCTGGCAACTGGTGGTGGCCGAGGCAGCCAACTCATCGCGCCACCGGCTGTGGATCACCTCGCCTTACTTCGTGCCGGATGAAGGCGTCCTAACCGCCTTGCAGGCGGCGGCCATCCGCAGGGTTGACGTGCGGATTCTGCTTCCCGAGCGGCCCGACCACCTGCTGGTCTGGTTGTCGGCGTTTTCCTACTATGAGCAATCGATTCCCTACGGCGTGAAGTTGTTCCATTACCACCGCGGCTTTTTGCATCAGAAGGTGATGTTGATAGACGACCGGCTGGCGGCGGTGGGCACCGCCAATCTCGACAACCGGTCGTTCCGCCTGAACTTCGAGATCACGGCCTTTTCGCCGGATCCGGCCTTTGTGGACGAAGTCGCGCGGATGCTGGCGGTGGACTTCACCGACGCGCGTGAGGCGCGGGTGGAGGATTTCACCGGGCGTTCGTTCCTGTTCCGCGCCGCCTGCCGCGCCGCCCGCTTGCTCGCGCCGATCCAGTGAGCATTGAAGGTTGGAAGTTGAAGGTTGGAAGTTGAAGGTTGGAAGTTGAAGGTTGGAAGTTGAAGGTTGAATGTTGAAATCTTCGGCATGAAGAATGGTGTGGCCGCAGCTCTAACGGTTTAGCCACAGCGGGGTGGCGGGCTGCGCCCTTCCCACCGCACTCCAGACTTTGGCTCGCGCCCGGGCAGGTGAGAGTATGGAGTGCGGTGGGAAGCGCAGCGCCACACCGCTGTGGCTAAGTCCCGGCCCCCCCGGAAGGTGCCAAGTCATGTCCCGGGATGCATTGCCAATTCCTTGTCAATTCAAGGTCCAGCTCAGGAAGTGTGCAACTCCATGCCTTCGTCTGCGGATTTTTCTTTCCATCGCGGTACCGGTCGCTAGCATCACCGGCATGCGTGATATTTTGCTGGTTTCGATCTTGGGTGTCTGTTCGGCGTTGGGTGTGCAACCGGAGGCCCGTGAGTGGCAAGCGCCGGACGGCACCGTGGTGAAATACCGCTGGAGCGCGCCGGAGACCCTGGAGGCCGGCCAGACCTATCCGCTCGTGCTGTTTCTCCACGGCGCTGGCGAACGCGGCGATGACAACCGCGCCCAGCTCCAGCACGGGGTGACCCCGCTCCTTGAAGGTGCCGCGAAACTCAAGCAGCCGTGCTTCCTCATCGCCCCCCAATGCCCGGCCAACCTCTGGTGGGCTCCGATCAACCGCGAGACCATGCACCTGAGTGAGGCGGACAAACCGAACAAGTTGTTAGAAGCGGTGCTCGCCCTCGTCGATGAAACCATGAAAAAGCAGCCCGTCGATGCCAAGCGGTTTTACGTGACTGGCCTGTCGATGGGCGGCTTTGCCACCTGGGACCTGCTGGGCCGTGTGCCCGGACGCATCGCCGCCGCCGTGCCGATCTGTGGTGGCGGCGATCCGGCCTTGGCCGCCAGGTTCAAGGATGTCCCGATCCACGCGTTCCATGGGGAAGCCGATGCCGTGGTGCCCGTGCGCACCACCCGTGACATGATCACCGCGTTGGAAAAAGCCGGCGGCAAACCCGCCGCCACCTACTATCCGGAAGTGAACCACGACTCGTGGACCCGGACCTACAACGATCCCGAGCTGCTCCGCTGGTTGTTCGAGCAGCGGCAAAAGTGAGCTGCGGAGGCACGGGCTCCCTGCCAAAGGCTTCCTCCGCGCCAAAGTCACCCTGCCATAGCGGTCATGAGCGTAGCTGCCGCGTCTCGCGGCAGACCGTGCTGGTGGCGTCTCGCCACCAGAGAACTCCGGCCGCGTAGCGTCCGCCGCGCCTGCCAGCCAATTGTCCTTGCCTGCCGACGTATCGCCTGTCAGTTCCGCCTTCGCGGAGGTCATCGCCTAGGTGCCGGCCGGCGGTGCTGGAGCGCGTGGTAGGGCTGGGCGGCCTCGCCTCGCCCCGCCCCGACTCCTCCCGAGGGTGAAGTGCGTAAGCAATGAGCCATTGATCAGCGCATCTCAGGCTCTTTCCGGCCTCAATCCATGCGCACCGCCATTCGGCGGGTACCAGTGGGCGGACCGGGTCGGATCCGCCCTACCATTATCCGCATGGCGCACGACCGCAAGCTGCTGGCCCCGAAGCAGTTCGAGTTCAGCGTGCTGCAACTCAATGAATGCGGACGCATGGTGGGCGGCTGGCTGCAGAGTCGTGGCGGCGGTTGGCAACCGCCAAGCCCGCCGTGAACAATGCCGACTGTGAACAATACCGACTTGCAAAGGGCACGCGAGTGGATCCCGCTCGCTTGCCTACTCGTCCATCTTCGGCCCGTGGTCTATCAAAGTGGTCAATGAACTTGACCGCCGCTCGAAGGATGCCCAGGACATGCTCCTCACCTACCTTGACCGTATGAGACCGGGTCACGCGTTCCTCGGCACCACGAACCTCAACGTGGCCAGCTTAACGGAACGGATCCAGACCCGCTTCCAATCGGGCCGCCTCCAGCCGCCGGAAAACGAACCTCTCCCGCCTGCTAAGAAATTGCTTTCCTGGGCGGCGCGCATGAGAGAGCGAAAGTGGGATTCGCAGAGCGGGGAAAAGAAGTTCATCGGTGTGGAAGCGGCGGATGGGAATGGCAAGCTGCGGAGTGATAGACACGGCCACACCTGTCCTAACAAGTACGGCGTCGATTCCCGGACTGTTTCAACTCTTGTTACTCCTCAGCACGCGAGCCGCTGTGCGGTATGGAGGTAGCCTATTGTTTCCTGGATAGGGCCGCCCGGCCCGAATGCCGGACGGCGCCCCACAGAACCGTACGAGCGCAATTAACGCATCCGGTTCCTCAAGCTAGGGGTTCGCCCCCAGTGCTATCTGACACCGTCTGTGTGACACATGTGTCCGGGCTCATTACTCCTACGTTCTCCTTTCGGTTCATGGTTTGGTTGATGAACGCCATCCCCGTCTCTCAGGGCTTAGGCTGGCACCAAGGAATTCGCTTTGCGGGTGAGCGCGGTTGCAAGAGCCGGTGGCCGGACCGGTGGTTGGAATCATCAGGAGGGCTCCGCGGCCATTACTAACAGATCGCCATCAACAAATGCACAGGCTGCTGAACACTGACTCGCACCGCACACATTCCAAGCCAAAGCAATCGCAACCATCAACCCAATGAGGCGCAAACACCGGCTGTCGATTGCTGCAAAAGGGGCAGTCCACGCGCATCCAGCCTCTTGGAAACGAGCAATTTGGACACTGATAACCCGTGTCGAGTTTGGTTCCGCACTCGTGACAGGTTTCCTGCTTCCTGGTGTCTTCATTCCACAATGGGGTGCCGACGTGACAATGACTGCAAAACGGACAGACGTACGTCACGGTGCCGGTTTCTTCGATCCCACCAACCTCAACCACCATCCAGTCCGACTCCGTTGGAATCGAGCGGCCACAATTCTCACACGTTTGCCATGTTGTCTTGTCCACTGGCACTCTTGGTCCCGGCGACCATTGCAGCGATCCGGGCAACTGATGATACTCACTGCGCTCTGGCGGATCAATAAGGGGCTGCTCAACCTTGGTCGGCCCGCTACTCGCAACGCCAAACATCTTGTCAATGATATTGCGAATTGTGCGCATGGTGTGGGACTGTTATGGATTATGGGTCAACGGGTCGTGACGATTCGCGACGAGTCGTCTTGCATCGCGATGAATTGGGTTTCATACGGATATGGCTACGTAGTCGCCAGTGCTTCCGCAAGGTGAAACTGTGAAGGCGTTTGGTTTCTTTGGGGGGGTGCGGGGGAGCAGGGGGCTGGAACTGCGGAAAAAACGCGGCAACGGAGCCTTCCAAGGCAGTGGTCCGGCTGGATCATGGCAGCAATTGGGCATTGTGGGTGAATGCATGGGAAATCCTCTCAAGCGAGAGAATAGCTCTCCGAATCACTTTGGCGAGAAGAATCCGCACTAACTTTTCGGTGCCAGGGATTCATCCACACTGAAATCCGACAATACCGCAAACGCAAGGTCGTGAATGAACTCGACCGCTGCTCCAAGGATGCCCGGGACATGCTCCGCACCCACCTTGACCGCATGAGACCGGGCCACGCGTTCCTCGGCACCACGAACCTCAACGTGGTCAGCCTAACGGAACGGTTCCAGACCCGCTTCCAATCGGTCCGCCTCCAGCCGACGGAAAACGAGGCTCTCGCGGCATTCCCCGCCTGGCGCTGGGGCACTCCTATCCCAATCCACCCGCCAGATTGCGGAAGGAGCCAACGTCAGGGCGGCGCTGGCGAATTGGGAGATGTGGATGGGGTGAAGTGGTTGCATGAGCCGGTGGCCGGACCGGTGGACGGGGCAATGGGGGTGGCGGGGGAAAATGGGCTGGCACGGCGGAACAACCGCAACAATGGAGCCGACCAAGGGGTCGGTCCGGCGGAATCACGCATGAAAATTGACTTCATACCGGTTCGTGGTTGCGGCGGAATCCCGCGCCAGACCTTGATCAACGAGGCCTTGCCGGCACGCAGTGACAAGGAGCTTGCAGAGGGGGTCTGGCAAGCTCTGCGCAAGGGCCGGCAAGTCTGTGATGCCGGTCGAAACGCAGGCAGGACCCGCGACCAATTCATGACTCCGGGGTAATGCGTTAGGTGCGGCCTATGGCTGGCTCCAATGCGCCCACTGTTCGAGCGTGTTCTTATGGATCTCCGCGCTTTCCGAAATCCATATGTCCTTGGCCTCGTTGAAGCGGGCTAACAGATCGGCTGCCAGGATGCGGCGCTCGTCTTCCGACCCGGCCGGCAGCCGCGACAAGTGCGCGAAAAGCGCCGGGATCGCCCCCATGCGCACGTTGTATGAATGCGCCGCCGAGTCCTTGACGGCCGCTTCCGCCTGCCGCCACAGCTCGACGGCATGGATATAGAACTCGGCGGTGACCGGCGGTTGGCGCAGCACGTCATCATAGATGCTCAAGGTGGCCCCCGGCTTTTGATAGAACGCGTGGATTTCATCAAAATACCGGCGCACCAGTGGCGCGGCGGCACCGTAGTAGCCGGCGAAAAAGTCATTGAGCAGGGGTTCGGCCGGCAGCTCGGGATTCCACAGCCACTTGGCTAACAACCATGCCTTCAACTCGGCGAAATCGGCGTGGCGGCCCTGGTACGCGCCTTGCTCGAAGACCCCCACGACGTGGTTGTCGCGGAAGAATTTCAAGTTGCCCTGCAGGGCCAGAACGTTGGGGAACGGACCAAGGTAGTCGCGAAAATTGGTGGTGTAGTCCCAGATGTAAAGCTTTTCGGTCATGGCGCTCCACTGGCGGATTTCCTCGACGAATTTCCGGTTCTGGTCGAACTCGCTGCGGACCAACGGCTTGGAGTACTCGCACTCGATGGGGCAAAGGCGCACCACCAGGTTACGGCGTGGGCGGACGGTCATCGGCGGTTTGCGTGTCATATTATACGCCAGGGTCTCGATCAGGATGCTCGGGAATTCCTTCTCGACGGCCTCGGCAACCTGGTTGACGAAGGCGATCATGGTGCCCGAGTTAGACTCCTCGCGCGTGTCAATGGCTTTGCAGTTGGTGCAGGTGCAGAAGTTCAGGCAATCGTTCTGGCTCACGCTGTAGAGATTGGCGGCAGGGTCCTGGCGGATGTTCTCCAGGACGCGCGTGATGACGATCTTCAGCACGTCCGGGTTGGTAAGGCAGAGCTGTGAGTTGTCCTTGAGGCGCTTCCCGTTGACCTCGCTGAAGTACTCCGGGTGCCCGTCGAAGAACTCCGCGGGCGGCACGAGCACACCGAACGTGTGGACGAAATTGCCTTTGCAGAAGCGGATCGCGCCTCCGTGCTGGTCCTTGAGGTCATGGCTGGAGCTGTTGAGCTTGTTGCGTGCCGCCAGGTCGCCCTTGAACATGTCGAACCAGAACGACGTGCGCATGGCGAATGCGGGCTTCTGCGTTTCGTCGAGTTCCGGGATGGTGAACGCGGCGCGGTCGGGAATGACGCTGTGCCAGGTCGTGTACCAGCGGCAACCGCCGAAGCGTTCGAGCGTTTCATAAACGCCATAGAGCGTGCCGCGCACGGGACCGCCGACGATGAGAAGATGCGGCGGACAGGTTCTGAGACGGAAGCCGTCATCGCCGAGAGCCTTGAGATCGGCAGGCCCGCCAAGGAGCGCGGCGGTGTGGCGGGTATTGCCTAACAAAACCGCCCGTTCCGGCAGCGCTCCATCGTCACCAACAATCGGCAGCTTCACGCCGGTCAGCTCCTCCGTGAATTTCTGCAACTCCTCGGCCGCGTAGATCTGTGACGGCGAGGCGTCGGCCGGCCGGACGATGGTATAGGCAGCCGCTTGCCCGCGCGTGGCGAGCGTCAACGGCTGGGCCGCCGCAGCCACCTCCACGCCGCCGTCCTTGGCGGCGGTCACCGCCTTCGCCGGGTGGTCATCGCCTATCAGTTCCAGCATCGCCTCACCCATGGCCTTGCCGATGCGGTTGAACCAGATCGCGCTGCCGAGATAGTGGAACCCCCAGTTAGAGCCTACCATCTTCCACTCCAGCAGGCTATTCGCGGCCTTGCCTTCCATGTTCGACTGCCCGGCAAGGATGAAGACCTTGACGGTGTTGGAGGCATCCGCGGCCCGGCCGCCTGCGGTCGTCATTAGCACTGCGGTGATCGCCGTGGCGAACGTGTTCAACATGGTTTGGTTTTTCATAGATCGTCAGTTGTGTTGTTTACGCGCAATTCTAACGGGGTACCGGCCTTGACCGTCACGTCCACCTGTTTGACCCGGTCCCCGAAGAGCACGACCTGCCGCAAAGGCAGTTCCCCGGCGGCAACATCAATCGTCAGGCGATGCCCCGGCCCGGCTTTCTTTAAGGTCAACGTGCCCCAGGCACCATCGGTCGAAAAAAATGTCTTGAGGTCGTCGCGGTCCAGCTTGGGGTCGAGCCAGAGGCAACGGTCCACGGCCGAGTAGCGAAAACCGGTTAGAGCAAGCAGCAAGCTGTAGTTGGCCATCGATCGGATGTAATAGCCACCGCACTGGATCTGGTTGTACGGATCGCGTTTGCGCCCGTCGAAACGATCGCGGATCGCCTTCATCACCGCCAGACCTTCCAGCAGGTGGCCATGATTGATGAGATTGGCGGCCACCTGATCCTCGTAGCCGACTTCGATCGTGTCGGCGTAGAACAGCGCCTGGGCCGGGCGTCCGCCCTTGGGCCAGGAGCAAATCACCAGCCCGGCATCGTCATTCATCGCCAAGATGTAGCCCGTGTTGAGAATCTTCCGGCAATTCGGGACGAAGTTGTACTTGAAGACCGAGGCGATGGCGGTTTGGATGTGGTCTGGCGGATAGATATCACCCAGTCCGAGCATATCCGACCACCACTGGCCGATGAGTTGTTCGCTGATCACACCATTCAGCCAGGTGCTGCGGGTGTCCTTGCCGTCGTAGATCTGCCGGTAATACTCGCCATTCCAACACAGTTCGTCAGTCTTCTTGCGGCCAGCCTCGAAGACGCGGCGGCATTCGTCAGCCAGCGCCGTGTCGCCCGCGGCCCGTGCCATTTTCTCGCCGGCGAGCATGCCGGCCATGTACATGCTGTTGCCGAAACTCTCATAGCCTCGCAGATGCTGGTCGAGCGTGCAGCGCCAACTGGAGTTGATATCTAACAAACCGTCGCGGTTGACATCCCAATGTTGCCAGGGAAACTCGATGGCTTTTTTGATTCCCGGCCACAGTTTCCGCAGCCACTCGGTATCGCCGGATAGCTGCCATTCGCGACAGGTGCGCAGGAGGGTGCCGAAGTGGCCGTCGAAGGCCGTGTCGCCATCAACAACGCGGGTTGGCCAGACACGGGTTGCCATGCCGCCGTCCGGCTTGATCCGCGTGGCATAGTCGAACTCCCGCATGCCGCGTTCGAGGGCCGGAAAAAGATAAGCGATCGACTGGACGTAATGCCAGACCTGGTCCACCGTACCTTCGCACGACCCGCTGTTAGCCCAGCAACCTTCCCAACCATGCATGGTCCCGTTGGCTTCGCGGAACACCGTCGGCGAACGCAGGATGGCCAACTGGCTGGAGATCGACTCCAGGATGACTCCCGGCAGGGTCGAGGCGAAGAACGTCTGTTGGAACAGCCGCGTCTGACTCTCCAAACGATCGCGGTTTGCCATCAGATACTCCGCCGCTGCGGCGGCGTCCGGCCATTGGGTGGAATAATAGTTGCGCACGCCGGGCACATCCTTGCGTTCGGGGAAACACCAACTGATCACTAACGGTATGTTGGTGCTGTCGCCGGGCTTGAGCGTGAATTCCCAACCCACGGATCCCACCCCACCCGCCCACGATTCGTTAGAGTTCACCGCTCCATTTCGACCCTGCTCGATTTCCGCGACCGTGGAGGCACAGTCATACCGACCGCTGGCACCGAAGGTCTCGGCAAAATGTTGGAAGCCACCGGTGGGAAAACCTGTTGAAGGCGCCCATCGTGTCTGCCAGGTGGTGATCCGGCACGGCGAGGCGACGGCCAGACTGCCGTTCCGGGCGCCATTCTCCCGGCGCATCAACAGCAGGTCAAATCCATCGCGTCGGAGCAATTCGGTGCGCGTTCCATCCTCATTGCCTTCGTTGGCAAGATTCTTGAGGTTGTATCCCAAGGTCCCGGTCACGGTCATGCCGGAGACGTTCTTGAGGGTGATGGTGAGACCGGCCACGGGCAGCGAGGATTCGCGGTCGTTGCCGGGAATGAACGGGCTCCAGCCCTCGATGGTCGCCTCCAGCGGCATGCCCGGATCCTTCAACATCACCTTGGCAAAAGGAAAGCGGCCAACGAAAACCGCGGAACTCATATGCGGCAGCCCCGCTATGGCAAGCGGACCTGTCCCCCAGTTCTCATTCCCCCATCCGTATGGAACCGCCGGATCGCCTTCAAGCACCCGGAATGACGCTTCGTCATCCCCCGCCTTCGCCCACAACCCGAGAAAGGAAAATTCCGGGCGGTAGCCGCAATTCGGATTTCCGAAAATCGACCAATCCACCAGCGCGCCGCGGCCGTTGAGCGAAATGCAGCCCGACCCAATCCCGCCGAGAGGGAAGCGCACCTGGTCCAGATGAACGCCTTCATACTTGTCGCGCACCTGTGGCGAGAGCAATTGCTCCGCTGTGTATGGCAATGGTTTGATGGGTGGGGCCAAACTGCCAGCGGCCGGCAACCTTGGCGTCGCCGCCAGGACCATGGTCACAAATAGAATACGCATGATATAACTATTCATAACAAGGCATCCTCCCCGCTCAGGACGACGGAGGCGAGATTGCCGGACTGCGTGCTGAGCGTCACTTTGAATGGAGTCGTCTCGAGGTTCTGGCTGGCCGTGGTATTCTCCGGCACGGTCCGGCCGACAAGACTCACACCATCGCACTTCAGGGTCCTGCCGCCGATGTTGGCCGCGTCCACCACCTTGCCGAAGTCGGTCATGATCTTCATCGGCGAGCCGCCGGACTCCGTGCCGACGACTTTCACATCGGCCATTGCCGGCAGTGCCATGATCGCCGCGGTGGCGGCCAGGATGGTTCCTACTTTAATCCCTGTGTGAATCATTGCTATTCCTTCCTTTGTGCTGCTTGCGGCATCTTCTCCGGCGGCCGCACCATGCGGTCGTTGTGATGCCGTTGCGAGAATGGTCGGCCCTTCTCTCTTCGATGGCAACAACAATATGACACAAGAACACCGGCACCAGTGTCAGTTGTGGCGGTTCTCGTAGAGCTTGCGCCCCTCGCGGATGGGTTCCCGGTTGCGGCGTTTGATCTCAGCGCGCTCCTGATACTTCCGCTCGCGCTGTTGGTCCAACTCGCAGGCGACCAAGCCGTCGCACAGTTGCTGATCCCGGCGGAAAAGGAGTTGGCACTTGCTGGCGTTTCAGACGAATTCGTGAATCATCCGCGCATGGGTTTTCGGGTGGTGGAAGTGCCGATGCGGTGTCATCTCTTGCTCTTTCTTGATCATTGAATGTTGGAAGTTGAATGTTGAATGTTGAATTCTTCGGCGTGAAGAATGGTGTAGCCGCAGCTCTCCCGGTTTGGCCACACCGCTGTGGCTAAGTCCCGGCGCCCCCCGGAAGGTGCCAAGTCATGTTCCGGGATGCATTGCCAATTCCTTGTCAATTCAAGGTCCAGCTCAGGAAGTGTGCAGTTGTCCGGCCAGGGACTGCCGGCGGTTTGCTGCACCGGTCGGAGGGTGAGAAAATCCTTGGGATCTTCCACCCATGGGGCGGAGGTGAGGGCATCACTCAGCATGATCCGATCCACCACAAGATGCCCCCAGGCGTCGGACGAGGCATCCACGATCTGGAGCAGGCCTTGCCGACCCTTGAATTCGGCCACGTCCCACACGGGTTCGGTCACGCCCGAGATATCCTCGCCCGAGGCGGTCCGCACCACCTTGCCGTCCACCAGCAGGTCCATGCGCGTGGCCGGGGACGACCCGCCGCCGAGCAGGAACTTCAGGGCCCTGTGATCGATGGCAAACGGCTGGCGGACCAGTGGGCGTGCCGAGGCCGTCACGCCCTACCGCAGCTTATCCGGCGGCTGGTAGGGTCGGACGGCCTCGGCCGACCCAGGCTGCCCCCTGAGGGTGAGATGTCATTGGCTGGCCATGCTCCGTGCCATTGCGCCGCCCATCCGGGCGGACCAGTGGGCGCGCCGAGGCCGCCACGCCCTGAGCCGCGACATTCCTGTCGCGGGACAATGGGTGGAGAAAGGAACTGCGCGGACGGCGCGATTCTTTCACGAGCCATTGGCGGGTGGACAAGATGTCCACGCTCCTTGAGGCTTCACGGAGCGGGACTTGCCGAAGTCCCGCGTGAATGAATGGCTGCGGAGAGGCGGCCACGGCACTTGGCAAGTGCCGTTCCTTGAGAGGCGGAACTTTGAGTTCTCGCGCTTTCATATTGCGGGCCTTCGGAGCCACCATTTCGGAGCGCCTGACAACGGCAGAGTTCCTGATCCGGGCGGAAAATGAGTTGGCACCTTTTCCCGCCAACGGCACGCTGGATGGTTTAGAATTTCGTGCTTATTGCTTCGTGCTTTTCCCCCGAGGTGCTGGTGAGGAGGAGGGGATTGGGCGATATTTCGGTAAGGCGGACCAGGCAGGCGTCGGCGACGCTCATCGCCTGGCATTCAGGTACTGTTTCTTGCGGGCGCTCATATCGGCGGGCCCTCCTTCCACGGTTCCGATCAGGTCGGCAATGAGGTCAAAGCCCGAGGTGGCTCGCGGACATTGAGAACCCGCGGCGATCAAGCGCCGGCGGGCGACTTCCGATTTCGTGAGATGGGATTCCCGCGCCTCGGCTTCCATTTCCCTGGCCAAGCTGTCCGGAATCCTTAGGACTAGCGTTTGCATGGCGAACTTGTAATACCCGATCGGTCGTAGCGCAATACGGAACTGGCTGAGACCTTCCAGTAGTTCTGCGCGGCCTTGTAATCGGGTTGCCGGATAGCACCTGTAGAATTGTCAGGGTTTTGGCAGCGACGATTTCGGAGAATGGCGGGAGCTTGATAGGTGAAGGAGAAGGGCGTTTCAGCCGCCTTCACGTTGCTCTCTGCCCTCAGGGGCAATCAGGGCGCGGCGCGGCCGCCGCGCCCTACCGGAGCCACGACATTCCTGTCGTGGGACAATGGGTGGAGCAAGGAGATGCGCGGACGGCGCGATTCTTTCGCGAGCCATTGGCGGGTGGACAGGATGTCCACGCTCCTTGAGGCTTCATGGAGCGGGACTTGCCGAAGTCCCGCGTGAATGAAACACCGCAGAGATGTGGACACGACACTTGGCAGGTGTTGTGCCCTGGGTGCCGTGCTCTGAAGTCATGCGCTCAAACCCCGCTGATACCACCCCCGCGAGGCATTGCAGATGCGGCAGACAGAGAGCATCACCGGCACTTCGACCAGCACGCCCACGACGCAGGCCAGGGCCGCGCCCGAGCTGGGTCCGAAGAGGGTGATGGCCACGGCCACCGCCAGCTCGAAGAAGTTGCTGGCACCGATGAGCGCACCGGGCGAGGCGACGTTGTGGGGCACCTTGAACCACCGCATCAACAGATAGGTCAGGCTGGAGTTGCAATAGACCTGCACCATGATGGGAATGGCTAACAAAATCACCGCAACCCATTTGCTTGTCAGATTCTCCGCCTGGAAGGCGAAGATCAACACCAGCGTCGCCAATAGCGCCACGACAGTCACCGGTTGGAAGCGCGGCAGGAAGGATTGCTCGAACCACTCGGTACCATGGGATTTCAACAGGCCCTTGCGGGTGAGAAAGCCCGCCGCCAGCGGAATGACGATGAACACCACCACCGAGGTGATGAGCACCTTGGACGGCACGATCACGTCGGCCACCCCGCACAGAAACATCACGATGGGCGCGAAGGCCACCAGCATGATGAGGTCGTTGACCGCCACCTGGACCAACGTGTAGGCCGGGTCGCCGTCGGTTAGATAACTCCACACGAACACCATGGCGGTGCAGGGCGCGGCGGCCAGGATGATGAGACCGGCGGTGTAGTTCCTGGCCATCTCCGGCTCGATCCACGGGGCGAAGACATGTTGCAGGAAGACCCAGGCGAGGAATGCCATGCTGAAGGGTTTGACCAGCCAGTTCACGAACAGGGTGATGAAGAGCCCCTTGGGCTTCTTCGCGATGCCGCCTAACGAGCCGAAATCGACCTTCAGCATCATCGGGAAAATCATCAGCCAGATGAGGACCGCGATGGGGATGTTGACTTGCGAACCCTGGCCGAATTCCAGCTTGCTAAGGCCGGCGACGACGCCGGGCAGCAGTTGGCCCAGCGCCACGCCGACGAGCATGCAAGCGAGAACCCATAGCGATAGATAACGCTCGAAAAAGTTCAGGCGCTTGGGGGCTGCGGGTGGTGGGGTCGTCGGATTGTTAGGTATCACATTCATGGCTTGGTAGGGTAAACATAGGGGGTCGTGATGGGGTGGGATTTGAGGTTGGAGGCCGCCAACCGCGCCAGTGCCTCCGGGCCGGTGGGTTCCTCCGGCTGCCAGGGCAGCCAGGCGGTGCGGGTGGCGTGCTTGGCCACCACCTCGCTCAGGTAGCGGTGCTCGGATTCTTCGCGGCCTTGCAACAGCGGATCACAGGAACCGCTGTGGAGCAGGCTTTGATTGATCACCCACGCAAACGGCTCGATGTGTGCCCGGCGCAGGTCGTCCTGCAAAGCGGCAGCCTCATGCACTGGCGTGGCTTCCGGCAGCGTGACTAACAAAATGCGGGTGAACGCGGGATCGCGCAGCCGTTCCAGCAGTTTCAAAACCTCTTCCGGCTGGGTGCTGCGGGCCTGCCGTTCCAACTCGCGCTGATAGGCATAGCTGGCATCCAGCAGCAACAGCGTGTGGCCGGTGGGAGCGGTATCGAGCACCACGAAACGGTTCATCCCGTGACCCACCTCGCGGGCAAAGGCACGGAACACGGCAATCTCCTCGGTGCATGGGGAGCGCAGGTCTTCTTCTAGCAAGGAACGGCCGGCCGCATCCAATGCGGCTCCTTGCGCCGTCATGACTTCCTTTTGATAGGCTGCGGTTTCCGCAGCGGGGTCGATCTTGCCGAGCGTGAGCCCGGTCACCTGACCCGCCAGGGTCTGGGCCACATGCGCGGCTGGATCGGTGGTGCTGAGATGGACGGCATGACCCCGCCTCGCCAGCATCACGGCGATGGCAGCGGCAACAGTGGTCTTGCCCACGCCGCCCTTGCCCATCGTCATGATGACACCGTTGCCCTGCCCTTCGAGGTCGGCGACCAGATCCTCCAGACCTTCCATTTCCGGCGGGGTCCAGCCGTCATGCAGGGGTGTCGCAATGGCGGAAGATTCGCTTGCCAACAACAACCTAAGGCCATGGACACCGAGGATATTCACCGGCCGCAGTGGCACGATGGAAGTCGGCAGGCTGCTGATGAAGGCGTCGGCAGCCTCAATGGCCGCCATACCACGGCGCTGCAGCGCGAGAGCCGTGACGTCTTCCGGGCACTCGGTTTCAAAGACCCCGTTGATGACCAGGCACTGATTGCCGACACCCAGCGCCCGCAACTCGCCCGAGGTGCGCTCCGCTTCATGGAGCGCGGCGGATTGGGGGCGGCTCACCAGCACCAGCGTCGTCGCGGTGGCATCGGCCAGCGTGTTGACGGTGGATGCATAAATGGCGCGTTGTTGATCCAGTCCTGCGAGTGGTCCCAGACAAGACGAGCCGCTGGTGTTGGTGTCGAGGAACTGGTCCCAGGCCTTGGCCAGACTCATGAGCCGCAGCGTGTGGCCGGTCGGGGCGGTATCAAAAACGACATGGTCGTAGTGCTTCGCCGCCTCCGGATTTCCGAGCAAAGCCGTGAACTCATCGAAGGCGGCGATTTCCACCGTGCAGGAGCCTGCAAGCTGTTCCTCCATGTTGCGCAAGGCCGCCTCCGGCAGCAGTCCGCGCAGCGGACCGATCAGGCGTTCGCGATAAGCGGCGGCAGCCTCGACCGGGTCGATGTTCATCGCCTCAAGGCCCGGCACGCCGACGACGGACGCCGGCAAGTTCGTTAGGCCCGTCCCCAGCACTTCGTCCAGATTGGAAGCCGGGTCGGTGCTGACCAGCAACACCCGTTGGCCGGCCTCGGCGAGTTGCAAGGCGGTGGCACAGGCGAGCGAGGTTTTGCCCACGCCACCCTTGCCGGTGAACAACAAATAGCGGGTGGGGGAGTGGAGAAAGGTGGGGAGGGTATGGAGCATCAGTTATCGGTTATCGGTTATCGGTTATCAGTTATAGGTTATCAGTTATCGGTTATCAGGAGCGGGACGCCAGACCCCGGCAAAGGGCATGCGAGGAATTGCTGGCAGGCAGATTATGGGCAGGAAACTTCAAGGTTAGCATCCGTGATTGCCGGGCCTGCGTCTTGGGTCTTGGGAAGGCCGAGCATGCCCGCCAGTTCGAGTCTGCTCGGATAGGTGCCGGTGCTGACAACCTCGCCGTTGAGCAGGATCAGCGGCAGGCACTCAAGGCCTTTCTCGTTGACGGTCTTGGACACGGTGGCATTGGCGGCAAACGCATCATATTGATGGAGTGGATTGAAGCGCTGCACTGCCACACCGTGCATCCTGAGCCACTGCAAGCTGACGGCGAAAGTGACGAGATTGCTTTCCACTTCGGCCCCGCAAACACCGGAGGAACAGCACCTCGGGGGATCGAAGATCTCCAACTTGGGAAGTTCGTTAGGGTCGGTAGTCATGATCTGGATGTATGTTAGAAAGTCGCCAGCAGGTAGAGCCCCACGCCGGCCAGCAGCACCCCGGCGGCGATCCGGATCGCCGCCTCCACTTGTTGCGCCTTGATCGAGGCCTTGCCGAAGGAAACGCCGAGCAGGATGGCGGCCAGCGGCAAGCTGAAGCCGAGCGCAAACGCGGCCATCAGCAGCATGCCCCACCCCGCATGACCCTGCAACACGGCCGCACCTAACACGACGAAGATGCCCGGATTGCAGGGCAGCGAGCAGGCCGCCACGCCGCCACCCAGCAACAGGCCCACGACGAGCGTTCCGAGCATTCCCTGTCCGGCGGCGGACGGGGTCGTCTGGCGGCGGAGTTGCGGCAGTTTGAGTGGCAGCAAGCCGAGGGCCGCGAGTCCGAACACCACCGCAATCACCCCGGCAAAGAGTTTCCAGTAACTACCGAGCAGCGCTTGCGCCGACTGACCCACGAACCCGGCGACGAAGCCGAGCACGATCAGCGCCACGGAGGTGCCAAGCATGAACGAGATGGCGGAACCGATGGCAGCCCGGCGGCTCATGTTTTCGCGGGTGCCCGAGTAGGCCACCAGCATGCCCATTGCGGGCAGGGTGCAACAGGCGCTGCCCACGGCGCTGGCCGAGCCTAACGCAAATGCCAGCGGCAAGGCCAGCGGTCCCGTGCTGGCCGCCTCAAGGGCGGTCGTAATGGATTGCATAAGGGTGGCTTTTCGTTCTTTATGGGCAACCGCTCGGACCGCAGCCAGCGGGGGCACAGCCGCCCGCACTCGACGCGGCCACATAACCCTGCACCAGTTTGGTCTCGGTGATTTCACCGGAAACCGCGCTCATGCCCTTGCCCCTGACCATTGCCAAGACGCCCGGCAGCGCCATCTGTGGCCCCAGTTTGTCGTAATCCGGCGAACCGGCCTGCAAGGTGAAGAGAGCACATTTTTTCCCCTGTGCTTCGAGGGTGCGTGCGGCGGCCTGCATCGTCGTGGTGGGAGCCCCGCCCGCAGTCGCAATTTTTCCAGGAAGATAGACGAACACGGCGTCACTGCTGGCGGCGATGGTATTGAGTTCGGCAAAGCCGGCGATTGGCGTTCCCACGCTTGCTGCGGCGGGCTGGGCCAGCACGCCTGGAGCCGCTGCGGGTGTTCCCGCTTCAGGCACTGCCGGGGTCTCCTCCGGGGTCACCACAGGTGCCGTGATCGATGCGGCAGCGGGAGCCGCCACGGGAGCCGCAAAGCCGGGGGTGGGCGGCTGGGTTGATGCTGCATTGGGCTTGGTCATGGCCTTAACCACCAGCACGCCGACGGCGATCAGCACGATGGCGGTAATCCCCCAGCGTGCCTTGCCAGAGACCCCGCTGGTGTGGCAGCTACAGCCAGCCCCGCAGCCCTCGGCTTGTTGTTTGAGTAATGCCATGTTGTCGGTTGCCTTCGGCTCTTCATTGGTGGTGTTCATGATTCGTTGTTGGTTGTTGGTTGTTGGTTGTTGGTTGTGTTTGGCATTTGGAAATTATCAGCACCCGGGGTGCGCCGCAGTTGGCCCGCTATCGTCACTGCAGCAGCCGCTTGAAGCGCCAGCCTCACCCGAGTCGCTACAGCACGGGGCGGAAAGCATGTCCGATTGGCTCGGGCCGTGCCCGGTGAGCCTGTCCGCGAGTCGGAGGATCGCGCGATGTGGGGCGGTCTTCACACCGGCGGCGATGCTCACCGCGTGCGCCATTTCCGCCTTGGAAAGTCCCAATTGATTCGCCTTGTCGTAGTGATACTTGAGGCACGGTTCGCAGTTGGCGGCAACCGCCGCGCCAATCGCCACCAACTCACCAACGGCCGGGCTGAACATGCTGCCCTCAGCTTTGCAACCTTGGGAGCCGACCACGGCAGTGGCGGGTTTGAGTGCCTGGACTTCGAGGCTTACGAGGTAATCCGAAGGCTTGGTTCCGGCCGGCAATTGCGCGACGATCTTTTGATAAAGTGGGTCTTCAAACCCGGTCATTGCCTCGACGTATTGGGGTTTGGCGTTGAGCACGACGTCCGTTAGGCCAGCTTCACGCGCCATGCGTTCGGTGTCGCCGACGAGCACCGCTCCCGCGACACAGCCGACGAGCGCCTCGACCAGGGTGAGTACCTCGGCGGGCAGCGGCTTGAGCAGCGCGAGGTCGGAGACGGCAACCCGCCCGCCCGGCTTGAGCACACGAAAGATCTCGCGCCAGACCTGCGGCTTGTCGGGGGAGAGATTGATGACGCAATTGGAAATCACGACGTCCACGCTGTGGTCCGGGACCGGCAGATGCTCAATCTCGCCCAGACGAAACT
The DNA here is from genome assembly GCA_026397725.1 of Verrucomicrobiota bacterium. Lineage (GTDB taxonomy): Bacteria > Verrucomicrobiota > Verrucomicrobiia > Verrucomicrobiales > Akkermansiaceae > Luteolibacter. The sequence goes on along the minus strand of JAPLUI010000323.1, from coordinate 87,894 downwards.
CGACGTTGTCGAGGCCGCTGCGGTCGCGATAGGTATGCAGGTTCCTGCGGGCCTTGGCCAGCATCTCAGGTGTCATATCCACGCCGATGGCACGACCTGTCGGCCCGACGTTGCGACTGGCAATGAAAACATCGAAGCCGCCGCCGGCACCGAGATCCAACACGACTTCACCGGGTTGTAGCGCGGCGAGTGCGTTTGGATTGCCACAGGACAGGCCCATGTTTGCGCCTTCCGGCAAGGCGGCGAGTTCTTCCGCCGAGTAACCGATGTGCTTGACCAGTTCCTCGGCCGCAGCCGGTGAGGAACCGCAACAGGTCGGCGTCGAAGCGCAGCAAGAACCTCCGGTGACGGCAATTGTGCCGTAACCCTCCCGGACTCGTTCACGGATTCTATCAGCATTCGTCTCCATTGGCTCACCTTTCACAAGTTATCTTTCCCATGACGACCTGCGGGAGGGCGCATTGAGCAGCGGACGCCTTCGCCTCGTCACGCCGGCCGTCGGCGTAGGCCTCGAAAACCCGTTTGATTTCGTCGCGCACCCGGCGGAAGACGGCCAGTTGCTCGTCCTCGCTGCCCTGCGCACGGGCTGGATCATCGAAGTCCCAATGGTGGCGGTTGAGTTGGCCGGGGAACATCGGGCAGGCCTGCTCGGCATTGCCGCAGACGGTGATCACGGTCTCCACGTCTTGCAGGAGAAACTCGTCCAGGTGTTTGCTGTGGTGGCCGGCAATGTCGATGCCGATCTCGGCCATGGCCTTGATGGCAAGCGGATGGACGTGGCCGGCGGGCCTCGACCCGGCGCTACGCACGTCAAGCAAGTCACCGGCGGCTTGGCGCAGGAGGCCTTCCGCCAGGTGGCTGCGGCACGAATTGCCGGTGCAAAGGATCAGGACCAGGGGTGGGCGGGGCGGCGGCATGAGCGTTGGCTTGGGTGTTAGATGGTGCGGGGGCCGCATCGGCTGGTGCGGACTTTCTTCAAGCGTGCGAGATCATCCCGGAAAATCTTGCCTTCAAAGATGCAGTCCTGCAGGCAGGCGAGGTTGGCTGCCAACTCCGGGCAGGGCTTGGCGGGCAATGCGTACATCCGCCAGGTGCCGCAGACTTCGACTTCCACCATCCCGTGCCGGCGCAAGTAGGCGAGCTGCTGGGAGGTCCTCACCGACCCGATGCCGAGCACCTTCTCAAGGTGGCACACACACTGCGGCCCAATCCGCAGCAGATTGAGAATCCGCAGCCGTTTCACGTCGCAAAGACACTTGTAGATCGCGACGACCTGCGCCGAATTGTTGTGCGTGACAGCCATGACGGAGGCTATTTAAGCCCCGCCTTAACTAAGCGCAAGTGAAATCAGTGGAATTTTCCACATGGTTTTCCAAGGCCCTGTGATAATGGGAGTCTCCTGCTGTTACCAAGAGGAGTTTTGGTGCCTGTGGAATTTCATGCGGAACCCGGCAACCGATCTCGGATGCGGTGACTTGGCACCTGGTGGTGCGGTCCGCGCCGGTTTAAGGCCGGCGCTGCCGGGTATGTCGCCGTGCGTGACAAGCAAGGCGGCACGGTGGATTCCTCGGGATGATGCCACGTCCCGGCCGCAGCAAGCGCAAGCAAGGTCCCCGTATCGCCCATTCTGCCACTCGAAAATTGAATGTTGAATGTTGAATTCAGACGGCTGAGCGCCCGATGATCCATGAAGGGATAGATGTCAACCTCCAACATTCAATGATCAAGTGTTTCTACTCAGGTTCCAAAGTGTTTCTACTCAGGTTCCAAAGAATTCATGGCAGAATCATTCATGGCAGAATCATTTTTCAAGAGTCTTGAGAGGGATTCATCACTGGTCGGCCTGTCTGCGTGCGGATGCGCACAGACAGGGGTTGATCCAATGACTTTTTCCAATTCTGAAATGATTCTGCCATAAATGATTCTGCCATACCTGAGTAGTAACCACCACGGATGTCAAAATTCCGGTCATGACAGGTTGGCACCTGTCAGTGACAGCATTTCCGTCGGGCGGCGGATTGATTTGGACAAGGATGGTGGTAAAATCCATATTCCGGGTTGACAGGTTCTCAAGAACCTGTAATCCCATCCTCACCACCTGTCACTAACTGGAATCCCGATGAGCCTAGCACCCAAACACCGCGACATTTCACGCCAGCTCGCCGCCGAAATCGTGGCGGGCAAGCACCAGGCAGCGGGTCGCCTGCCGAGCGAGGCCAAGCTCGTGGAGCGCTTCGGGGTTTCGCGCCCCACCATCGGCCGGGCCTTGCGCGATCTCGGCGAGCAGGGCCTGATTGTGCGCCGCGGGGGGTCCGGCACTTTCATCCGTACGGCGGGAGCGCACGCGGCTGCCGCCCACCCCACCATTCCGCAGCTTGGCTTGATTGTGCCCAACCTGCGCCGCGCCACGATTTTCGAGTCGGTTTCCGGGGAGCTGGCCAGCCTCGCCCGGGTCAACGACCTCGGTCTCTGGTGGGGCGGCAGCGCCCACCCCGTCGGCGAGACCGACATGACGGTCGAAGAGGCGGAGTCGCTTTGTGCGCGATTCATCGAACGCAATGTGGCGGGGGTCTTTTTTTTCCCTTTTGAGTACCATGTGCAAGGAGCGACCGCCAACCGACGCATTACCGAGAACCTGCGCCAAGCCGGCATCCCCGTGCTCCTGCTCGATCGCGACATCAACCCATTCCCCCAACGCTGCACGCTCGATCTGGTCGGCGTCGACAACTTCGCCGGCGGTTACTTTCTGGCCGAACATCTCATCAAGCTGGGGATGCGTCGGTTGGTCTTCGTCAAGCGTCCGCTCACCGCGCCGACCGTGGATGCCCGGATTGCCGGGGCGCGTGCGGCCATGATCGATCACGGGTTGGACGTGCCGGGTTCCTTTGTCCACAGCGGCGACCCTGCGGATGCGAAGTTCGTGCGCTCCTTCGCGTGGGCTCACAAGATTGAGGCTGTGCTCAGCACCTCCGACCAACTTGCCGCCCAACTCCTGCAAACCCTAACACGCCTTGGCATCAAGGTGCCGGACGATCTGCGCTTGGTGGGGTTTGACAACGCGTTATTTGCCAGCCTGATGACCGTGCCGCTGACCACCATCGAGCAGCCCTGCCGGGACATCGCCATCACGGCCTTCAATGCCATGCGCGACCGCATCTCTGATCCCACCTTGCCGCCGCGCACCCTGCTGCTTACGCCCCGTCTCGTGGTGCGGGAAAGCTGCGGGGCCTATCTGCACCCGCCGCCGCCCGCTGCTGAAATGTCAACTTAGCCGCATCCCCAGCCGGCGCCGGGTCAGGGCGCCGTATGTTGGCAACATGCGATGAGGCAACATGATGGGTCAGTGAATCGACTTGAGCGGATAGACCTCGAGGCGGGTGAATTTCACGTCGCCGCCCTCGGTGCGGATCTCCATGGGGGATTTGGCGCCATGGTTCCGGTAGTTGCGGCTTTTGATTAGATAACATTCCCCGCCGTTGGTGACGGCCTCGACCGACGGGACGTCCAGCAGGATGTGCAATTCCACACGGCCGTTCATCGGCGCCAGCCTGGCCTTCTCGCCATTGACCTCGATTTCCTGGCTGGCGGCGTTCCAGGTGAGGTTGAGTTCCGCGCCCGTGAAACTCACCTTGGTTGCGCTGCCGGGCTCGAACGCGGCCACCATCTCCGTCGGCTGCGAGACGTCGCCCACCTGGAGCGGGGTGCCGGCCTGGACCGTGAGATCCTGCCGCGTGCTGCCCGGGTTGCGCAGTTGGGCGAGTTCGGAGACAAAGTTTGCATCCAATCTAACACCATCGGGCGTGGTGTGCAGGCTGAGTTCCAACGGGAAGGTGGCCATCTGGCTGAACATCTCATACTTGCCCGGGATCGTGTCGCTCGTCTTCACCAGTTCGATCCCGGCGGCATTGGGACCCTCGATCTTGACCGAGAGCGTCTTGCCCTGCATCAGCTTCAGGTCGATGCATCTCCAGTGGTCCGGATCGGCGGAAGCGATCAGCGCATCGTACGCGGACAGGTAGGGCTTGCCGTCCACGTTGATGAACACCTTGTTCTGACCGCTCAGGCCACGCGTGCATGGGAACACGAGGTAGCGCTTGTCCGCCTTGAAGGTGCGTGCACCGTCATCGGCCGCCATCACGCCCGCTGCCAGCATGAATGCAATGCTGGCAGCGGCCAGGCATGGAACCAAGGGGATGCGACACTCCGGTCGCCGTTGCAATGGCGTCACGCCAGGAGTGTCGTGGCCCCCGATCATTGCGCCGTTCATGACTGCTGGAACTTTGTTTGATTCAGTGGCTTTGCCAGACTTTGATGTCCTGAAAGGCCCGCGTGTCATCCGCTCCCATCAAGCCGATCTGTCCGTTGTACTGCACGCGTTTGGTATTCATCAGGTAGTCGTTGACATATAACTCCAGCATGTCGTCCTTGATCAGCAGGCGGAACTTCAGGGGCGTGCCGAGGTCCATGCCGCGGCTGCTGGTGGAAAGAACCTTCAACTCGCTTCCATCGGATTTCACCTCGGCGAACCGGACCCCGTCGCATGCCATTAGCAGGTACTGGCCCTGACCGTTGCCCCGGTCTAGGAAGATGCCGTGGCTGCGTCCGGTGGGCACCGGCCCTGCGGGCTCTGTCAGTGTGCCCTCGATGACATAAGTGTGCCGCTTGTCGAACATGGTCCCGAGCATCCGCAGTGACGCCGCATACCCCGCACCGGGATCCGCTAGACTCGCATCCAGCGGCGTGGCCTTGAGTTTGTCATTGTTGTTCCACCACTTCAGCCGCAGAATGCCTTGACGATCCACTTCAATGGCTTTCAGCGGGGCGGCGTGAACCGTGCCGTTTTGATAGAAGTGATTGACCAAGGGGCCGCCCGGAGCGTTGTGGAAAAACCGGGGAAAGTAGATGTCACTGCCTTCGCCAAAAGCATTGGGGTTTTTCTGTTGGGCGTGAAATGGTCCTTCGGGCTTGTCGCCAGTCGCGACGAGTCCCTGGCTGATCAGGATGTAGTATTTGTCCCCGATCTTCTGGATGCCTCCGAACTCGCCGTTCATGTCCCCCTCGACGGGCGGCAGCGCCGTCCATGTGATGCCGTCCTTGCTTTCGGCAAAGCCGAATCCACAAGGACGGTAAGACACCTTGGCGGGATCGGGATCAGCGGTGAAGTAGCCGTAGAGGCTGCCATCGGGGCGCCGGAGGGTGTCGATGCAGTCCCAGCGGCCCTTCTCCTTGTACCAGCGGACATCCTGCACAAAGCGGAACTTCTCATCGACTTTCGTCCAGTTCAACAGGTCGGTGGAGGTGACAAACAGGATGTCCTGTTTGTCACCGAACCACTCGGAGTAATTCATCACCCACTTGCGGGAGGTGTCGAAATCAGGGGATTCCCAGATATGTCCCGTGCCTATCCAGCTAACACCCTCGCGGGGCTTGACCATCACCCCGTGTTCCTTCCAGTGGACGCCATCCGTCGAGGTGGCGAGTTCGTGTGCGTCCCATCGCCCGCCCGGTCCGGCCAGATAGTACATATAATAGGTGCCTTCATGGTAAATCAGGATATCGGTGTCACTGCCGAAGACCTCCTGGCTGCCTGCGTCGTAGTCGCTGTAGCGCCGGCCGTTCCGGTAGAGGGTGATGTGGTTTCCGGCATACACCACCGCCATTTGGACAAATTGGCCTGGCTGGGATTGCTCTAACGGACAGGTTGTTTGATCCGCTTGGGTTCGCTTGAAGAAATCACTTCCCGCCATCCAGGTGCCGCGCTGTTTTTCACCCAGGACCAAGGCGTCGAACCGCTCGCCGTTCATCAGCGAGAGCACACCACCCCCCTGCTGTTCCAGATTGGCAGGGCTTGTCCAGGCCACGAGCGTCTTGTCCGCGAGCGTAGCGGGAGGCTGGGATTGCACGCCGGGCGCGGCGTGCAACACCTCGAATGCGGTGCCGCTCTGTATGATGGTGGCTGTTTGCTCCGCCCGCAGGCCAGGAACCATAACCCCTATCAGGACCACGCATGGGACCACTCTGCTCCATCTGGTTGTCAAATTCAGGGTCATCATCAAGGAAGTTCTATGTCAATCCTACGGACGGGAGCTACCCGGAACCACGCGTGCCGCCCCCTCCGGGTTCGGGGCGACATTCGAGGTCGCGCCGGAAAACGCATACCAGTAGGTGGTGGCGGCATAATCCAGTTTCGACGATTGCCAGGGATGGATCTCCAAGTCCATCTGCAGCAATTGTTGGAACGTGATTCCATCCAGGCTGCGTGTCCGCGTGAGCACGTTGTGTCCTTGGGTTCGGGCCTCATCCATGCGGACATGGCTGGCAAACGGCCCGTTGAACGTGGGCCTGGGTGCCCAGGAGAAGTTATAGTAATCCTCGGTCCCCGTGCCCAGGTGTGACGGGAGTTTGTCGCCATCGACCCAGATTTTCTCGATGCCTTCGCCATACCAGGACGGCAGGGGATTGAAGATCGCCAGCGTGTCGCCAACGTACATGCCTCGGCCCTTGATCGTGATGAAGTTCCAGTCGAGAAAGTCGCCGGGTTTGGCGGCTTGGGGCGGGCTTTGGATTTCCGGTTGGAAATGCCAATTCGTGTGAAAATACATCGAGTGCTCGTCCCATTTCCAATGGTCCGTCGCGATCTCCGCCTGCACGGTCACCTGTTGTTTCGACAAATTGTGGAAGGTGAGCTTGGCCGACTTGGCATAAGGCATGGTCCATCGGCAGACCATCTGGCCATCCGCATTCACGTTGCGATACCACGATTGGACCACGCTGAGACCGGGGCCGGCACCGAAAAAATCGCCCAGTGGACACCAGACGGTTTGCTCGCCATCGAATTCCGCGCCAACGACCGTCGAGCGCAGGGCCTGGGCGAGTTGTTTGTCGTCCTGAACCCGCAGGCGGACTGCCAGTTCGCGCACTGCGGCCGGGCCTTCAGGCAGCGGGATTGCGGCGGATTCCGCCGCTTGCAGAGTCTGCTCCAGGCCCTGCACCGATCCGCCGGAGTGGGCCGGCGGAGTGGTCAGCAGGCGGTTGGTCCTGCGGATCGCTCCTGCCGCACGGTCTAGCAGTTTGACGTTGAGCGTTTGCACCGGAGTATTGGATGTATAGGTGCGATAGTTGATTTGGTAACAGATCCAGGGCTGCCCGCCTGCGGGCTCTTCCCAAGTGACCCGGCAATGCTTCGCGTAAGGAATCGGCAGATACGAGTAATTCCCAATCCCCCCGTCCACGCCATGGTTCGGCTGATTCGCCTGCATTGGCGGCCCCGGATTGAAGGCGCCCTGCTGCAGGTCGAGCGCCCGGTACTCCAGCACCGGTGTCGGCGAACCATCCAGATAAATCCGCAGCTTGCCTGGCTTCGGGCTGTTCCAGGTCAGAAAGACGCGGACGATCGCCCCCGGACCGTCGGCGTCCATCATGACGCACTGCTGGCGTCCGGCGACCTCCTCGACGCGGACAAAGTTGCCGGCGGATTTATCAAACCAACCCGGCTGACCAGGCCCCTTGAGGTGGGGGTCCATGCTGCTCGCCTGCTTGCAGGTGAAGGAATGCTCGGGCCACCGGGGGCCACAGCCCCGTAATCCAACATCTCTTCAAGAATGGATTGGAGACTGATGCCAGGCGGATCGGCCGCGGCAGGTTCCGTCGCCCAAGCGGATGTGGATGCCAACAGCAGGCCGACCGCTGCAAGGGCACCCGCCGAAATCGCCAGCGCCACACCCGCGCTCGCCATACGATGCGACGGCGATCCCGCCCCGCCTGATACCGGAATCGGATGCATTTTCAGCATTGGCTTTGTTGTTAGTCAGTTGTCAGTGAATCGACTTGAGCGGATGGATCTCGAGGCGGATGATCTTCACGTCGCCGCCCTCTGTACGGATCTCCATGGGGGATTTTTCACCGAGTTGCCGGTAGTCGCGGCCCTGGACGACGTAATTCTCCCCGCCGTTGGTGCCGACCTCCGTTGGTCGCTTTCATCAGGACCGGGTTCTCGCCGCCACTGGTGGCATAATAGGTTTGATGTGTCACCAATATTCGTTACGCGTACCCGAATTCCCAGCCCTTGCGCGGTTCGCGCTTGAGCATCCCGTTGGCCTTGTCGTTGTTGGTGAATCTGCCCGTGCGGAAATCGTACGACAGCTTCTCGCGCACCCGCGTGGCGACATTACCGATGAGCATGATTTCCGTGAGCCGCGCCGCATAATCAAAATCGGACGATGCCTTCCCACCCGTGCGGATTGCGTTGAGGAAGCTGTTTTCATGCCCCTCCTTCACGCGCGGTATCATCTCCTTCGGCTTGCCAACCTCCTTCATGAACGTCTCAGGAAATAGCCGCGTGCCCTCCATCCACCAACCCGAGACCGCTGTGCCCTTGGTGCCATAGTAGGCACTGGGATGCTGCGAGGTCGCCGCGATGCGCTCGGGTTCAATCGTCTTCGGCATCGGCTTGGCCACGTAATCATTGTAGATACCCGAACTCCAGCGCATCACGCAGGGAACCATCTCGCCACGCTTGGGGAATGACCACGACACGCGGCATTCATGTGCCCAGTTGGTCGCGTTGGTCTCCTCGCCTTCGCATTCCACCTCGCACGTGTCCGCCTCGGTAAGCTTCAAGCCCCAGATCGCTCCATCCCCGTTGTGGCAGAACCAGTCACCCAGCAACCCGGTGCCGTAGTCAAGCCATCCGCGCCAACTCGCCGGGTGGATGCCGCTGCGGAACTCGCGCTCCTTGACAATTCCCTGCCAGAGATCCCAGTTGAGGCTTGCCGGCGGCTGGGCCGGCTGGCCTGCATTACGGGAACCGAAATCCATCTCGTTGTAAGGCGGCCGCACATGCACTTCCGTGACATCGCCCAGCGCACCCTGCCAGATCCACTCGCAAAGCAGCCGGACATTTTCGCCGGAATGCCCCTGATTGCCCATCTGGGTCACCACCTTCTTCGCCTTGGCCAGCTCACGGAGCTTGCGCACCTCGTACACGTCATGGCAAAGCGGCTTCTCACAATACACGTGGCACCCGGCTTCCAGGGCCCGCACGGTGGCCGGAAAATGATGGTGGTCGGGGGTCGCCACCCACACCGCGTCAAGGTGCTTCTGCTCGTCAAAGAGCCTCCGGTAGTCGGTGTAAAACTTGGCATCCTTGAAACCGCCCTTGATCTTCTCTACCGCCTGGGCCGCATGGTTCATGTCAACTTCGGCCGCCGCCACAATCTGTTCCCCCGAGGCACAACTGACACCCTTGCCGCCCATGCCCCCGATGCCGATGAGCGCAAAGTGGATCTTTTCATTTGCGGTATAGGTGAAGGCCGCGCGAGCGGAACAAATCTGGAACGACGCGGCAGCGCCGGTCTTGAGGAATGTACGACGTGAGATTGTGGTTTTCATGCTGGTATTATTCTGCTAGGCAATTGCTGTTCGGGTGAAGGCCGTTGGATGAGCCGGTGGCCGGGAGGGGGTGTTCAATTCTGCGATAATCTGATCGAAGCCCGCAGGGCGGGCTGACGGAAGGAGAAATAGGGATTGTTTCGGCAGATCGCAAGGAAATTCTTTCCGGCGGGCGCGATTTTTCCGGTCCATCTGCTCCACAAACCCGCGCTTGGGGGAGCTGTCCAGCAGTTTTGTCCAAGCGATCAATGGGATGGTGATCATTGTCTTCACGATTTTTCCGTCAAAAGAAGGTAATCAATGCCAATCAGAGAGTTGCTGGAATCAGGGTGCTTCCCCTGATAGAGGATCTTCAGAACATGCTTTCCTCGGGTTGGCGTCGCCGGCTTGAGCTTGAAGACCACGGGAGCTTGCAGCCTTGGCTGGAAGAGGTCGATCGTGCAGCCTTTCAGGTTCACCTTGTTAGGGCGTGGCGGAATCCCGCCACGCCTTACCGGGTGAAATGAGGGCCGCCGCTCCATCAGCGGCGGCCCTGGAATGTGCGATCGCTAACGAGTGCGGAGTTGTAGCGGCGTCTCTATGAGCGTCGCTGGTTTGCCGGCGCATGGAACGCGCGTGATCGCGTCAGAATGCGACTTTTCCCGCAGGGGAAAAGTAGTCACAGACCGCCGCTACAGTTACGGGTACGGTTCGACTTTGACTTGCATGAAGGCCTTGCCGGGGAGCCCTTCGGTGCCAGTGAGGGCGAGGCTTTGGCAATGATAGCCCGAGCTGCGGGTTGCCCAGCCGGCGGGGGTGACAGTGCCATCAGCGCAGGGGAAGATCGATGCTCCCCAGCCGACCAGGGTATCTTCCATTGGTCCACCGAGATGTAACCGTTCCAGTCCGGCTTGCCCTGGGCGAGCCGGAGGGAAATCAGGGCATTCTGCTGCACGCCGTCGATCTTGACCCGCAGTTTGACTTCCGGCGCGTCGTTCCTGATGGGCAGATGGACATACGGCTTGTCGATCTTCGGGCATTCATAACCTTGCGGCGCGGGTTTGGCAGATAGTAGATGCTCGTGTGGCGGCCCAGCAGCCACTCGTAGAACCAGCCGCTTTTGGCCCGCCAGACGTCGTCCTGCCGGTCCTCGCCGTAGGTTTCAAGCATGCCTTCGAGCGGGAACATGCCGATCACGTTGAACATGTCCTTGACGTTGTCGCTCGGATGGCTGTAGGAAGTCACCGCGTCATTCTTCCATAACAGGCAAAGGTCCACCTGGTCCCAGTAAGAGCGATACTTTGCAATGAGAGTATCCTCAAGTTGCCTGGTCTTGAAGGCGAGCGTGGCCGGATCGGCGAGGTCCCTTCTCCTGAACTGTGGATGCCAGGTCGCAGCGAGGTGCGGAAGTGGTTCTCCGGATTGATTGCCCAACCGTCGCCCGTGTCGTAGCGGACCAGGCAAGTCCTCTTGCCGTCGGCCAACACGCCCGTCGTGCTCGACCAGACGGTGTTGGGCGGCACGTAATGGAGGTTGTGCGGGTTGTTTGGAAAGTTCAATGCCAGGATGTCCGAGGCGCTGATGGTCAGGGTCTTGGCGGAATCAATGTTTTTGACATAACTATAGTAACGCAATCCCGCGCGGCCGTTATGGATCTCGAACACGAGCCTGGTCTGGAACTTTTCGGCAGCGGTTCTTGCTATCCTCATCAGGCAGGCAAGGGAAAATAGTGGATCGACATCGCATTAAGATCGATATATCGTTTTCAGGAACTCTTCAAACCTCATTGATCGAACGTTATTATGCGCTCTGCACTTCATGACCTGCTTCCACCCGGACTTCGGCGTTCGTTGGCCAAATTCGGCACCGATTTGGCACGGGCCCGCCGCAAGCGCCATCTCACTGTTGAGATGATGGCGGAACGCGTTGGCGTGGCCAAAAGCACGTATGCACGCATTGAGAAGGGCGATCCGGCGGTGGCCATGGGTGCCTACGCGATGGTGCTTTTCGTTCTGGGTTTCGGCGAGGCGCTCGGCGATCTGGTGGATGCCCGCCGCGACGACGCCGGACTTCTGTTAGACGAGGAGCGGCTGCCCAAGCGGGTGCGGATCAAGAAATCCCCCACGGCCCTATGAAACGGACGATCCAGGTCTATTTGGGCGATGACGCCCGGCGGGTCGGAACCCTGTATTTTGATGCGGTCGGCTCCCGGCAGCGTTCGGCGTTTGCCTACGAAGATGACTGGCTGCAGGCTGCGGATCGCTTCGCCCTCGAGCCCGGGCTTCCGTTAGTTGCGGGTCCGCAGTTTCATCGCAAAGCCAGGGATGGATCGGTTTTTCCCATGGCAATCGCGGACACCGAGCCTGATGGTTGGGCCAAACGGGTGATTCTGCGCGATCATGTCAAGCGCCGTCAGGATGCACGGCGGGCGGGGCAGGAACCGGAGACGACCCAGCTCAATGCGTTGGATTTCCTACTCGCGGTGGATGATTCAAGCCGCGTCGGAGCCTTGCGTTTCACGGATGAGCAAGGTGTTTTTTGTCGCGCATTCGAGGCCGGTCGCAGCACGGCTCCTCCGTTTGTGGAACTCGGTCGGCTGCTGGCTGCGACCCGCGCTGTCGAAACCGAAAACGAGACGGCCGCCGATCTCGCCTACCTTCGTGGCCGTGGCACGTCGCTTGGCGGCATGCGGCCGAAATGCACGGTCGCCGATGAAGACGGCCGGCTGTCGATCGGCAAGTTTCCAAGTGTGAATGATGAGCACGCCGTGACCAAAGGCGAGGTGCTGGCCATGACTCTTGCCAAGGCCGCTGGGATTCACGCGGCCGAATCGCGCTTGGTGGAGAGTGACGGATTGCCAGTGGCCTTGATCCGGCGTTTTGACCGCACGGATGCAGGCAAGCGGCTCATGTATGTTTCGGCGGCCACGCTCCTGGGCGCGGATTCCGATGAATCACGGGAGCATTTCTACACCGAAATCGTCGATGCCATCCGGGTGCATGGTGCCGGTTCACGGACCGACATCGAGGAACTCTGGCGGCGCATGGCGTTCTCCATTCTGATCACCAATGTGGATGATCACCTGCACAATCACGGGTTTCTCCATGCGAACCATGGACAATGGAGTTTGGCGCCAGCCTTCGACATCAATCCCTTCCCCGAACACGTGCGGGACTTGAAAACATGGATCTCCGAGGAAACCGGCCCCGAGGCCACGATTGAAGCGCTCATGTCGGTCATCGCATACTTCCGCATCCCGCTCGCACGGGCCAAGGCAATTCTGGGCGAGACCGAACGTGCCATCTCCGGCTGGCGCGACCATGGCCGGGCACTTGGCATGACCCACCGGGAACTCGAACAATTCACCGAGGCCTTCGAACACCCGGAACGAACCGCCGCCCGGCACGCCATGCGTTAGTGGCAATGATGATTTGCGAAATGACTGCGGGCGATAAAGCTCGGCAGGCTTTCAGTGGATGGATCGCAACGGCTTGCCGCCTTCAGGCACGAAAACCTTGCCGTTGAACTTCCCTATCAGATACTCGGTGCTCGACCCCCACGTCACCCAGCGCAGGTCCTCGTGCTTGCCGTCCACCGGGAGCTGGAACAGGTTGGGGCACTCATACATATCACGTTGTTGAAGCGGGTGTTGGCGTAGCCAAGGTGCCACGTGTCCTCAAACCAAATACCGGAAGCTGAAGCTGGAAACAGGTTCTAACTGGATCAGAATCATTCCCGCGCTGATGGGATCGAATCACTGGATGCTGAAATGTGCTTTGCCCGATCGAGCAAACGATTCGCGAGATTGGGGAAGAGGAACCATGGCAACACCTCGCCCGCGTCGTGGGTGCTGATACAGCATCCAGTATCCGGTCAAGCGATGCCTGAACCCGGATAGAAACACTGGAGGGCGGTGCGCCATCGCAGCATCGCCCTCCTCAGTTCCTACAAATCGGCCGACAGTTAGGCAAAAAACACAGACAAAATATCCATTTCTCACCACAGTTGAGATTACCTATTTGACCGCCTTTGTGCGATTGAAAAATGCTTCCTATCAATTGATAGACCCGCGTTTGGAGGCATTCGACCAAGAGTGCTTCTACAAACCCATTGCGGCGGATGATGAATCCGCCGACATCACCCATTCTCCTCAAGACTTTGCACATGACACCCGACGAAAAACCTGACACCGAACCATGCAACCCGCAGCGATGGATGCGTCATTTTCCTGGACGAACTCGATGTGGTGGTCACCGAACGGATGGAGGTTTCGGCCCCACTTGTCACCGCCGGCGCCAAACCTTCCGATCAGGAATCTTTGCCCGATCTCGGGATTTTTTAGTGACTCCGGGGCTGCCGCCCCTGGGCCCCGCCGAGCGGGCGGCCGCTCGACCCCGGTCTCCTTCTCCCCCAAACCCCCGCTGGGGGCTTCGCCTTTCCCGTTTCCCCGGAAAGCGGGGGGAATCCGTGGTTGTGACGGCTTTTTCGGCAGATTTGTTGCATTCTTGAGGGCGAAGATGAGTGAGGCGATTTTTTCCAGATATTCCTTACACAACCCTTGATTTCGACAGAAATACGTGTAGAGTTTCTCTCGAAAAGATGTGCCGCCATGAAAAAGCATGCTGATTCCATTGACGCCGCAATCCTCGACCGAATCCGGACGGGGCCGCAGGACCGCGTCTGGACTCCGCTGGATTTCCTCGATCTCGGATCGCGTGCGGCGGTGGACAATACCCTTTCCCGCAACTGCAAGAGCGGTTTCATCCGTCGTGCTGGGCGCGGCCTCTACCACCAGCCGAGGAACCATCCGACCCTCGGTTCTCTAGGTCCCAGCTACGATGCCATGCAGGATCTCATCCAGCGCAAGGCCGGTGGCGATGTGTTCCCCACCGGTGCCCACGCGGCCAATGTGCTCGGACTCAGCGACCAGGTGCCCATGCGGAGTTGGCACCTGACCACCGGCCCGAACCGCCGCATCCGCAGCGGCAAATCCGAAATCGTCCTCCGCCACGTTTCCCCGCGGTTTGTTTCCACGAAAAACCCGAAAAGCGCTCAGGTCATCCTCGCCCTGCGCTGGATCGGAAAACGTGGTGTGGACGATGATGTCATTGCCAAGCTGCGCCGAAACCTTTCCCCGGCCGATCGCGCCGCCCTTCCTGCGGATGCCGCCAGCGCTCCCGCCTGGATCGCCGACATCTTCCGCAGCGTTGCCAAAGACCTACCTGCCGCCTGAACCATGGGAAATCCAACTATGCCGCCATGCTCGGCCCCATGTTCTTCGGCGAGACTCCTTCCTTCGAGGAAATCATCACCATCGCCGCCGACTTCGAGAAAACCTTCAACGCCACCTCCGAGCCCGATTCCCCTTCATAAACTTCCGCGAAATGAGCCTCAGCCATTCCCGTGAATTGAATCCGAAATCCATGGCGAATGCCCGGAACCTGTTTTGAAGCCTACATTCCTGTGGAGCGTTCCCTCGCATTTAGCCGGTGATGCCCATCTGAAATCCCGGCCGCCACAAACCCAATATTCACGATTGCGATGTGTGCGATATTTTTCTGTTGAAAAACACAGACTTCTGGCGTATGTTTCACCCGTTCGCCGAAAAAAGACCCGGAAAGCTGAGTGGCCTTCCGGGTCAGATCGTCCGAAAGCGCTTTTTCAAACACCAATCGGCCTAGGAACCTTCAGTGATTCCATTCCCCATGCCCGTTCTTCCATTGAAATCATTGGCGAAGGTTCGCATGGGCGCCACCCTGCGGGGCCGGGACGCAACCCGTCCCGACCCCAATGGGTCCTGCCGCATGATTCAAATCGGCGACCTCAACGATGACGGGTCCTTCCGCAACCGGGATTTCGTGCGCATCGAACCGAATGAGTCGATTGACGATTCGATGTTTCTCCGTCCCGGCGATGTTCTGTTTCCAAACCGTGGAACAAGAAATACGGCTGCCACCTTCAATGAGGAGGATCCACGGATTCTGGTCGGGGCGCAGTTTTTCGTTCTCCACCCAGACCGCAATCGGATACTGCCGGAATTTCTCGCTTGGTCGCTTCGCACGTCAGAGGCGGTCCGCCATTTTTCCACCCGCCGCAAGGGCACCTTGGTGCCGACCCTCCGGCGGATTGATCTCGAAGAATTGCCCGTCGCAGTGCCCTCGCTTGCCGTGCAGGGCAAACTTATCGCACTCTATTGTCTGAGCCGCGAAGCCAGCGTGCTCGAAAGCCGCCTCTCCACACTCCGCGCCATCCATCTCGAACACAGCCTGTTGAAAGCCGCCAAACGAATCTAACAGATACCTGCCAATGCCCAAAAAGATCAACCAATCCGAGATCAACGATGTCGCCTGGCGCGCCTGCGACACCTTCCGTGGGGTCGTCGATGCCGAAAACTATCGGAACTACATCCTCGTGATGCTGTTTTGGAAATATGTCTCCGATGTCTGGCGCGACCACCGCGACGCCTACCTCAAGGAATACAAGGGCGACCAGGCCCGCGTCGCCCGCCGTCTGTCCCGCGAGCGATTCCAACTCCCCGATGGCTGCGATTTCTACAGCGTCCATGCTCTGCGCGACAAGACCGACATCGGTGAGCGCATGAATATTGCCCTCGCCGGTATTGAAGAGGCGAACAAGGCGAAACTCGAAGGCGTCTTCCGCGAGGTGGATTTCAACTCGGAGTCGAAGCTCGGCCAGACCCGCGACCGGAATACCAAGCTCAAGCTTCTGCTGGAAGACTTTGCCTCGCCGAAACTCGACCTCAGGCCCTCCGTGGTCGGTGAGGAAGACGTGATCGGCAACGTCTATGAATACCTGCTGGAGCGCTTCGCCTCGGACGCCGGGAAAAAGGCCGGTGAATTTTATACCCCCGGCCAGGTTTCCAAGCTGCTGGCCATGCTGCTCGCGCCGAAAAAGGGCAACACGATCTGCGACCCCACCTGCGGTTCCGGGTCGCTGCTCATCAAGGTCGGACGCCAGGCGGACGACCGCGACTTCGCGCTCTTCGGCCAGGAAATGAATGGCACCACCCACGCGCTCTGCCGGATGAACATGTTCCTCCACGGCATGGACAACTTCCGCATCGAGTGGGGCGATACCCTGAGAAACCCGCGCCTGATCGAGGGCGACCGCCTGATGAAGTTTGACATCGTCGTCGCCAATCCACCGTTCTCGCTAGATAAATGGGGCTACGACGAAGCCGAGGCCGATCCCTTCCATCGTTACCATCGCGGCCGTCCACCGAAATCGAAGGGCGACTGGGCCTTTATCACCCACATGATCGAAACCGCCCGTGAGGGGACCGGCCGCGTCGGCGTGGTCGTGCCGCATGGTGTGCTCTTCCGCGGTGCCGCCGAGGGCCGCATCCGTCAGAAGCTCATCGAGGACAACCTGCTGGAAGCCGTCATCGGCCTGCCCGCCAACCTCTTCTTCGGCACCGGCATCCCCGCCGCCATCCTCATCTTCAACAAGGGCAAGACCGAAGCCGGACGGGCAACCGGCGATGTGCTCTTCATCGACGCCTCACGCGAGTTCAAGGACGCGAAAAACCAAAACGTCCTAACCGACGCGCACCTCGATAAAATCGTCTCTACCTACCACGCCTTCAAGACCGTCGAGAAATACGCCTACCGAGCCACCCCGCAGGAACTAGCCGACAATGACTTCAACCTCAACATTCCGCGCTACGTCGATACCTTCGAGGAGGAGACTGAGATTGACCTCAAGGTGGTGAAGAAGGAAATCATCAAGCTGGAAACCGAACTCTCCGCCGTGCGTGCGAAGATGGACGGCTACATGAAGGAACTCGGACTATGAACCCCGGCGAAATGGTGATTATTCCGATACCGGCCGCCGTGACGATGGTGGCAATTCCATTTTCGGCATCGGGGGCAATGGCGACATGTCCGTCGTTGGAATCCGGGGTCCTACCGGCCATCGCACATCGTGTGTCCGGGGTGATGCCGACCATCGCACATCGGACGTCCGTGATCATACCGGCACCAGGGCATCGGGCGTATGGGCGTTTCCGTCGCGACCCATCGGCGACCCATCGGCGCCCTCAGCCCTTCGCTAGACTCTCGGCCCCCGTTGGGGGCGTGGCTCCGCATGCGCCCCGGCCCAACGGGCCGGCAGAGCCTAGCGAAGGGCTGAGGTCGGGCGGCTGGATCGACCATGAAATGACGATGAATCGCCAAACCGGCCGATGCCCTGGTGCCCGCACGTCCCCCACGGCCCGATGCGGAACCCGCGTTACCCCAACACGCCGAGGCGGAATCGGCCATCATCACCGACGTTTATGCGGGATCGGCCATGATCCCGGATTCCACCACGAAATCCCGCCGTTGGTATCCGTGATGATGGTGACCATTCCGCCGTTGGTGCCCGGGATGATGGCGACCATCGCACATCGGATGTCTGGGGTCATGCCGGCCATCGCACATCGGATGTCCGGGATGATGCCGGCCATCGCACATCGGGTATCCGGGGTCATGCCGACCATCGCACATCGGATGTCCGGGGTCATGCCGACCATCGCACATCGGATGTCCGTGATCATACCGGCCATCGTACATCGGGCATCCGGGGTGATACCGGCACCAGGGCATCGGGCGTATTGGCGTTTCCGTCGCGACCCATCGGCGACCCATGGGCGCCCTCAGCCCTTCGCTAGGTTCTCGGCCCCCGTTGGGGGCGCGGCTCCGCATTCCCCCCGGCCCAACGGGCCGGCAGAACCTAGCGAAGGGCTGGGGCCGGGCGGCTGGATGGAATATGATTGGCCCATGGATCGTATAACCGGACCCTGCCCTGGTGTTCGCACGTCCCCCACGGCCCGATGCGGAACCCGCGTTACCCCAACACGCCGATGCGGGATCGGCCATCATCACCGACACCGCCACGGAATTCAAAATATGGCAGAGCACGAATACGATAAGGAGGTGTCACGATGAAAAATTCGGCGCATTGGCATTTTGTTTCCCTCGAAGAGGTGGCCGAGATTCAAACGGGCCTATCCAAAAGCGCGTCGAGGCAAGGCGAATTTGTTGCGATGCCCTATCTGCGCGTCGCCAATGTTCAGGATGGGCATTTTGATCTAACGGAAATCAAGGAGATTGATGTGCCAAAGGATTCAGTGGAACGATTCAGGGTTCGCCCGGGCGATGTGTTGCTCACGGAGGGCGGCGATTTTGATAAACTCGGACGTGGTTCGGTTTGGCGCGGGGAGATCGAACATTGCGTCCACCAAAACCACATTTTCGTGGTTCGTCCAAATCCCAAAAAACTTGACGAACGGTTTCTCGCCTATCAGACACAAGGGCCTCGTGGTCGTGCGTATTTTCAGTCTTGCTCCAAGCAATCAACAAATCTCGCGAGTATCAATAGCAGCCAGCTACGGCAATTCCCAACGGCTCTCCCCCCACTCCCCGAGCAACGCAAGATCGCCGACATCCTCAGCACCTGGGACGAGGCCCTCGAAAAACTCGACTCCCTCATCACCGCCAAGGACCGCCGCAAACAGGCACTCATGCAGCAACTCCTCACCGGCAAGACGCGGGTGAAGGGTTTCGACAGTTCCAGAGGCAAAACCAAGAGTGACCGCTTCGGAGTTTATCCCGGCGACTGGAGGAAGGTTGCGCTCGCCGACATCATTGAAGAAGTCTCCGCCCGGAATGCCGACAGTCAGAACTTGCCGGTCCTCTCCTGCACCAAGCACCGAGGGCTAGTCCTGTCCGAGGAATATTTCGGCAAACGGGTGCATGCCGAAGACACCAGCGGCTATCGCGTCGTCCGTCGTGGCGAATTCGCCTATGCCACCAACCACATCGAGGAAGGGTCAATCGGTTATCAAAATCTGGTCGATGCCGGCCTTGTGAGTCCCATTTATACCGTCTTCAAAACCAAGGGCGATATCGACGACAACTATGTCTTCCGCGTCTTCAAAAGCCCTCTTCTCATTCACTTCTACCAAATCAACACCAGTGCTTCAGTAGATCGCCGAGGCAGCCTCCGCTACGACGAGTTTTCCCGCATTCGCATCTGGCTACCCTCCAAACCTGAGCAACTTGCCATCAACGCCATCCTCGACACCGCCGACCAGGAACTCACCCTCCTCCGCACCCAACGCAACGCCCTCGACCAGCAAAAACGCGGCTTGATGCAGCGACTGCTGACGGGCAAAGTCCGGGTGTAACAACGCAACATCACATGATTGCAATCGCTAAAGAGAAATTCAACACTTCGACAAGCAACAAACACCACTAACGCCATGCCAAAAATTGAAGGTTTCCGCATCCGCAACTTCCGCACCCTCAAGGATGTGAGGTTGGGTAAACTTTGGAATTCCCAACAAGGAAGTCCGCTCACACCCATGACTGTGGTCATCGGGAAAAACGGCGTAGGCAAGAGCAGTTTGTTCGATGCCTTCGGATTTTTGGCGGATTGTCTGAAAGACGGTGTCGAAGAAGCATGTGACATTCGCGGTAGGGGTGGATTCGAACGCATTCGGTCTCAAGGCCAGGATGGCCCGATTGGGTTTGAGGTTTACTACCGGGAGGACGGCAACAGCCGCCCTATCACATACGAACTGTCAATCGCAATGGATAAGGACTCCAGGCCCTATGTTGCGAGTGAACGGCTGCGACAACGACGAAAAGGCCAAAGTCGGGGTTGGCCGTTTTCATTCCTAATGCTGAACTCGGGCAATGGAATTGCCTGGAAAGGTGACGCCTCTGGAAGTCAGATCGACGAAGAGGAACAACCGATGACTCTCGAACAACTCATCGCGAATTTGAAATCAGAGGGAGGAGCAACGGAAAGCGCGGAGACCGAACTCGTTGAGTTGGATGACTACCGGATGTTAGGTATTTCGACTCTTGGATCGCTCAAACAGCATCCCAGAATCGCTGTCTTCCGCCGCTTCATTGAAGGCTGGTATCTGAGCTACTTCACGCCGGATGCCGCGCGTGCGCTGCCCCTGGCTGGCCCACAAAGACACTTGAACATACACGGCGATAACCTTGGCAATGTGGTCCAATACATGGAGCGAGAACACAAGGAGCGCTTTAAGCGGATTTTGGACGGTATTGCGAAGAAGATCCCTGGTATTCATAAGATTGAGACAGAGAAGAGTCGCGATGGACGCCTCTTGTTGAAGTTTAACGACAAAGGATTCAGTGATCCGTTCTTTTCGCAGCAAATGTCAGACGGAACACTGAAAGTTTTCGCCTACCTGCTTATGCTTGCTGATCCGGACCCGCCACCCTTCATTTGTATCGAAGAACCGGAAAACGGGCTTTATCACCGGTTGTTGGAAAGTCTGGTTCAGGAGTTCCGCTATCATGCCACCGGAGTTAGAGGTGGCTCGCAGGTTTTTATCACTACCCACCAACCGTATCTCGTGGATGCCCTGACCCCTGAAGAAGTGTGGATATTGGAAAAACAAGATGACGGTTTCTCCAGTATCCGTAGGGCTAGCGATGACCCGGTCGTCAATGAGATGGTGAAACAAGAACTGCCACTTGGTGGCTTATGGTATAGCGAATATCTTGACGGAAAATAGGCCATGCACTTTGAAATTCTTGTCGAAGACCAGTCTGGGAAATTGATGCTGACTCAGTTGGTTCCATCTATCCTTGGTAACGATCACACCTTCAAGGTGCATAGTTACAAGGGCATTGGTCGGATTCCGAAAGGACTGAAAGCCTCTTCTGATCCGCATAAACGCATTTTGCTGGATCAGTTGCCAAGGTTGCTTGCCGGCTATGGAAATACGTTTGCCCATTACGGACCGGGTTATCGAGCTGCTGTGATCGTTGTGTGTGATCTTGATCGGCGAAGCAAAGATGCTTTTGGCGCCGAACTGGCACAGATGGCGGCAAAGTCTTCACCGTGCCCCGCTCACGCATTCTGTCTTGCCATTGAGGAGGGTGAGGCCTGGTTTCTTGGAGATGTGCCGGCGATCAAAGCCGCATATCCCAAAGCCAAGGATGCGGTGCTTAACCAATATGTAAATGATTCTATTTGTGGCACATGGGAAGTTCTAGCCAATGCTGTTTATCCCGGAGGCGCGGCAACCCTTGATGGACAGGGGTGGCAGCGTGTGGGACAGGAAAAATCTCGATGGGCCGCAGAGATTACTCCGCATATGGAACTATCTCGCAACAAGTCGCCTAGCTTCAATCATTTTATGGCCACACTAACCACGATGAGTCAGAGCTGACGCCAGTAATTCTCATGAATACGACATTTGAAACAATTAACTCCCTGAAGGCGAAGTGGGACGCTCTTCAACCCTTGTCTCCCGAGAACGAGCGTCGTCTCTGGCAGAAACTGCGCCTCGAATGGAATTACCACTCGAACCACATCGAGGGGAATACGCTGACGTATGGCGAGACGGTGCTACTTCTTCTTCACGGCCAAACCCACGGCAACCACACGCTTCGTGAGTATGAAGAGATGAAGGCCCATGATGTCGGCATCGAACACCTTCGGAACCTGGCAGCCGACAAGGCTCGTTTGATCAACCCGGGAGACATCCGCGATCTCAACAAGATTATCCTCAAGGAACCGTTCTGGAAGCCCACGCAAACCCCAGACGGTCAGCCTTCGCGTGCCCAAGTCATCCCCGGCGAATACAAGACCCTGCCCAACAGTGTCATCACCGCAACCGGCGAACTCTTTGAATACGCTTCGCCGATGGAGGTGCCCGCTCGAATGCAGGCACTGGTGGATTGGCTCGGTGAGGCACTAGCGGACCCGAAGCTAAACATCCTTACCATCGCCGCGAGGCTCCACCATGACTTCGTCCTGATCCATCCCTTCGACGACGGAAATGGCCGTGTGGCCCGCATGCTCGTCAATTACCTGTTCCTCCGCGATGGCTATCCTCCGGTCATCGTTCCGACCGAACAGAAGAAGGATTACCTTACGGCCCTACGTCTCGCCGATGCAGGCGATCTTTCACCGTTGGCTGAGTTCTTCGGAAAACAACTGGAGAGATCACTCGGTCTCGCAATACGGGCTGGCAAAGGCGAGAGCATCGACGAGCCGAGCGATGTCGAGAAACAAGTGGCTTTGTTCGTTCGGGGTGCCCAAGCCCGAAAAGAGGAACTCGGCATGCCGACAAAGGAAATCCTCGGCCAGTTGTCGGAGGCAAGCTTTCACCCATTCATCAAGGAGCTTGAGCGTAAGCTTGAGAGTCTGAAAGCGATGTTTTCGAAATACGAAGTGGTCACTGAAAATCTTCGTGGAACTGGCGCTAGAGGCTCCTGCGTTTCGCAATCTGATATTGGTTTCCAGGTGCCCGGCGGGCAGATCATTATGAAATTCTGTTTCTTGGGCTATAAGGGAGAAGCCGCATTACCGTTTGACCATAAAACCTCGGTGGGCATCCATTTCCCACCCGGGAAATACACGATTACCCATGACGACAACGTACTCGTTTCGAAATCTTACTCTGACCCGGTATTGTCCGAAGAGATCGACGAGGTTACCGCCCGAATTCTCAATAGGACCTTTGGTGTCATTCGGGGCAAGGCGGAATCGTTAGAATGATTCGATCCCATGCCCCAATCCCTCGCCAAAATATATATTCATCTCGTGTTCTCGGCGAGGAACCGGGAGCGGGTTCTTGCGGACGAGGACCGACTGGATCTTCACGCCTACATGGGCGGGATTTTGAAGGGGATGGATTGCATGCCCATAGAGATCAATTCCGAGCCGGATCATGTGCATGGGTTGTTCATGCTTGGGAGGACGGTTACGGTGAGCGAGGTGGTGGCGGGTCTCAAGAAGAGCGCCACGGATTGGTTGCGTGCGCGGTCACCGAGGTATGCCGTTTTTCATTGGCAATCGGGTTACGGGGTGTTTTCGGTGAGCCAATCGGCGGTTGAGACGGTGCGGAATTACATTCGAAATCAACGGGAACATCATCGGGGTAAACCATTTGAGGGCGAATACCGCGCGATGTTGGAAAAACACGGAATGGAATACGATGAACGATATGTGTGGGAGTGAATGGCACATGATCCGGGTGCGGCCTGTCGCATCCCAATGGAATGCGGGTGATTGCGGGTACGGCGTCCGGCGACGTGTGGGCCATCGTGCGGGCCATCGTGTGGACGGCGTTGGGGGACGCGCGGGACATTCGGCGATCGGCGTATGTGGTTGTTCGGACGAATCCGCAAACGGCATCGGTGGATGGTCGGGGGAATCCGCGAACGGCATCGGTGATGGCACACGCACCAGGGCATCGGGTGTTTTCGTTCCATTCACCCATTCACAGTCGATTCATTCGCCCCCTCAGCCCTTCGCTAGGTTCTCGGCCCCCGTTGGGGGCGCAATGACCCCCGCCCACCGGCCCAACGGGCCGGCAGAGCCTAGCGAAGGGCTGGGGCCGGGCGGCTGGAATGTGAATGATTTGCCTGTGGATCGACATGCCGGCCCCTGCCCTGGTGCCCGCGCGTCCCCAAACCGCCGAAGCGGAACCCGAACGATCCCAACACCCCGCCATGGGAGATCCCGCACGTCCCCAACACTCCGCCATGGGATACCCCGCACGTTCCCAACGCCCCGCCATGGGAAACCCCGCACGTCCCCAACAAACCAATATGGAATAATCACCGCCATTTCCCCATGAACCCCTCATTCCAAGAAGCCCCGATCAGCCAGATTCCGGCGCTGCGTTTGCTCCAGCAACTCGCGTTTTCTGCTAGTGTTCACGGCCGGTTGGCTAACCGTTATCTCAACAGGCCCGCCACGCCTCACATGGGAGCGCGCTTTGGCTGGTATTCAGTTCTTGAACGATGGCGGGAAAGGAGGTTGGGATGAAGACCCTGTATCTTGATGAATCGGGCGATCACAATTTGGAGATTATTGACCCGCAGTATCCTGTTTTCGTTTTGGGCGGCGTGGTGATGGAAGACCAGTATGCCGCAGATGTCGCACAACCACGTGTGGATCAGTTCAAAATGGAGCTTTTTGGAACCAAGTCGATCATCCTGCACACCGCGGACATCGTGCGGAATCGGAACGGGTTCGAACGGATGAAGGATTCCGGTTTTAGACAGGAATTTTTCGCAAAGCTGAACACCTTGATCGAGAATTTGGATTTCCAGGTACTCGCTTGTGGCATCCGCAAGACAGATCATCTCAGTCGTTACGGTCCGGCGGCATTGGATCCCTACTTTCTGAGTTTGAATGTTCTCGTGGAGCGGTTCTGCCTGGAATTGGGAAAGGTGAGTGATGGTGGTTGGATCATCGCGGAGAAGCGCGGGCCGGAACTGGATCGTGAAATGGATTTGGCATGGTTGAATCTCAAAATCCAAGGCACCAAGTTCATGCAGGCTTCCTGGATCGACGAACGCATCTGCGGTCTCCGCCTGCGCGGTAAGGCTGCCGAGTTGGCCGGGCTTGAGCTTGCGGATTTGGTCGTCACGCCAATCGGACGCCATCTCATCGGCAAGCAGACGAAAGAGGATTTCCGCATCATCGAGCGGAAATTTCGGCGCTCACCTGGTGGAGAACACCTCGGGTGGGGCTTGGTGGTTCTTCCCAAAGAATTAGGCCAGCCCCCGCTACGCAGTGACCAGCCACGCAGGTAAAATACGAGCTTCCCGCGATTTAGCAACAATTATTCCGAAAAATATCCCATGAACCCCTCCTTCCAAGAAGCCCCGATCAGCCAGATTCCGGCGCTGCGGCTCCTGCAGCAGCTCGGATTTTCCTACCTCAGCCCGGAGGAGGTGGCGGTGGAACGCAAAGGAAAATTCGGCAAGGTTCTTTTGGAGAGTGTGCTTGCCCAACAGCTTCGCCGTTTGAACAAAATCAATTTCAAGGGGCGGGACCTTGCGTTTTCGGATGAGAACATCGCCAAGGCCATCGAGGTATTGCGGGACCTTCCTTTCGAAGGCCTGGTTCGGACCAGCGAGAAAGTCTATGATTTGCTGACTCTCGGCAAGAGCATGGATCAGACCATTGATGGCGAAACGAAGGGTTTCACGCTCCGCTACATTGATTGGGAAAACCCATGGAACAACGTCTTCCACATCACCGCCGAGTTCGAGGTGGAACGGAGCGGCAGCCGTGAGACGCGGCGACCGGACATCGTCTGTTTCGTCAACGGCATCCCATTCATCATCATCGAGTGCAAGCGACCGGAGGATAAGGATTCCTTGGAGCAGGCCATCCACCAGAACGTGCGCAATTGGCAGGAGGACGAGATCCCCCAGCTTTTCGTCTATGCCCAAATCGTGGTGGCGCTGAACAAGAATGATGGCAGCTACGGCACCACCGGTACGCCGCCGAAATTCTGGGCGAAGTGGCGCGAGTTGCACGACGTTCGCGATGCCGTGCGCACGGCGGTGAACAGCACAGTGCGCCCGGACGAACACGCGAAGTTGTTTAAGGGCGTCTTCGCCTTCGCTCGAGAGTCCTTTGAGGAACTGGCCATGCATGAGCGCGAACCGACCGGGCAGGATTTTCTGCTCTGGTCGCTGTGTCGGCCCGAGCGCCTCATCGAACTGGCGCGGCAATTCATCCTCTACGACGAGGGCGGCGCGGTGAAGAAGATCGCCCGCTACCAGCAGTACTTCGCCATTCGCAGCACACTGGAGCGCGTTCGCCAGTACGATCCTCAGGGAGCCCGCAAGGGTGGCGTCATTTGGCAGACGCAGGGATCGGGAAAATCGCTGGCGATGGTTTTGTTGGGTAAGGCACTGGCTCTCGACGAGGGCATCCCGCACGCCCGTGTGTTGATCGTCACCGACCGGATCGACCTCGATGAACAAATTTGGAAGACCTTCCACCAATGCGGCAAGGAACCGCAGCAAGCAAAGACCGGGGCGCATTTGATCGAGATGCTGCGTGATCCACATGTGGCGGTGATGACCACGCTGCTCCAGAAATTCGGCGCGGCGGCGAAGGATGCGAGGCAGTTCCGGATCGAGGATGAGAATCTTTTCGTGCTCGTGGACGAAAGCCACCGCAGCCAATACGGCGAGGCGAACATCCAGATGCAGAAGGCGCTGCCCAAGGCCTGCTTCATCGGCTTTACCGGCACGCCGCTGATGCGGAAGGAAAAGAGCACTGCCGAGAAATTCGGCGGCTTCATCGAACCCGCCTACACCATCCGCGATGCCGTTGAGGACAAGGCCGTCGTGCCCCTGCTCTACGAGGGCCGGCATGTCTTGCAGGAGGTGAACCAGAAAGCCATCGACCCGATGTTCGAGGCGATGTGTGATGGACTGACGACCGAGCAGAAAGCCGACCTCAAGCGGAAGTTCGCCGCCCGCGACGAGTTGAATCGCCTGCAAAGCCGTCTCTATCTGATCGCTTGGGATGTTTCCCAGCATTTCTCGAAACAGTGGAAGGGCACTGGTTTCAAAGGACAACTCACTGCGCCAGGCAAAAAAGAAGCGCTGATGATCAAGGCGTTCCTTGATCAATTCGGCAAGGTCACGAGCGAAGTCGTGATTTCCGGTCCGGGGGAAATTGAAAATCCCGAGGAGCACCAACAACCGGAGAAGGACGAGAGTGTTGAACTCTTCTGGAAATCGATGATGTCCAAGTATGGCACGGAGAAGGAATACAACCGGCAAATCATCAACTCGTTCAAGAACGGCGACGACCCGGAGATCATCATTGTGGTGGACAAGCTGCTGACCGGCTTCGATGCCCCGCGCAATGTGGTGCTCTACATCGCCCGCAGTCTGAAGGAACACTCGCTGCTGCAAGCCATCGCCCGGGTGAACCGTCTCCATCCCGGCAAGGATTTTGGTTATGTGATCGACTACTATGGTGTGGTCGGCCACCTGCACGATGCACTGGAACTCTACAGCTCGCTGGGCGGCAAGTTTGACGCAGAGGACATCGAAGGAACACTGGCCAATGTTTCGGAGGAAATCAAACGCCTGCCTTCCTTGCACGATGGACTGTGGGACTTGTTCAAGGCGGTTTCGAACAAGAAGGACGAAGAGGGCTTCGAACTGGCCCTGGAGGACAAGGATGTGCGCGACGATTTCTACACCCGACTCTCCTCCTTCTGCCGCGTGTTGAAGATGGCGCTCTCCAGCATCCATTGGATCAATGAGACGCAGCAGGACAAAGTGGAGCGCTACAAACATGACGCCGTATTTTTCCAGAAACTCCGGGCCAGCGTGAAAATCCGCTATGCCGAGGAGATTGACTACCGCGACTATGAAAAGCAGATCCAGAAGATGCTCAACACTTATGTCCAGGCGGACGAGGTGATTCAGATCGTCGAACCGGTGAACATCTTCGAGCGTGAGGCATTTCAGGAGCAGGTGGATAAAGCCCGCAGCGACCGCGCCAAGGCCGACATCATCGCCAACCGCACCAAGAAGACGATCACCGAGAAGATGGAGGAGGATCCATTCTTCTATCGGAAGTTTTCGGTGCTGCTGAAACAGGCCATCGACGACTACCGCGCTCAACGCATCAGTGACGCGGAGTACCTCAAGCGGGTGACCGAAGTGATGACCCAGGTCCGCGACGGAAAGACCCAGGAAGGGCCGGACATTCTCAAGGAGCGCGATCTCTCGCGGGCCTTGTTCGGTGCCTTGCAGGAAGAGCTGGCTCGCGGAAGCATCGGTCCACCAATCGTCCGCGAAGACACTTTGCCCTATGCTGCGGGCGGCACGGGCAGGCCATCCGTCGAATCCGCCTTGGCCGAGGCCGCTTGCACGATGGAGGACATCATCCGCAATCATGCGGTCGTCCGCTGGCGGGAAAACATCGACGCTCAGAACAGGATGCGGAACGACCTGGATGATTTCCTCTACGATTTGCAGATCCGAAAGAGCATTCAGATTAGCTTCGATCAAATGGACGCCATCATTGAAGCCGTAATCCGCATTGCCATCCACCGCACCGATGACATCTGATTTTCAGACCATCGAGACGGTGGTCGGCCCCGCCGTGCTAAAAAGGACTGCACGCAGGACCCTCGCGATCAGCGTGCACCCGGATGGCACGCTGGAACTGGTGGCACCGATAGACGCCAGCGAGGAGCACATCGCTGTGAAACTGGAAAAGCGGAGAAAATGGATCCTCACCCAGCGGCGGAGATTCACGGCGATGAACGCAAACCGGCCGACGCCACGATACGTGACGGGTGCCACGCACCGCTATCTCGGTCGACAATATCGTCTCAAGGTTTCCCATGGTATTGAACCAAGGGTTCTCCTCAAAGGTGGGTTCTTCCATGTGACGACGCGAGCCGGTGATCCAGCGGAAGTGAAAACTCTGCTCGAAAAATGGTTCCGCGGCAAAGCGGCAGAACAATTGACAAAGCGAGTCGAGTCGTGGGTGCCATGGTGTGCCAGACACAAACTTCCCAGACCAGCCATGAGGCTTCTCAAGATGCCCAAGCGGTGGGGCAGTGCCGGATCGGATGGACGAATCGCATTGAATCCGGAGTTAATTCACATGCCGTCCCGGTGCATCGACTACGTGGTGATTCACGAAATCTGCCACCTACGCCACCCCAACCATGGCCCGCAGTTTCACAGACTCCTTACCAGCCTGATGCCCGATTGGCGGACGGTGAAAGAGCGCCTTGAGCGATCAGATATTTGAGGGCCTCTCCCCGGGAAGCGGGGGAATCCTCGGCTTGAACGACATTTGGGCGGAATTGATGCGCTCATGGACACTTTTGCACCAAATTCAGTTGGGTGCCTATGCCAGACAGGACGAAATGCGCCTGCTAAATCGTCCCTTCGGCCTCCACTCGGGTTCTCTTGGCTCATGCCGCACGGAATTCTCGCGCAACTCGCTAACAAATAGATGGTTGCAAACCTGTTTTTAGCCTTTCATCCTAGCAGGCTTTCCGCTTCTCTTGCCTTGTGCCCTGAAGCAACCCTCACACCATTTCTTCTCTGATTTCATGCCATCCACCGGTCCTCAGTCGAATTCGTCGTTACGCGACAACCGTGCCAATCGAGGCACCGTCGGCGAATTCAATCGGCATCCGAAATTAGATTTTACCCTACACCACTGTGGAAAAGTATTGGCCAGCGAGTTTCCACCGCCATTGAAGTCGATCTTTTGGCGTCGTTCGTCCAACCCTCCGGCCTCGATCTCATCCAAATATCAATTTTCTCCGCGCTGCGTGCTGGAGCAAGAATTCGGATCCTTGTCGGGGATTATCTCTATATCACCTCGGCTGAAGCACTGCGGCGCTTGGTGGGCTGGATGTCGCTTGCCAGTGAAAACCTGGACCATGGTCCTCTTGAGGTCCGGTTGGCCGAAATCTCAAAACTCCCATCCAAGCCTGATTCCTTCCATCCGAAAGCATGGCGCATCGTCGATTCCTCGGGCGGGCTTCTCGTTGTCGGCAGCAGCAACCTTTCCAAAGCGGCGCTTGAAACCGGGGTTGAGTGGAACCTGATCGGACAAACCACTGGCTCCGAGCCCATTGATCTGGCACTCGCCAATGCGTTTGCCGATCTTTGGCAGCAAGCCACTCCGCTCGATGATGCGCTCGTCACCACATACGCCCTACATGCCAAGGAAGCGCATCGGAAGTTCATCCCGCCGGAATCGGTTGATCTCCCCACAATTCTTTATCTGCCGCGCCCTTGGCAGATCGGCGCTTTGGAATCCCTGGATCAAATCCGGGCCAAATCTTACCGGCGGGCTCTGGTAGCCGTTGCCACCGGCCTGGGAAAAACCTGGCTGGCTGCGTTTGATGTTCTGGCAGTCGGAAAGTTGCTCAACCGGCAACCGCGGGTTCTGGTTGTTGCCCACCGCGCCGAAATTCTGATTCAAGCCGAAGCCACCGTTCGCGCTGCCATGCAGTCGGAATGGGACGACACTCGGGTCAGTTGGTATCTCGGCGCAACCAGTGACATGAGCGGTGATCTCGTCGTTGCCTCGGTCCAAAAGCTCACGCGTCCCGAGGGCCTCGCCGCGTTGGAGGGCCAACACTTCGACTACGTCATTATCGACGAAGTCCACCACGCCCAGGCACCGAGCTACCGGCGCGTTCTCGCTCGGCTTCAAGCCACCTTCACGCTTGGTCTAACCGCCACGCCGGAGCGCACCGACGGCGTGGACGTGGCGGTTCTTTTCGATGATGTGCTGGCGTGGCAGGCCACAGTCGGGGATGGAATATTGGAAGGTTCGCTGGTTCCCTTCCATTACCTGGGACTCAAGGACGATGTGGACTTCGAGCAGATCCCTTGGCGCAACGGCCGCTTCGATCCCACCGCGCTTGAGGAGAAACTCGAAAACAGCGAGCGGATGGAACGCCTGCGGACCGCATGGCAGGCCGACCCCGATGCCCGCACGCTCGTCTTCTGCTGCTCCCGCCGCCATGCGCTCTACACCCGCGACTGGCTCCGACGCCGCAGGGTCCGCGCCGCCGCCGTGTTCTCTGGTACCGGCGGCGATCCGCGTAGCGACAGTCTATCTAATTTCATCAATGGCGAACTCCAGGCCCTTTGCGTGGTCGATCTCTTCAACGAAGGCCTCGACGTGCCGGATGTGGAACGCGTGGTCATGCTGCGCCCCACCGAATCCAAGGTCATCTTCCTCCAGCAACTCGGCCGGGGACTCCGCGCCGCGGAGAACAAGCTGCGGCTGAAAGTCATCGATTTCGTCGGCAATCACCGGGTCTTCGCCAGCCGCCTCACCCACCTGCTCTCGCTCGGTAACCATTCCGCGACATGGACGGATCTGAAGAAGTTCCTCAAAGGCGGAACTCCGGACCTGCCAGAGGGCTGCCTGCTGGATCTCGAAGTCGAGGCCAAGGAGCTTATGCTGCGCCTTGTGCCCAACACCGGTTCGGCCGTCGTGGAAGCCTACCGCAGCATGCGCGATGAACTCGGTCGCCGGCCTTCGCCCAGCGAGCTGTTTCACCATGGTTACCTGCCCCGGACCCTGGCCGCCCGCTTCGGCTCATGGTTCGGTTTCATCTCGGAGCAGGACGATCTATCCGCCACGGAGCGCCTTGTGTTTAATTCATTCAACCCATGGCTCGCCATGCTGGAAGTCTCCAGCCTCAACAAATCCTACAAGATGGTCGTGCTACGGGTCCTTCTGGATCGCGATGCGCTATGGACAGGCATGGAAATCGACAAGCTGGCCGCAGCCTGTCGCGAATTTCTCCTCGCCCATCCAACTCTCCGCCGTGATCTTCCACCAACCCAGCAATTTCCCGATCCGGCCAATGCGCCGATCAAGGAGTGGGCGGCATGGTGGCTGAATGACCAGGCCGGGCGGCGTTGGTTCAAGCGTGACGGGGATCGTTTCGCCGCAGCTTTCCAGTGCCCGGAAGACCTTCGGCCCGCCTTTGAGTCGATGACCGCTGAGCTTGTGGACTATCGTCTTACCCACTATGTGAAGACTCGGATCGAAAAGGTTGCGGGCATTACCGCAGGCAGGTTCCTCGCGAAGATCAGCCATTCCGGCGGCAAACCCATTCTCCGGCTTCCCACCGTCGAGGAGCTGCCAGGGCGGCCAGTCGGTCCCACAAACGTCACACTTCCCGATGGCAGCCAATGGGTGTTCAAGTTCGTCAAGATCGCCTGCAACGTTGCCTCTCCGCTCGGCAGCGGGGAAAACCAGATTCTCCCGCTCCTCTGCGGCTGGTTCGGCGAGAACGCTGGCGTTCCCGGCACCAACTACCAGGTCGCATTCACCAAGTCCGACACCGGCTGGGCCGTCGAACCGGTCGCCGTCGCCTCCCACTTGCGAGTTGTGGACGCCAGCCCCAACACCGAGGATCGCGAAAACCGCGACATCCCCGGCTTCGTCGAGGCCCCCGCCGCCAAGGACAAATTCACCCGTCTTGTCCCCGTTTACAGCCTCGAAGCCGCCGCCGGCCTGTGGGGACCGGAAACCGCTCCCGAGGAAATCGGCTGGGCCGAGGCCGCTGGGGCTCCGATCAGACCCGGCATGTTCATCGCCCGCGTCCGCGGCCACTCGATGGATCCGAAGATCAAGGACGGCTCTTGGAACCTCTTCCGCCCCTGCCCGCAAGGCTCCCGCGAGGGCCGCATCGTCCTGGTCCAGTTCAACTCCATGGGCGACCCGGAAAACGGCGGCCGCTTCACCGTGAAAAAATACCACTCCTCCAAGACCGTTTCCGAAGACGCATGGCACCACGAACGCATCGAACTCCTCCCCCTGAACCCGAACTGCGATCCCATCTCCGTCGCACCCCACGAAGGCCCGGAAATGGTGGTGGTCGGCGAATGGGTGGCCTCAATCGACTAACCATGGACCGGAACAAAAAGGACATTTTCGGCATTCTGCTTCCTCAAGTCCTTTGGGGTTTACTCGCCATGCCCCCTGCTAGAACCTAAAACAAGCCATGCACTGGACCAAATTTCCTTCTTTCCACGATTCCCACGGCCAGCTCTTCTACAGCGTGCAAATCTCTTGTTTTCAAGCAACGTGAACGAACTCGGTCTAGACCCAAATCAGGTGCTGGAATGGGCGTGGACCCAGCAAGAGCTTCTGCAAACAGTAAGAGAAGCATACCGCGTGGAGCCGGACACTGATTTGGGCACTCTCAGGGAAGGCCTCTTTTCAACAGTGCGGCTTTGGCTGAGCGGTGCAACGTTTCTTCAAATCGCAGCGGGGACCGGACGTTCTGTCGATGAACTTCTTGGCGTACACTCACAGGTGCTAACATTTGCGCTGCTAACAATGGTTGAACAAGCCATCGCCGTGCTTGAAAAGGTACTTGAATCTCAAGGACGTGAGTTATGTGCCGCTGTGCGTCATTTTCCAGAGCATCTAAGATTTGGTGTTCCTTCTACTGTCGGATGCACCCTTGCTGCCGGAGGAATTACCCATCGACGGGCGTTCGTCGAAATCGGAAGGTTTTTGACACCAGCCATAGTGAGAGCAGATGACCGCGCTCAGGTTTTTGATCTCGCTCAGCAGTCGCTGGAGGCGCACCACGATCAATGGCGCACCCGTCTTGGGACGCTCGTGTTTCGGAGAACAATGCAGGACCTGTCGTTTGTAACTGGGAGGAGATCTGGAGAGGAGTAACGTCTTGTGCTATGGTCACTCAAATGTCCATTGCCTGCTGCGATCTCATCGCCCGCTTCACCGCCTCTCTCAATTGCCTCCGTGATTTTGCCTCGGGGTGCATTTCCCAATCGACCAGATCTTCAAAATCCGGTCGATAAATATCTGGAGCTAGTGAGGCTTCGCCTCAGACCCAAGACGGAAGACTTCAAGACGCAAGACGAAGAATTTTACCTAACGACAACATCTTTGGCTTTTCCAGGACTCGAGATATGCGTCCGCTTGCTGAGGGACTGTGACATGCGTTACTTTTGGGTGGATGCCAGCATTTACGGAATCCGCTTATTCCGATAATTTCAGGGCCATGAGCCAGGCCAGGGACTTGGTCTGCCAGGCCTCCCACATGGGCCCCTGATAGCCGTTGAGGCCGTGTCCGCCGCTGGGCAATTCCAGGAATTCGCTGGGCACGTGATGGGCCTGCATGGCGGTGTGGAAATCGCGGCTGTTGTCCGGCACCACCACCCCGTCATCCAAGGCATGGGCGAGGAAGGCGGGCGGCGTGCGGTCGGTGACCTGTTTCTCGTTGGAGTACAGGTCCACGAGTTCCGGCTTCGGGTCGGGGCCTAGCAGGTTGGTCTTGGATCCGCCATGGGTTTTGGCACCCATGGTGATGACCGGATAGACGAGGATCATGAAGTCCGGTCGGCAACTGAGCCGGGCAACGGGATTGCCCGCCTTGGAATCGCCCGCGTCAAAATGGGTGCCGGCAGTGGATGCCAAGTGTCCGCCGGCCGAAAACCCGATGATGCCGATTCTGTTAGGGCTGAGACTCCAGGCCTTGGCGTTGGCACGGGTGATGCGGATGGCGTGCTGGGCATCCAGCAACGGGACCTGCGACCGCCCGGCCGGCAGCCGGTATTCCAGCACCACCCCCGTGATGCCGTGGGTGTTGAGCCACTTGGCAATGCCGTGGCCTTCCGGGTCGATCGCCAGCCCGCCATAACCGCCACCCGGGCAAATCACGAGGGCCGTGCCGTTAGGCTTCTCGGGATGATGGATGGTGATTTTGGCGCTTGATTTTTCGGTCTGGCCATTGCCCACGGGGGCTTCGGCGGACCACAGCGGCAGGCTCTCGATAGACTTCTCCGCAGCCAGCGCCGGGAGCATCGCCAAAGCAATTAACAAACAGTGGATTGTGGTTTTCATTTGTTTTGTGTGTTTACGCCGGGTGCATACTTCTTCTTCCAAATGGACTGCAGTTGCCAGGCCTTCAATACGACATCGGCGAGGCCTTTCTTACCGAACACCTTGATCGAGTACTGCGGGTTGTCCGGCGGCAGAAAGCACCGGGCAATCCGCACCGCGCCGTCGTTCGCAACGACTTCAACCGACATGCGGTCGACGATGACGCGCAGTTTGACTTTGCCATTCACGATGCCGAGCGGAGTGAGCACGCGGGTTTTGGGATCCCCCCAGGCTCCCGGAAATGAGCGTCAACGACCTGAAACAGGGCGATAAACTTCCCCGTGCCCCCGGCCCGCAGCAGCTTGCCCCGGCCTGCGGCAATGGTGTAGTTATAAAGCGGATTTTCCGGATCGTTGGACGCCCCGCAGAGGTTGGTGTGCCGCGTCCAGTTCATCAGGTCCGGCGACGAGTACACGACCAATGTGCTTGATCACCGGGTTCTGGTCGTATTTCCGCCACGTCCGGCCGCAGTCGTTGCTGTAGGCGATGGACTGCGTGGTAGGCTGGCCTTTCGACTCTTCGTTGGTCCCTCCAGCGGACGTGTAGATAGAGACGATGGTCTTCTCGTCGCCTGTTTGGAAGCCCGCCGTGTTGTCCCAGTCCACCACGGCCGAGCCGGAGAAAATGGTGCCCAGCTTGTCCGGGTGGATGGCGTGCGGCAGTTGCTCCCAGTGGAACAAATCGGGGCTGACGGCGTGGCCCCAGGTCATGTTGCCCCAACTGAGCCCGTCGGGATTGTGCTGGAAGAAGAGGTGGTACTCGCCCTTGTAAAACACCAAGCCGTTGGGGTCGTTCAGCCAGTTCTTCCTGGCCGTGAAATGAAACTGTGGCCGGTAGGTTTCGTTGCACTCCGGCTGCAGCTAATCCTGCCAAAATCAATGTCGTTATTGTTTTTCTCATGGTCAGCTTCTTACGCACTATTGGATTGCGATGAATCGAGTTCTTTTTTTAGCACGTAGAAACACGCTTCAAGATCGGGTGCCTTGTTGGAACTCCTTACTTCAACTGCCTATACTCCACAATCACCGATCCCGGGCGTGCGTTGATCTCGATGTTCAGGCTCTCAAGGTCGGACCCTTTCATCGTAAGGGGCGTCCCGGGATCGTAGGTATGACACATGACGACTTGATAGGTTGCCGCCGGATCGATCTCCCGCAGGTGGCAGTTGTAGCTGCCATACGGCGACTTGTCACGGCGGAACGCCATGACGATGCCATCCTGCTCGTCAGGCAGATGATACTGCGTGATGCACCAATCCCGCGGATTCGCGTTGACCTCCGAGAGCGGGTAGAAGTTGCCGTAATAGTACTTCCGCATTCTCTTGCCTTCGGCGATGCCCTGCTTGAGAAGGTCTCGTGGGTAGTTCTTGCCGCGGATGTCCTCGCCAAAGGCTATCCCGGAGTTGAAGCCGCTTCGGAACAGATAGGGCGTCGCGCCCATCTGCCCGACGGTGCTGAACGGGAGGTAACGGTTCAGACCCGCGCTCATCAACTGGTTCTTGAGAGCCGCGAACATGACGGTGTTCGGATTGTGATCCATCATGTCACACGTATTGTCACTTCTCCAAAGCACGAGCGCACGGGAAACGGCCTCCAGATCCACCCGCCGGCCACCGCTCGCGCAGTTGTCGATGAAGAGCTTCGGGTTCCCCTTCAATAGGTCGTCCCACATCTGGTAGAGTCCCTCGACATACCGCATCTCGGCCATTCCGACCCGGTTCGGGTCTCTAGCGTCCATGGATTGCCAGGCCCCCAGCGGGTCGATGTTGTAATCAATTCTCAGGCAGGTCAGTTTGTATTCCTTGATGACAGTGTTCAGGTAGTCGGTCATGAACTTGCGCGCCTCGGGAATGCCGAGATCGTACAGCCCGCCGCCTGCTCCACCGATGACCCACTCCGGATGCTCCTTTGCGATATAGGTTCCGCCAGCCACTCTTTCCGGCTCGAACCACATCAGGAACTTCAGTCCCGCCTTCTCCACCGCGTCGCCGACGGCCTTCATGCCATGCGGAAAGCGGTCCCTGGGTTCCACCCGCTCGATGGGGAATCCGTAGTTTCCCATGCTGTTAGGGAAGCCGCTCGGCCCCGTCCAATACGCGTCCAGCCAGAACATCTCGAACCCCAAGCCCTTGATAGAGTCCAAGTGCGAGAGCACGTTCTGCTCATTCGAATCGTTCAACTCGTAAAACGACGTGCTCATATGGGCAATCGGCGGCTCCACGACCTTGCCTTCTAACCGCGGCACGATATGAGCGAGCATGGTGCGGCGGAAAAGGTTGTATGCGCGATACTGGTCCCCGCTCTGCCAGTAGAGCTGCATCATGCGCGGGCTGCGGATGCTTTCCCCCGGATGCAGAATCGTGTGCAGGTTCTGCATCCCGGCCTGGGTGCGGAGCTTGCCGTCTTTGAGTTCGACGGAGGCCGTCCATTGGCCGGACCAACCGATGGCCGTGATGACCCCACCCGTACCCCAGTCGATGTTGAACCACGGAGAGACGTTCGACGACCTGCCGCTCGTAGCCGCGAACTCCACTTTCTGTCCGGCTGGAACCGCCTGGTCGAAGGGCATCCAATCCTCGGTCGCGCATGGAGCACCGTTCAGTCGGTGGATTACCACTCTGGCCGCAGCCCCAATGCCAACCGTGGCGTCAACCGCTCGGAGTTGTTCGATGACGGGGCTATCCTTGCTTCCCCTGTTCGTGAAATAAACCGTCCAATCGATGCCGGCGGTGTCCAGATACATCAAGCAGATCGCCTTGACCTCCAAGCCGGTGTTTGGGTCGGTCAGAGTGAGATTACGGCGGCTCGTCGTGTCGCTCACCATCTCGTCCTTCACCTCACGTTTCCAGTCATGGATGAATTCGGATGAATGCTTCCCGCCGTAGACGAACGAGAATGGCAGGCCACCGGCCGGCAGCGCCCGTCTCGCAATATCGTCCAGCCAAAGCTCCGACCCATCCTGGAATGCGACCTTCGCATCGGCCCAGTCGGCCTGGTCCCAGCCGCGATCATCGCCGCCGACATCCACGGTCAGTTCAAACGACTTCACGCCGCTCAGCGGCACATCGATGGCCTTGGGAGCAGCGCCCGCCCTGATGACGTCGGTGGCGAACACATCCTTGCCATCAACGCCCACGTGAAACCTGACCGAACCAGCGGTATGGTCCACGTTCCGGTCCAATCCAATGACGGAAGAAAAGCTCTTCGCAGGCTTCGCTACGTTTATCCGTAGCACGCTCAAAGAGTTGACCCCGATGCCGTGTTCATAGACCTTGTCCCCGAGCCTCATAGGCGGCCCACCCGCCGCCGCGCACCGCCCCAGCTTGGTGTCGCCGGCCACGTCCTCGTGGACGATCACCAGGCTATTCGCGGGCTTGCTCTCGTCAGACTTCTCCGAGAACGCTTGCTCGGCCCACTGGCGGTTGAACTGGACTTCCGCGTCCAAACCGAGCGCGGTGCTGCCGGCGGATATCAGTGTTCCCAGAACAGCGGCCAGAGCCGCGCATGGAGTGAATGGGTTTGTGCTCATGGATTCATGTTCCTGTCTTTGATGATTCCACCTTCCACGCGCCATAGTCGGGGCCCTCGAAGTCGGCCATCAGCATGTCCGCTCCTGCGGCAGCCGCAGTCTTCTGCACTCCGGTTGCTGCTAATCCTGCCAATATCAATGTCGTTATTGTTTTTCTCATGGTCAGTTTCTTGCGCACTATTGGATTGCGGTGAATCGAGTTTCTTCTCATTTCTTCCAGATGGACTGGAGCTGCCAGGCCTTCAACTCGACATCGGCGAGGCATTTCTTGCCGAACACCTTGATTGAGTATTGCGGGTTGTCCGGCGGGAGGAAGCAGCGGGCAATCTGTACCGCGCCGTCGTTGGCGAAGACTTCAACGGACATGCGGTCGACAAGGACGCGCAGTTTGACTTTACCATTCACGATACCGAGCGGTGTTAGAGCGCGGGTTTTGGGATCCCCCCAGGCGCGCAGCACCTCGCCCGCATCCATTTCCTGCTTGTCGAGGTCGCACACGATGCGCTGTCCGTTGACTTCAATCCCGAAGCGGTTCTCGCCTTCGCCTTTCATGGCGTTCTTGTTAATGGTGAATTCTGCTAACAGGTCAACCAGTTCGCCGAGGTTTTTTTGTTCCTTGAGAAGAACATCCGTGCCGTCGAGTGTGCCGGTCATGTGTGCGGCAACGCCGGTGCGGAGTTTTTCGATCTCCTTGGCGGGTTCGATGAACAGGCGCGGCCCGTCGGGTGTGGTTCTCAGCGAGAGATCGCGCAAAATGGTCAGATTCTGCTGGAAGGGCGTGGGCGTGGGGAAACCGGCCCAGATCATCCAGGCGAATTGAAGGCATCGCCCGTCTTCGGGGGGTATGTTCGCAAACGTCTGCGCGGCATATTCATTTGCGCCAAAGCGCGGGTCGCCGCCGTGCGCCGCTTTATGGGGGCCACTTTCCTTGTGGAAAATCTTGCCGTCGAACGAGCCGATGGAGTAGCGGCTGTTGCCGGCCCAGAAGACCCACTTCATCTGATTCTTGTCGCCGTCGAGCGGAAGATGCAGCATGTCGGGGCATTCGCTGCCGCCGGCATTGAGGATTTCGCCCGCCGGTTCCCAGTGGATCAGATCCTTGGAAGTGAAAAACCCATAGGTTTCATCCTGGCCTGAATAGATGAGAAACACCCAATAACTGTTAGACGGAGTTGCCGGGTCATCATACCAGAACACCTTGGGGTCGCGGTTGCCCTCCTTGTATTTTACAATCACCGGATTGCCCGCATATGCGGTCCAGGTCTTGCCGGAGTCCAGTGAGTAGGTGAACGAGCCGGTGGCCAGATTGGACGGGGAGGAGGTGAAGGTGGCATAGAAGAGGAGTGCGGCGGGGTTTTTCAGGCGTCCATCATTGCCTTTGATGGGATCCTTGACGAGACCGGATGTGTTATACCAGTCAACCACTGCTGAGCCGGAAAAGGGCGAACCCAGTTTGCCGAGACGCGCGGAAGAACCGAGTTCCTGCCAATGAACCAGGTCCTTGCTAACAGCATGCCCCCAGAGCACATCATCCAGGTCACCCTCCTCCGTCTGCCAGGGCTTGGCCTGGAACATCAGATGATACGTGCCGTTCAGATAGAACGTGCCGTTCACGTCGTTGATCCAGCCGCGCCGCCCGGTGAAGTGAAACTGCGGGCGGTGCTTTTCCTTGTAAACACTTTCCTCATCCGAGAGTTGGTCGGACAGCTTCATGTTGCGAATCCACCCTGTCGGGGTCGTTGGATTCTCCGGCACAATGGTTAGTTTTTTCCCCATCCAGTGGTCCACGGTGAACGTGCCGTTCCAGTCCGCCTTGTCGTGGGCGAGATTGACGAAGATCGCATGCTGCAACTCGCCGTCGACCTTGACTAACAACTTCACCTTCGGTGCGCCGTACTTGATGGGCAGATGGACAAACGGCTTGTCAATCTTCGGGCACTCAAAGCCCTGCGGCGCAGGTGCGTTGGCGGGTTGTGACTCAGCCGCCGGACAGCGGCTGAGTGGCAATGCGGCTGCCGCGATGGCTAACAGAAATGTGTGGATGGGGTGTTTCATGGTTATATGTCAGTGAATGGACTTGAGTGGATAGACCTCCAAGCGGCTGAATTTCACGTCGCCTCCCTCGGCATGTATTTCCATGGGTGACTTCTCCCCGAGCTTAAGGTAATTGCGGCCCTTGATGATGTAATCCCCGCCGCTGGTGCAGACCTCGATCGAGGGAATAATGCGACATGTAGGGTTTGCCGTCCACATGGATGAACACCTTGTCCTGGCCGCCGAACCCTCGCGCACACGGAAACAACAGGTATCGCTTGTCGGCGGTGAAGGTGCGCGTGTTGTCGTTGTCGGCGGCTCGCGCCACTCCGGAAGCTGTGCAGTATAATGCAAATGTTAGAATGATCAGTGTCCGTTTCATGGTTCTTTCTAGTTAATTATCCGCCGTTAGAGCGACGCGGAAGCCGATGTTGCTGTGCCGACCCGACGGGACGACCGCGAAGCGGTTCGCCGAGCGGCAGTGTCTGGCGTCGCCGCTCCAGCCGCCGCCGCGCATCACGCGTTCGGTGCCGGTGTCCGGTCCCTTTGGATCGTCCGCAGGCGGGTTCGCATAGTAGTCCTTGCCGTACACGTCATCCAGATCCATGGCCGACTCACCGCTGCCCATCTGGAACTCGCCTGCCGGGATCCGCACGAGTTTCATGCCGAGCGAGTTCGTGATCGTGGCACCCTCCGGCGGCGCTTGCGCCTTGGCCGCATGGCGGTCCCGGTCGCAGACCGCCTTGCCTGCGGCGTCCAGCTCCAGTTCCGCCACTTGCAGGACCGTTTCCCGGTCATGCGCGTACACCACTTGATAGAAAACGAACACCCGGTTCCCTTGCAGCAGGATGCCGGGATGGCCGCCCCGGCCCGCATCCTTGGGTCGTTTTCCCGGCTCTATCAGGATCGTGCTGTTGTATTGCCAGCCGGCAATTCCGTCGTCCGAACGATAGATCCGCAACCCCTTGTCCCAGGCATCGACGATCAACCAGTAGGCCTTCTGCCAGCGCCAAACCAAGGGAGCCTCGTGCGGCACATCGGTGATCACCGGCCCGCGCACCTTCCAGCTCTGCAAGTCGGGACTTGTCGCGGCATAGGTTTTGGACTCATGGCCCTCATCCTTGTACCAGACAAACCATTGGTCACCGATCTTGTGGACGCACGGGTCAATGCAGTTGTCGGACGAAAGTGGCAGTGTTTGACGGTACTTCCATTCCTTGCCGTTTTGGCTTATGAAGTACTTGATGGTGCGCTTGCCGGTCCAATCGGCGTAGATGCCATCGACGCAAGAGACTAACAGGTGAAACTGATTGTCGTTA
Source organism: Verrucomicrobiota bacterium (assembly GCA_026397725.1). GTDB lineage: Bacteria > Verrucomicrobiota > Verrucomicrobiia > Verrucomicrobiales > Akkermansiaceae > Luteolibacter. Next base: position 46,399 of record JAPLUI010000323.1, on the reverse strand, counting down.
AACATGACGCTCGGCGCCCACCACGAACACTTTTGATCCATGGGCGTGCCCAGCCCCTCGTCGCCGGTGCAGATGCCCGCGTATTTCCATTGCACGCCGTCCTTCGAGGTTGCCATGCCGATGGCCGAACCATGGACCCAGTCAACTCCGTTAGAGTTTTGCAGCGTCGCGCGGCGCTGCGTGTAGTAAATCGTGAATTCCCTGGCGAGCGGGTTCCACAGGACGCTCGGATCGGCCGCACCGTGCCAGACGGGATCGTCAAACAAGGGCGCGGCTGCGCGGTCGATGGGAAACGGCGGCTCGTCAGCGGCGAAGGCAGCGCTGCCATCGGCACCCCACAGGGCGAGCACTGCGGCGGCACCGGCAAGGAATGGGAGGATCCTGGACATACGGGCTCGTATTTGCATAGCGTTCGGTCGAAGGATGGTCACAGCTCTATTGTTTTGATAGGAACGAATACCGCCCGGCCCCGGCCTCGTACACTGCGGCGCCGTCTTCCATGCGGAGGAACTTGATGCCTTCGGCCTGCGCCGCGGGTTTGCCGCCCTCGGTCACGCCGGCCGCCTCCTTGGCCGGCACATGCACCGTCGCGGTGGTGTTAGGTGGAATGACCACGTCCCAGCGGAAATGGCCGCCCTCGATCTTCCACTCGCTGCGGATCAGGCCGTAGAGGCACTTGTGGGATGCGCGGACGAAGGTCAGGTCTCCCACCGGCCGCGGGCGCAAGATGATGTGTTTGAAGCCGGGTTGCATGGAATCGTAGTTGATGCCTGCGAGGGTTTGATACATCCAAGCCCCCAGATAACCCGCAAGAATCGTCTGGCTTTGTCCATTCATGCCGGGGTCGCGGGTGTCGCGGTCCCAGCGTTCCCAGATGGATGTGCCGCCCTTGCCAACCATATAACCCCAACCCGGTCGCGTGGTCTGGGTGAGAATGGTGTAGGCTACGTCCGGCCGCCCGATGTTTGTTAGAGTCTGCATCAGCCACTTGATCCCCACACAACCCACGCTCAAGTGGCCTGTGTGTTCGACGAGGATGTCCTTCACGAGGTTGTTAACCACGGCCTGACGCTGCCCGGGCGGCACCAACCCGAACGCCAACGGCAGAATATATGAGGTCTGCGTTTTGCTCGCATAGGTACCGCTCTGCGGGTCGAAGAACGTTTTGTTGAACGCCGCCCCGACTTTCTCCGCCGTGGCGCGGAAATGAGCCGCATCCCCGGGCTGCCCCAGGAGGTCCGCGATTCGCTCCACAAGCCGGCAGTTGTAGTAAACGTAGGCTGTCCAGACCAACTCGCGCGAAGTAGCACCGTGGTCAGAGGTCTTCGCGTCCATGCTGTAGGCGTCCACCCAGTCGCCAAAGCACCCTTTTCGATAGATGAAGTCCGGATCGAGCCGCTTCTCCAGGAATTCCACCCAGCGTTTCATCATGGGATAGTTATCGGCGACGATACGCCGATCGCCATACATGAGATAGCAGGACCAGGGTGTTGAGGTGACCACAGTCGGCGAACCGGGGTCTCCGGATTGCGACCAGGTCCAGTACGAACCCGCGTCCGACATGCACCCGTCCTCGCGCTGATCGATGCGGCACTCGCCCAGAAAGCTGCTGTAGAAGGCCGCCACATTCAACATGTAGCCCTCGGTTTCCGAAGTCTTATCGGACACGCCCAGCCAGGCCTGGCGTTCGTCGCGGTCCGGATCCATCGGGACACCGCGTTCCTGCATGCGCACGGTGCGCAGCATGTTGGCGTAAATCTTGTTAACCAGTTCGTTGGAGCAGGAGAAATCGCCGGCCTTTTCCAGGTCGCTATGAACGACCTGCAGTTCCAGATCGTCAGTGGTCGGCACGCCAGGCCACCCTGAGATTTCCGCAAATCGCGTTCCCTGCCCGCGGAAACGCGGAGCCCACGATTCCACACCTTCGCCCTTGAGGGTATAGATGTCTGTGGAAAGGGCGCTGCGGTTGGGTCCCATATCCACCATCCCGTCCGGATGCCGGTCAAAGGTGGTTCGGATCACAACCCGCGTGCCCTTCGGTCCTTTCACCCTGACTCTAACAGAACCATAGAGATTCTGCCCGAAGTCGGCCACATAGATGCCCGGTTTGGGATTGGCAAGCGCCACCGGCTTGAGTGTCTCGATCACGCGCATCGGTTCCAGCATTTGGGCGATGAGTGATCCACCCGGAGCGGCAGCAAGTTGCACGGGTTGCCACTTGGTATCGTCGAACCCATCCTTGTCCCAGCCGGGCTGCTCCATGCGGGCATCATATTCCTCGCCGTCGAACTCGTTGTTAGCGCGGATCGGCCCCTGGTGGGTCATCTTCCAGTTTTCGTTGCTGACGACGAGTTCCGAACTCCCGTCGGCATATTCAAGGCGCATCTGGAACAAGAGCTTCGGAAAGCCGAATGTCGGGGTCGGTGCCGGAACCGCCGCCCGCGGCGCGAAAAACCGGCCGTTGCCCAGAATGACTCCCACGGCATTCCGCCCGCTGCGCAGGTATTCCGTCACATCGAAGGTCACATACATGGCCCGTTTGTCATATCGGGAGTGAGTCGGGTCCATGACACGATTGTCCACCTTCCGGCCATTGAGATATAACTCGGAATAACCCAACCCACAGAGATTGGCCGTTGCGCGGGTGACTTTCCTATCAACCGCGAACTCGCGGCGGAGCATGCGGGCGGCGAGGCGGCGGTGCTCGGAGTTCGACTCCGATACATCCGGTACATCCTTGCCGATCCAGGTTGCTTTCCAGTCCTCGGGTTTCAGCAGGCCCATCGACCACCGGGCCGGCGGGCTCCAGGCGGACGGCTTGCCCTCCTTGTCCCACACGCGGACCTTCCAGTAACAATGCATCTGCGAGGTTAACGGTTTCCCGGCGTACTCGATGTGGATCGACTGGTCGGACGCGACCTTGCCCCTGTCCCACAGATCGCCCTTGTCGGCGGCGAGCAACTCCGCCGTGGACGCCACCAATACCTGATAGGCACTTTGTTTCTGACCTCTGACTTCTGTGCCCTGACCGCCATCTTCGATCACCCAACCCAGGCGGGGCTTTTCCACGTCGATTCCCAGCGGATCCTTGAGATACTCGCAGCGCGGGTTAGTGACGGTTGCGGCCTGCGACAGTCCTGTGCCATTCGATAGAACTGCGGATAGATAAAACAAGCGGGTGATGAATTTCATGGACTTTCGTATCATCATACATTCATCATTCTATCCGCTTTGGTCATGGCTGTCTTGTGGATTGGTTTTTCGGAACTGGAACCCGGCCCAGTTTTACGCGTCGCCGCCATTGCCGGAAATCCGGCATCGATATGAAAAGGTCGCGTTGCACCACCACTTGTCAGTCGCGCAGAACATGCCCGAACCGTGAGCCACGAGTTCGCCCGTGTCGCTCGTCCAGTGTCCGGTGACGGCTTTCCACGATGCCGCGGGCGTCTTCAGCGTGTCGGAGAAATCACCGGCGGCCGGGCCGGTCTGGCCGGTCTGGCCGGCAGGAGTTGGAAGCACAGCGGCCTGCGGCACCATGGCATTGGCGGTGGAGGAGAATTGATAGTGGCCGGCCCCGATCTCGTACACGGCCGCGCCGTCTTCCATGCGCAGGAACCTGACGCCTTCAGCATGGGCCGCGGGTTTGCCGCCCTCGGTCACGCCAGCCGCATCCTTGGCCGGCACATACACCGTCGCCGTGGTGTTAGGTGGAATGGTGATCTCCATCGTCACCTTGTCGCCCTCGCGCTTCCAGTGGCTCGCGATCCGGCCATAGACGCTGTCATAATGCGCCCTGACCCATGTCATGTTAGAAAGGAGGGTCGGCCTGATGATCGGTTTCTTGTAGCCCGGCCCTGACAGGTCGGGGCGGATGCCGGCCAGGCTGCGATACATCCATCCGGCGACGCAGGCGCTGAACTGGTGGTGGCCGGAGCCATATCCACCGAGGCTGGTGTAGGGTGACTCCGGCAGGGTGCTGGCCTCACCGTTGCCCAGCATGTTGAACCAGCCATCCTTGATCATTTCATATACCAGGTCGCCGTAGCCCGCATCGCTGAGCATATAAAAGGTCGGCATCGTGCCGACAAAGCCCGCCGTCAGCTTATTGCCCGATCCCTTCACGGACTGAACCAGGCTTTCCATCACCCGCTTGCGATCGGCGGGCGGCACCATGTCGTGGGTGAGCGGCAGGCTTTGGGCGGTTTGCGACCCGGGGTTATAGCGTCCCGCGGCGGCGTCATAAAATTTCCGGGTGAATGCCGTCTTGACCGATTCCGCCAGAGCCGTGTACTTCGCGGCCTCCTCCTTTTTGCCAAGCGCTTCGGCCTGGGCGGCCATCAGCATCGCCTGATAGTAATAACCGACGTTCGAGGTGTAATCGCCCTTGGTCTCGACACTTCCCGGTCGTGGATACCAATCCCACAAGCCCCAGTTGAGGACACCGTCCTGCGCGGTGGTGGTCAGGTAGTCGGTGTAGCGACGGCAGGCGTCGTACGAGATCCGGCCAGTCCTGCGGTCGCCATAGTCGGTGCCCAGGCGGTTCACGCCGAGTGCCAGGGAAATGCTCCACCAGGGGCTGTCGCAGAAGTGCAGGCCGCTCACCGGGCCATCGCCCTGTTCCCCCCAGCCGCCGTTAGGGACGACCGGTCCGAAATGCCCGTTGGGTTCCTGGGCGTCCATCAGGTCGTATGTCTGTTTCCGATAGAGCAGGCTGCAATCAAACAGATAGAAGTAGGCATCCATTTCGAAAACGTTGTCACCCAGCCAGATCACCTTTTCGCGATGGGGCTCGGCGGTCGGACCGCCCCACGTGCAATCCTCCAAGGTCCGCCGTGAGGCATTGTGCAGCAGGTTCAACTGGGAATCCGAGCACTCGAACGAACTCACGCGTGGCATCTGCGTGTGCAGGCGGAATGCCACCAGGTCATTTATGTTAGGTGCCTTGTCCAGCCCGTGAAACTCGACATAGCGGAACGCATGATAGGTGAAGCGCGGCTCGAACACCTCGTTGGGCGCACCTGATAGAATGCACTCCTGGTGCTGGAAGCGCCCGAAGGTGTGGGTTCTCTGGAAGTCCGTGTCCACGGTGCCGTCGCCACGCAGTTTCTCATTGAAGTCCATCGTCACGATCTGGCCCGCCTTGCCGGAGGTTTTCCAGCGCACCCAGCCGGCCACGTTGCCGCCAAAGTCAACGACGAACACTCCCGGCTTGGACTCGGTGATCTTCTGTGCCTTGTACTCATCGGTGATGCGAATCGGCGGGATCGCCTCGGCGACAAGCTTGCCGAGTGGCGCGGCCACTTCGAGCGCCGGCTTCCACGCGCTGTCGTCGTATCCCGCTTCCAACCACTTGCCGGGGTTCTTGCGGGCGTCGATCGTCTCACCGCCGCGCACACAGTTATAGACGATCTCGCCGGTCGCTTGTTTCCACTGGTCGTCCGACACCACGGTCATGGTGGTGCCGTCGTCAAACCCGACTAACAGGTTGAAGCGCATCCGCGGCGGGGTGCGCCACGGCGCCTTCTCCAACTGGAACAGGTCGGGCGTCTGCAGACAGTACCAACCGTTGCCCAGCATCACCCCCAACGCGTTTTTGCCCGACCTAACCAAATCGGTCACGTCATAAGTGGAGTACAACACGCGCCGCATGTAATCGGTGAAGGCCGGGTCAAGCCTGCGGTCGCCCACCCGCTTGCCGTTGATATGAAGTTCGCCGTATCCCAGCCCGCAGAAGGATACCGTCGCGCGGACAACCCGCTTCGGGAGGTCCACCTCGCGCCGCAGCAGAACGGCCGGAGCGTCGGCGGGGTCAATCGGCCCGGGTTGCGCCGGAGGCAAATTCCCGTCGCGCATGGGCACCCGTTTGCCCGAGGGGGATCCGGGCCGTGCGCCGATCCACGAGCCCTGCCAGTCCTGTTCATCTAACAAACCCATGGTCCACAAGGCCGGCGGACTCCAGTCCGACGGCTTGCCGGCGCGATCCCAGACGCGCGCTTTCCAATAACAGCGCGTCCGCGATGACAATCTTTTGCCGGCATATTCCACCTGCGCCGACGTATCCGAGGCGACTTTGCCGCTGTCCCACAGGTCGCCCTTGTCGGCGGCGAGCAACGCCGGCGTGGACGCCACCAGAACCTGATAGGCGGTCTGGACATCGCCGCGCTTGCCGGACTCTACGGTCCAGCCCAGGGCCGGCTGCGGCATGTCGATGCCCAGCGGATCTTTAAGGCGCTCGCAACGCGGGTCATTCACGGTCGCGGTTTGTGCGTGGCTTGTGCCAGCCGACAGAACGGCGGATAGATAGAATAAGCGGGTGATGGATTTCATGGACTGTTGATTTATTGATATTTCTTCCAAATGGACTGGAGCTGCCAGGCCTTCAATACGACATCGGCGAGGCCTTTCTTGCCGAATATCTTGATCGCATACTGTGGACTATCCGGCGGGAGAAAGCACCGGGCAATCTGCACCGCGCCGTCGTTGGCAAAAACTTCAACCGACATGCGGTCCACGATGACCCGCAGTTTGACTTTGCCATTCACGATGCCCAGAGGTGTTAGAGCGCGCGTTTTGAGATCCCCCCAGGCGCGCAGCACCTCGCCCGCATCCATTTCCTGCTTGTCGAGATCGCACACGATTCGCTGTCCGTTGACTTCGATCCCGAAGCGGTTCGCGCCTTCACCCGCCATGGCGTCCTTGTTGATAGTGAATTCCGCTAGCAGGTCAACCAGTTCACCGTTGGGTTCTTGTTCCTTGAGAAGAATATCCGTGCCGTCGAGCAAGCCGGTCATGTGTGCGGCAACGCCGGTGCGGAGCTTTTCGATTTCCCTGGAGGGTTCGATAAACAAACGGGGTCCGTCGGGGGTGGTTCGTAGCGAGAGATCGCGCAAAATGGTCAGATTCTGCTGAAAGGGCGTGGGCGTGGGAAAACCTGCCCAGATCATCCAGGTCATTTGCAGGCATCGCCCGTCCTCGGCCGGGATGTTCGCAAACGTTTGCGCGGCATATTCATTTGCGCCAAAGCGCGGGTCACCGCCGTGCGCCGCTTTATGGGGGCCGCTTTCCTTGTGGAAAATCTTGCCGTCGAACGAGCCGATGGAGTAGCGGCTGTTGCCGGCCCAGAAGACCCACTTCATCTGATTCTTGTCGCCATCGAGCGGAAGATACAGCATGTCGGGACACTCGTTGCAGCCGGCACTGATGATTTCGCTCGCAAGTTCCCAGTGGATCAAATCCTTGGAAGTGAAAAACCCGTAGTTTTCCTCCGGGCCTGAAAAGATGAGACATACCCAATGGCTGTTAGCCGGAGTTGCCGGGTCATCATACCAGAACACCTTGGGGTCGCGGTTGCCATCTTTATATTTCACAATCACCGGATTGCCGGGATATTCGGTCCAGGTGTTGCCGGAGTCCAGCGAGTAGGTGGACGCTAAAGTGAGGAGAGGGACCGGGACGGAGATTGAATAGAAAAGGAGTGTGGCGGGATTCTTCAGGCGTCCGTCCTGGTCTTTGATAGGTGCCTTGACGAGTCCGGATGTGTTATACCAGTCCACCACCGCGCTGCCGGAGAAGGGATTGCCCAGCTTGCTGATGCGTGCGGAGGAACCGAGTTCCTTCCAATGAACCAGATCGGTGCTGACTGCATGTCCCCAAACCACATCGTCATTGCTCGGCTCCTCCGTCTGCCAGGGCTTGTGCTGGAACATGAGATGATACGTGCCGTTCAGATAGAACGTGCCGTTCACGTCGCTGATCCAGCCGCGCCGCGCGGTGAAGTGAAACTGCGGACGATGCTTTTCGCCGTAGATGTCCGCCTCCTCATCCGAGAGTTGGTCTGACAGCTTGACGTGCTGAAGCCACCCTGCCGGGGTCGATGGGTTCTCCGGCACAATCGTGAGATGTTTTCCCATCCACTGGTCCACGGTGAACGTGCCGATCCAGTCCGGTTTGTCGTGGGCGAGTTTGACGCTGATGGCATGCTGCACCACGCCGTCAACCTTGACTAACAGTTTAACCGTAGGCACGCCGTACTTGACCGGCAGATGGACAAACGGCTTGTCGATCTTCGGGCATTCAAAACCCTGCGGCGCGGGTGCGGCGGGTTGCGCTTCTTGCGCCGGACACGGGCTGAGTGGAAATATGGCTGCCGCGATGGCTAACAGAAATGTTTGGATGGGGTGTTTCATGGTTTGATCTAACCTAATAGCTATTGTATATATCCCGCTCAGTATGGGTTTGACGGAGCCATTTCCCAGGCTTTCACGCTGTTGAACTTGGCCTGGCCGCCGTTGGCAAACAAGGCAACGCCGAGACTGTTCGGACGCGAGGGATACACCATCCGGCAGATGGCCTGGCGGTCGTTGGCGTAGATTTCCACCACCGACTTGTCCACGAAGACCCGCAGTTTCAGCGGCTCGCCCGGCTTCAACTCCAACGGGAGGTGCTCGACCACCTTCCGGCCTTCCACGCCGCTCCGGGTGGCATCGAAGCACAGTTCCTTCGCATTCGTATAGGCGGTGCCATCATCGTCCACAAAAGCGCCGCCACTGAAGCAGCCCTCATCACCTTGACCGGGGCCGATGGCGTCGGGATGGTGTCGCCAGTGCACCAAGTCCTGGCTGGAGACATGGCCCCAGGCGCAGCCCGCATCGGGACTGGGCTGCACCATACTTGGACCGAACGGCGGGCCGAAGATTCCGCCGTTTCGATTGTAGAGATACATCAAGTGGTAGCGGCCGTTGTGATAGAAAGCGCCATTGGGATCAAAGGCACCTTGTTCCGCCACATCATCCGGCACGCAGAAGTGGTAACCCGGACGATACGGGTCGGCAAGGAACTGCTCGCGCACCCGCCGCGCGGCACGAACGTCCGCGGCGGAAACCGGAGCACTGGCGGGTTTCGCCTCTTCCGCCGGATAGGGGTTGAGTGGAAGTGCGGCTGCCGCAATGGCTAACAGAAATGTGTTGCCAAGGGGAGGGATCGTGCCCCTGACAATCATGCATGGATATTTCAGTTTCGATTTCAGAGTCATTGGTGCTTTCATGTTTGCGGGTGTTCCACTATCTATCAACTATTGCGCCCGGATCACCCGCAGCGCCACGTCCTCCTTGTATTCGGGGCTTCCGAGCGTTAGAGCACCACCACCGTGGGTGACCTCCCCGGACTTGTTTGTCTTTCCGTCGAGCGTGTTGACCCACTCGGCCCGATAACGGCCTGCGGGAACATCGAGCACCAAAGTCGCCTGCTTGCCGCCGTGGAGGTAGATGGCATATGCCTCACCGCTCTTTGCCAGAACATATGCGGCACCGCCGTCTGGCACACCGTTCATGACGACTGCATGGTCTGGTTTCATGTGGATGAAATCGAAGCTTTCGATGAAGTCCTTGAGGATTCGAAGTTGTTGCCGTATGACCGTGCTGGCCCCATCCAGATGCCCGTCTCTTGCTTCCCCCGCTTCCCATCTCCAGAATTTGGTTTCGCCCTTGGGTTGCGCGACGGTAAAGGAGTAGTCCAGATTGTCGTAGATCGCCCCGCCCGCCAAGAGGAACGGCCATGCCCAGCGTCGATAGTCGAAAACCATCGTTTTCCCGGTTGGGCACGTCTCGTCCTGGGCGATCACCTTGTTGAGCGCATAATTCGCCCCCACCACCTCCGGTGTTGGAACATTGTGAAAATTGAAAATCGATACGGCGGGATGGGGTTTGTCAATCTTCCACCCTGTGCCGGGAGTGCCGTAGCCCCCGGCGGAAAAGGTGGGCCAGTTGCACTGGGCGATCAGGTGCTTGTTTGCGAAATCCTTTTCGGCATCGACGAGCGTCCCGGCGATCTTGTGCTGCCACAGGAGTTGTCCATACGGATCATCGGGGTTGGCGAGAGAGCGGTCCGGGGATGTGCGGTTCAAATAGCCCTCGTTGAGAATTTCATAATAGAGGTTGTCCGCATCCTTGAACTCCATCACAACTTTTTGGACAAGGGCCTGCTGCACCACGAGCATCTTGGGGTGCAGCAGGGTGTATATTTCGTTAGGCGGCACCGCCGCGATGTCGTTGCCATTGACGTTGTTTTGAACGTTGCAGGGCGACAGATTCCATTGCGAGTCGAAGTAATAGGGGCAGAAGAAAGTGAACTCGGCAACGATGCCGCGCTTGCCGGCCTGAGCGACGAAGTCCTTGAGTCGCTTGAAGTAGGCTTCATCCCATTTGGTCAAATCGAACTTGTTTCCGCCGTTGGCGTAGCCCGGCGTATCGCTGCGGGCATAGGGACAGAGGAGATTTCCGCGATCCGGAGCGAGAATGTTCTTGTCGTCCTTGATGCCGAAATCGCCTGGGGCTTCGCAATACACGCCGCTGAAAACGCGGGTCTTGTTCAGTCCGACGGACTGCAACTCGTCCAGATACGCGATATAGTCAAACGGGGCGTTCATCACAGTCCCGTAGTGTTCGCCGGAGGTGATTAACACCGTCGGCTTGCCGCGCCAGAGCAGATAGTGCGGGTTGTCGGGATGAAGGGATATGGGTGCGTGAGGCCCGGCACGCACTACCGATCGTGTTGCGCACAAGCCCAAGCCGAGAATAACCAGTGATAATGTGAATGATCGAAGGTGGTGTTTCATGGGATACCTTTCAGTGAATGGACTTGAGCGGATAGACCTCCAAGCGGCTGAATTTCACGTCATCTCCCTCGGCACGTATCTCCATGGGTGACTTCTCCCCCAGTTTGAGGTAATTGCGGCCCTTGATGATGTAATCCCTGCTGCTGGTGCAGACCTCGACCGAAGGAATGATGCGACATGTAGGGCTTGCCGTCCACATGGATGAACACCTTGTCCTGGCCGCCGAACCCTCGCGCACACGGAAACAACAGGTATCGCTTGTCGGCGGTAAAGGTGCGCGTGTTGTCGTTTTCGGCGGCGCTCGCCACTCCGGACGCTGTGCAGTATATTGCTAATGTTAGAATGATCAGTGTGCGTTTCATGGATCTCTTTGGTTAATTATCCGCCGTTAGAGCGACACGGAAGCCGATGTTGCTGTGCCGGCCGGACGGGACGACCGCGAAGCGGTTCGCCGAGCGGCAGTGCCTGGCGTCGCCGCTCCAGCCGCCGCCGCGCATCACGCGTTCGGTGCCGGTGTCCGGTCCCTTTGGATCGTCGGGTGGCGGGTTCGCATAGTAGTCCTTGCCATACCAATCCGCGCACCACTGCCAGGCGTTCCCGCACATGTCATACAAACCCCAGGTGTTAGGCTTCTTGCCGCCGACAGGATGTGTGCCCCAGTTGTCATCCGTGCGCACCGGTGAGTACCATGCGTAATCGGCCAATTCACTCACCCGGTCGCCAAAGTAGTACCGTGTCGTGCTGCCGGCGCGGCATGCGTACTCCCACTGGGCCTCCGTGGGCAACCGGTATGTCTTGCCCTCCTTCTTGCCCAGCCACTCGCAAAACGCCGCCGCATCATTCCACGAAACCCAGACCACCGGATCCTCGCTCGTCGGCATCTTGCCGCCAGGCGCCCACGGGCGGAATGCGGCCGAATAGCCGAGCTGCCCGTTTTCCAGTTTTCCAAAGTCACCCTTGCCACCATCCCGCTCCGCCTCCATCTGATAGTTCGTGTCCTTGTGGAATGTTAGAAACTCGCCCAGCGTCACCGGGTTCTGTCCCAGATAGAACGGCCGGGTGATGCGCACACGATGCTGCGGCTGCTCGTTGGCAAAGTAGTCCGGCTGGATCGACTTTCCTTCGGGATCGTATGCCTTTGCCAAATCCACGGCCGATTCGCCGCTGCCCATCTGGAATTCGCCCGCCGGGATCAACACGAGCTTCATGCCGAGCGAGTTCGTGATCGTGGCGCCTTCCGGCAGTGCTTCCGCCTTGTTCGCGTATCGATCCCGATCACAAACAATCATCCCCGCGGCGTCCATCTCCAACTCCGCTACTTGGATGGCCGTCTCGTTGTCGCGATTGTAATGCACGGAGTAGAAGACGAACGCCCGCTCGCCTTGTACGAGCATGCCGGCGTGGTAGCCTGGCACGCCGTCCTTCGGCCGCTTGCCGGGGGCCTGCAGGATCGTCGTGTGGTACTCCCAAGCGTCGATTCCGCTAACGGAGCGAAAAATCCGCAGCCGTGCCCCGGCGTCGACGATCATCCAGTAGGCGCCTTTCCAACGCCAGACCAGCGGGCCCTCGTGGGGCACGTCGGAAACCACCTTGCCGCGGACTTTCCAAGTCCTCAGGTCGGTGCTCTCGGCGACGTGCGTGAAATGACCGTTGACCTCATCCTTATAGCATACATACCACATCGCACCAATCTGGTAGATGCAAGGGTCGATACAATTCTCCGATGAGAGCGGCAGGGTCATTTGGTACTTCCACTTCCGGCCGTCGCTGCTGGTGAAGTGCAGGATATTCCGTTTGCCGCCAAAGCCGGAGTAGATGCCATCGACGCGGGAGACGAACATGTGCAACGTGCCTTCGTGGAAGATGACCGATGGGGCCCACCAAGTGAGTTTGCTTTCGATCGGCGTGCCCAGGCCTTCGTCGCCGGTGCAGATGCCCTCGCACTTCCACTTCACGCCGTCCTTCGAGGTGGCGATGCCGATCGCGGTGCCGTGAGCCCACTCGACGCCATTGGGGTTCTTCAGCGTCGCCCGAAGCTGCGTGTAGTAGATCGTGAATTCCCTGGCGAGCGGGTTCCACAGGGCGCTTGGATCGGTCGCACCGTGCCAGATGGGATCGTCGAACAAGGGCGCGGGAGCGCGGTCGATGGGAAACGGCGGCTCGTCAGCGGCGAAGGCAACGCCGCCACCGGCACACCACAGGGCGAGCGTCGCAGCGGCACCGGCAAGGAATGAGTTGCTCCCGGACATGCGGACAGCGGAGATATGGAATAAGCAGGCGATGGCTTTCATAGGCTTTCGTAGCATCATTACTCAAGGAATGGGTGCGGGGGACAAGCACAAAGAGACCCCCAAACCGACGATTTGGGGGCCAGGATGATCATTTGCGGGGGAGGATACGATCCTACATGAAACCGACCCCGGCAGGGCATGCGCGTCAACTTAAGGGATTGCTCATGTGATGCCTGGAACGCGGCGGTCTTCGCCCCGGTCGCGGAGCGATCCTTGATGGTAGCCGTGGGTTTCAACCCACGGTCAGGCAGATGATAGATGGATTGCGTCGCGGCGCGACGCTTGATGCGGCTGGGCGTCTCCGGGTCATGCCCGGTTTCAAGCGTCACTCCGCGACGCCGGTTGCATGATGGATGTCGCAGTCCGTGGGTTAAAACCCACGGCTACCCTCACCCAGTCGCTCCGCGACTCAGAGGGGATGTGCCGTTGAGCGCTTCATTTGTTGAGCACAGTGATCTGGGTCATCCGCAAAAAAAATTCGTATGTTTCCTATCCAACAAGGAATTTTCAATCATCTGCACCCTTAAGTTGACGCGCATGCCCGGCAGGGGTGCGGAAATACTTTTGGATCTTCATCCCGGGGGTGTTCAGCCGCGAAGCGGCCTCGACCCCGGGCCAATGTCCGCCACCCCTGCCGGGGTGGTTGGGTCTAACGGGCGCGGTGTCCCGCCGTCCCGGGGTGTTCGTCTTGCCAGTGCGGGCAGACACGCGTCGACCGCGAGCCGACGGGTCGAGCATCGCAAGCAGTGTTTCGATTATTTGAGTCTCCAACTGTTGTTTGGATGTCTCACGGACTGAGTCATGGAGGTGGATGGATTGCTGTGACAATGAGTCTTCAGGATGTGTATTCCTCTATCTTGTTGAAACAAACTTGTATTTTCCTGCTCCCGCCTCGTACACCGCAGCGCCATCTTCCATACGGAGGAACTTGACGCCTTCAGCCTGGGCTGCGGGCTTGCCGCCTTCGGTCACACCGGCCGCGTCCTTGGCCGGCACATACACCGTCGCGGTGGTGTTGGCCGGGATCGTGATCTCCATCGTCACTTGATCGCCCTCGCGCTTCCAGTTGCTCTCGATGCGGCCATAGACGCTGTCATAATGCGCCTTGACCCAGTCCAGCTTGCCGAGGAGGGTCGGCCTGATGATAGGTTTCTGATAGCCAGGGCCCGTTAGGTCCGGGCGGATGCCGGCGACGCAGCGGTACATCCATCCGGCGACGCAGGCGCTGAACTGGTGGTGACCGGAGCCCGTGACACGTGAGATGCATTCCGCATACGGCGACTCACCCAAAGTGGTGGCGTCACCGTTGTTCAGCATGGGGAACCATCCGTCCTGGATCATCTCATAGACCAGGTCGCCGTAGCCCGCATCGTTGAGCATGTACAAGGTCGGCATGGTGCCGACAAAGCCCGCCGTCAGCTTGTTGCCCGATCCCTTCACGGTCTCTAGCAAAGTGTTGAGCACGCGCTTGCGATCGGCGGCCGGCACCATGTCATGGGTGAGCGGCAAACTCTGCGCGGTTTGCGAGCCCGGGGCGTAACGTGCGTTGGCGGCGTCGTAAAATTTCCGGGTGAATGCCGATTTGACGGCTTCCGCCGCTGCCCGGTACTTTGCGGCATCCTCCTTTTTGCCCAGCGCGTCGGCCTGGGCGGCCACCAGCATCGCCTGATAGTAATAACCGACGTTCGAGGTGTAATCGCCCTTGGTCTCGATGCTTCCCCGCCGTGAGTTCCAGTCCCACAATCCCCAGTTCATGAGGCCGTTCTCGAGGGTGCCGGTTTGCCAGTCGGTGTAACGGCGGCAGGCATCGTAGGAGATCCGGCTGGTCCTGCGGTCGCCATAATCGGTGCCCAGGCGGTTCACACCGAGTGCCAGGGCCATGCTCCACCAGGGACTGTCGCAGAAGTGCAGGCTGCTTACCGGGCCATCGCCCTGTTCCCCCCAGCCTCCGTTAGGAACCACCGGTCCGAAATGCCCGTTGGGTTCCTGGGCGTCCATCAGGTCGTATGTCTGTTTCCGATAGAGCAGGCTGCAATCAAACAGATAGAAATAGGCATCCATTTCGAAAACGTTGTCACCCAGCCAGATCACCTTTTCGCGCACCGGCTCTGCGGTGGGTCCGCCCCAGGTGCAATCCTCCAGGGTCCGCCGTGAGGCGTTGTGGAGAAGGTTGAGCTGCGGCTCAGAGGTTTCGAACGAGCTGGTCCACGGAACCTGCGTGTGCAGGCGGACGGCCACCACGTCTTCCAGTGCGGGTGCCTTCTCGAGCCCGTGAAACTCGACGAAGCGGAACGCATGATAGGTGAAGCGCGGCTCGAACACCTCGTTAGGCGCACCCGATAGAATGCACTCCTGATGCTGATAGCGGCCATAGGTGTGGCTGGTCTGAGCCTGGGTGTCCACGGTGCCATCCTCACGCAGGAACTCATTGAAATCCAAAGTGACGGTCTGGCCCGCCTTGCCGGACGTGGTCCAGCGCACCCATCCGGGCAGGTTGCGTCCGAAATCCACCACATAGACTCCCGGCTTGGGCTCGGTGATTTTCAGCGCCTTGTACTCATCGGTGATGCGAATCGGCGGAATCGCCTCGGCGGCAAGCTTGCCGAGTGGTGCCGTGACTTCGAGCGCCGGCTTCCACGCGCTGTCGTCGTAACCCGCCTCCAACCACTTGCCGGGGTTCTTGCGGGCGTCGATCGTCTCGCCGCCACGCACACAGTTATAGACAATCTCGGCGGTCGATTGTTTCCACTGCCCGTCCGACACGACGGTCGTGGTGGTGCCATCGGCAAACCCGACTAACAGATTAAAGCGCATCCGCGGCGGGGTGCGCCACGGCGCCTTATCCAACTGGAAGCAATCGGGTGTCTGCGCGCAGTAAAATCCATTGCCCAGCATCACGCCCAAGGCGTTTTTGCCCGACCTAACCAGATCGGTCACGTCGTATGTGGAATACAACACGCGCCGCATGTAATCGGTAAAAGCCGGGTCCAGCCGGCGGTCACCCACCCGCTGACCGTTGATGAAAAGTTCGCCGTATCCCAGCCCGCAGAAGGAAACCGTCGCGCAGACAACCCGCTTCGGGAGGTCCACCTCGCGCCGCAGCAGGACGGCGGGAGCGTCGGCGGGGTCAATGGGACCGGGTTGCGCCGGAGGCAGGTTCCCGTCGCGCAAGGGCACGCGTTTGCCCGAGGGCGTTCCCGGCCGCGCGCCGATCCACGTGCCTTGCCAGTCCTTTTCATCTAGCAGACCCATGGTCCATGACGCCGGCGGGCTCCAGTCCGACGGCTTGCCGGCGCGATCCCAGACGCGCGCTTTCCAATAACACCTTGCCCGCGATGACAGCGCTTTCCCGGCATATTCCACCTGCGCCGACACCTCCGAGGCGACCTTGCCGCTGTCCCACAGGTCGCCCTTGCCGGCGGCGAGCAACGCCGGCGTGGACGCCACCAATATCTGATAGGCGGTCTGCACATCACCGCGCTTGCCGGACTCGACGGTCCACCCGAGAACCGGCTGCGGCATGTCGATGCCCAGCGGATCCTTGAGGCGCTCGCAACGCGGGTCATTCACGGTTGCGGCTTGTGCCAGGCCAGTGCCAGCCGATAGAACGGCGGATAGATAGAATAAGCGGGTGATGGATTTCATGGACTGTTGTTGTATAAGGTTCTATAATCCGGTTTGGATACCATGTATGTGGGGCCTTTCTCCTTACCGGGTGTCGTGAGCTTTCGCTTGGATCGGTTCTGAGGAGTTGTGAGCAGGGTTCCCTGACCTTACTTCGGTTCTAGCAGCGGGCGGACGGTGATGGATTCAAACGTCACTTCTCCGTCGCGGGCGAAGAAGAACAGCCGGTTGCCGTCCGGTTCCGGAAGGCGGCGGGTGATCATGGTCTTGCGCCCGTCAATGCACGTGTCGACAAGGTCCCCCTTGACGATGATGTCCAGCGTAAACGGCTGGTCTAACCGCTGGACGTTCGGGATGACAAAATCGCCGATGGGCGGGTCGGCGGAGAGCGCGGCCGAGTCATTGGCCGGGCCGTGATTCTGCGGGACCCCGTATTGCGCCCGCTGCCGGGCGGGTTCGAAGCGCAGTTCACAGCCGCTCTCGTATTCGCCCTTTCCGCGCAGGCAGAGCCCGAAGGATTGAGCGCCGGGCTGCGGGACAACGCGCAACGTGATGCGGACATTGCGGGCCGTGCCGTCCAAGGCCGCTGCCGCAAACCCTTTGTCCGCCTTAATCGTGATCTTGTTGGGATCGCCGGTGACCTGCGGACTGAGGGCCGCAAACGTAAGCCGCTGCGGTTCACCACTGGCCGGAATCAACTCGGGCACGAACTTCGACCCCAGCGAACCGTCCGGGTATTGGACCAGCTCATGAAGCACCAGGTGACCGCCCCAGAGATCGGGCTTGTCAAAGACGAAGCCCACGTTGATCCGCCGGTTGCCGGTAAACTCGGCCACCTTGGGAACAAACATGCCGTCGTGAATATCCCGGTGCATCTCTTCCCAAGGCCCCAGCGCGTCGCGCGATTTCCAGATGTCGTTGTCCCCGGAGTCAGTCCAATAAAACCAGCCGTTCCACTCGAACAGTCGGGAGCATCCGGCGCTGCTTGGATTCTTGGTCGGGAAGACGTTCTTGGTTTCGCCCGGAACCGGTTCCCAGTGTTGCAGGTCTTTGGAGACCATCTGGCCTTGGTCCACTTGCACGAAATGGAACAAGCCCGTCTTCGGGTCGCGAAACACCGTGCCGCCATCGCCATAGAACAGCGGCTTGAAGTCTTTCTTGAAATGGACCCCGTCCGTGCTGGTCGCGCAACGGATTGTGTGATCCTTCCGCGGGTTGTCAGGGTATTGGTTGCGATTGCCGCTATCATTCCAATACATATAGTAAACGCCGTCATACCAGGCGCAATCGCAGGTGCCCATCGAGGGTTCCCATTGCTCGGTAATGGGCACGGTCAGCGGCTGCTCTTCCCAATGGATGAGATCTTTGCTAGAGATTTGCGCGAACTGGTGGCCTCCCTGCCCCCACTTGCTGCTGTGGTTGCGCCGGCCGCCCAGGTAGAACAGGCGGAAAGTGCCGTCATGGAAGAAGGGCATCGTGTCGCCCGCCGTGGTGTTGTAGCCGCGCGGCTTCCAGTATTGGGGCGAGGTCTGCACTGGCCCGTTGATTTCCAGTTCGCGCCGGGCGACTTCCTTCGCGTCGCCGGCCAACGTGGCGATTTCATCATCCTTGAGCGAACGGTCCCACAAGGCCACATGGTCGATCTGCCCGTGAAACCCGGCCTTCAGCTTGCCGCTCTCATAACCCGCGCCGATCAAGAACGGGGCACAGAACTCGAAAAGTTCGCCATGTGGCCACTCTTCGTCCACCAGCACGCCGTCCACAAACAGTTCCAAATTAGCGCCGCGAAACCGCACCAGCACGTCATGCCATGCTTTGGGATTGATCAGCGCCACAGGGACGCGCAGCCGCAGAATTCCCTCGGGAACGGCCCGCCACAGGTAGTGCAACGATCCGCCACCGCCGAAGATAATGTTAGATAAATCATCGGCCGGGGCTTCCTTGCTGAACAGCGGCACCGCCCAGGATCCCGCAGGATCGCGCATCCGGACACACAGGGTCATGTCCTTGCCGCGAACTGCTAGAGGAGGCTCGGTTTGCAACCCGGCGCGGAGGTAACCGCCGCCGAACTCGGCCACGCGGCCGTCGCCGCCGCGGAGCACCGACGCCTCACGCTCGGCACCAGCGAGTTCCACGCCCAGCTTCACGCCACCCTCGATCACAAGCGGCCCGCTCTTGCCTGCCGCATCCTGGGCGTCCCCCAGGTGCCAGACTGCGACGGCTGACTTGAAAACGGCGTCGGGGGAGGCGGCAGGTTCCGCAGCGCAAGTGGATAGGGCCGCGAGCAGCGAACCGAGCATCCGCGATGAGTATGTTAGATTGTTTTTCAATGTGATTGGAGAGTTGGATATCATGTTTGAATCTATCTTAGTTCTGGCAGTCGCTGCGGACCACGCGGAAGCCGACGTAGCGGCTGGCGTAGGCCGGGTCACCGCTATTGCGGAACGCGACACGGCAGGACTCGGCGCCGACGCGCCAACTGCCGCCCCGGAGCGTGCGGATCGTGCCCGTGGCCACGCCACGCGGGTCGGTCGGCGGTCCCGGCTCCCAACTGTACCAATCCCAGCACCGCTGCCACACATTGCCCGCCATATCTAACAGTCCATAACCGTTGGCCGGGAAACTTCCCACCGGCGACGTGTGCGGGCAGTTCTTATCGTCGTTCTTGCCCCAGAGTGGATGCGGGCCGGTTGCTCCAGTCGCATAGGCTTCGCCTCCATCATTGGTGAAATTCGCCTGGCTGTGGCTGATGGTGTCGCCCCATGGAAAGCGTTTGCCGCTCAAGCCACCGCGTGCCGCCTTTTCCCACTCCGCTTCCGTGGGCAAGCGGTAACCGGTGGTGGCCCAGTTCACCGCAGGTTCGGCGGCTCCGGTTTTCATCACCGCGCCATTCACCGTGTAACAGGGAGTCAAGCCCTCCTTCTCACTGCGCGCATTGCACCACTTGACCGCGTCATACCAACTCACCGTGTGCACCGGGTGGTCGGTCGCCTTGCCCTCTTTGACCGCGAGGTCCTGATAGCCATGGGTCACCGCCCAGGTTGCCACCTCGTTCCACTCGGCCTGGGTCACAAGGGATTTCGCGATGTAAAACGCGCTCAGCGTGACCGGGTGCACCGGAGCCCCGGGGATTCCATCCAACGCATCGCCCATCTTGAACTCGCCGGCTGGGATCAGCACGAATCCTGCGGGGACGGCCATGGCGGCGGGGCTTGGCGCCTCCCGTCCTGTTAGAGCCCTGAAGGCGGTCCGCGCCATGATTCCGGCACCTGTCGTGTTGGGGTGGACGCTGTCGGGGATCAGGTCTTCCCGTCCTTTCATGGCGGCATTCATGTCGATAACCGTCAATTCTTCCTCCGCGGCCAGTTGTCCTATCAGAACGATCTGCTCCTTCAGGCCGGGAAGGTGATCGTTTTGCGCGGGACCAAAGGGCACGGGCGTCGCCACATAGATCTTCGGCTTGCTCTCCAGATTGCGGAACATCTGGATCAAGGCGCGGTAGTCTTTCAGGTATTGATCCTTGTTTTTCCACTTCTCGGGATTGCAGTCGTTGGTGCCCAGCGCGATGATCACCACATCCGGCTTCGAGGCGAGGGCCGCATCCCGTTCGGGATGCCCGGCCCACGGGTTGCCGGTGATGTTGAACACCGTGGTGCCGCTGACACCGAAGGACTGGACTTCCCAAGCGGCGCCCAGCAGTGCGGCCAGTTGTTTTGGATAGGCATCGCGTTCCGGCACCGCAGTGCCGGCACCGCAAGTGATGCTGTCGCCGCAGCACGCGACGCGCACCGGCTTGGCGGGCGGTGTCGGGGCCGCGTCGGCCGCCCGCCCCGGCACGGCGAGCAGCAACAACGAGGCCATGACGAGCCATTTCTGACTAAATATATTTGTGGTTTTCATGGTGATGTTATTGTTTCAGCTCCTTGGAAGTGGCCACGGCGATGACGCGGCCCTGGTCACCGGAGGCGCAGTAGAAGTGATAGACCACGCCGTTGTGAAAGACCACCCATGGTTTGTGGGCGAATTCGTTGTCAAAGGGCACGGAGGGTTCGACCAGGTGCGGGCCGGTCCATTTGGTCCAGGTCACCATGTCATACGAGCAAGCGAAGGTATCGAACGCCTTGGGTTTCCAGAATGCGCCGTAGTAGATCATCACCCACACCTCGCCGATGCGCGTGATCTGGGGATCGCCGGAGTTGCCGCTGCCGTTGTCGATGACGGGTTCCGTGCCGTAGCGGGACCAGCGGGTCATGTTTTTGGAGACCGCCATGCCGATGCGTTCGGATCCATCCGCACGCTTGCCGTTGTAATACATGACAAACGGATAGCCGAGGGTTTCCTGCTTATCCCAGATGATCGTGCTTTTATAGAGCGTGGTGTTTTCGAACGGCCGGATATCCGGCTGATCCCTGGTGAGCACCGGGTTCTCCGCGATCCGGGTCCATTCCTTGGCGGCGGCAGGCTCGTTGGACCAGGCCATGCCGATGGCGAGCGGGTCGGGTTCATAGCCTTGCAGGGCGCCGCCGATGTAGGACAGCCAGTACTTGCCGTCGTATTGCTGCAATTCATAGGAGCCGCCCCATGCAGGGTCATAGAGGGCGATGCTGGTGTCGGCCTGCCAGGCGTCCCAACCGGATTTGGTAAATGTTAGATTCTTTCCCAGCGGGGTCCATTTGAGCAGGTCGTCGCTGACAGCCAGATACGTTTCGTAGCCTTGTCCCGGGTTGGAGACATACATCATATACCATTTGCCGTTGTGCCGGAACACGTTCGGGCAATCGGCGAGTTTGCCGCCTTCGCCCTTGATGACCACGCCATACTTGTAGGGCGTCTTGAGCTTCTCATGAATTTCCTTCATGACATTTTCCGGGACGGCTTTGCCATCCTGCCGGGCTTTGATGACCTCGCGTTCCGCGGTCCAGGCCGCACCCGTGAGCAGGACCGAAAGGGATACCGTGATCAGACTTATATGGTATTTCATGTGAATGATGAGTGACGGGGTTGAGTGGCTCTTGCTATTTTTCCGTCGCGCCCTTCCAGGTGTCGGTGCGGAACGGGGAGGCGGGTAGGCCCTCCTTGTTGGTTAGATTCGGCTGCGCGTCATCGTGCCACGCATAACGGACGGCCATCGGCTGCGCCACCTGGTCGCATTGGACGACGACCGACGCGCCGTCGATGGCGGCCGTGGCGGGCACGAACTTCTGGTCGGCCCCGGCGATGGTGAACTCCACGAGCGGCTTTCCGTTAGAGGCGGTCAATCCGCCGCCCGGGTGGTCGAATTGCAGGCGGATCTTGTTAGTTTCGACGGTCATCGACTTGTAGATCGGGCCGGAATAGACGAGGGTTTTTCCATAGGCTTTGGCCAGCGCCCAGAGTGCCAGCCGTTTGCCCACGTACTGCTTGTTCAAGGGATGGATGTCTTTCAGATTGCCGATATCCATCGTGCCGGCCAGGCCTGTGTTAGGCACGTTCTTGACGGTCAATGACTGGGCTTCCCACAGTTCGGCGCAATTGACCGGATTCTGGTCGCCGTAGCGGTACGGTGCCAATTGCACGATGCCGAATGGGAAGTCGCCCTGGCCCCAGTCGGCACGCCAGTTGGCGATCATCGCCGGCAGCAACGTGCGATACTGATAGGCACGCGGCACGTCGGCTTCGCCTTGATACCAGATGGCGCCGCGGATGGCGTATGGGATCAGCGGCGCGATCATGCCGTTATACCTATATGACTGGCCGGAGCACACCCAGACCTCGCCGACCAGGATGTTCTTCAGGGTGATGGATTTGCCGGACGAGCCGGTGACCGCCATATCTAACGGATCATCAGCGGGCTTGAGTTCCTTGAGCACCACCTTCCAGCGGCCGTCGTCGCCGGTTTTGGTGGTGGCGCTCTGGCCGGCGAGGGTCACGGTGACATCCTCGCCCTTGTCGGCGCCGCCCCACACCGGCACGGGCAGGCCCTGCTGCAACACCATGTTGTCAGAAAAAATTTGCGGCAGGTTCAGGGCAGGTGCGGAAACGCAGGTCAGCCATAACAATGCGGCGGCTGCGGACGAGGTGAGTATCGTGCGGGCTTGGATCATAGGATTTGTCAGGTTGGGATGGATCGTGTTTTTCATGGTGGTTTTTCGTGACTATTCCGTCACGCACTTCCAGGTGTCGGTGCGGAACGGGGAGGCGGGCAGACCCTCCTTGTTGGTTAGATTCGGCTGCGCGTCATCGTGCCACGCATAACGGACGGCCACCGGCTGCGCCACCTGGTCGCATTGGACGACGATTGACGCGCCGTCGATGGCGGCTGTGGCGGGCACGAACTTCTGGTCGGTCCCGGCGGTGGTGAACTCCACGAGTGGCTTGCCACCGGAGGCGGTCAGTCCGCCGCCCGTGTGGTCGAACTGGAGGCGGATCTTGTTAGCCTCGACGGCCATCGACTTGTAGATCGGTCCGGAATAGACGAGGTCTTTCCCATAGACTTTGGCCATCGCCCAGAGGGCCAGCCGTTTGCCCACGTCCTGCTTGTTCAAGGGATGGATGTCCCTCACATTGCCGATGTCCATGGTGACGATCAGGCCGGTGTTGGGCACGCTCTTGGCCGTGAGCAGTTGGGATTCCCATAGTTCGGCGCAATTGAGCGGATCCAGGTTGCTGTATCGGTACGGGGCCAATTGCACGATGCCGAACGGGAAGTCGCCCTGGCCCCAGTCGGCACGCCAGTTGGCGATCATTGCCGGCAGCAGCGTGCGATACTGATAGGCATGCACCACGTCGGCTTCGCCTTGATACCAAGCGACGCCGCGAATGGCATAAGGGATCAGCGGCGCAATGACGCCGTCATAAAAGCGCGGCGGTTCTCCCTTGATCAGCGGTTTCAGTGCGGGGTTCGCTTCGATGGCCTGTCGACTGATCCACAATTCGATTGGCGCTCCATCCGCATTAATCAGGCCGACGGGCACCTTTAGCTCTTGGTGCAAATGGCGGCCGAAGAAGTAGGCCACGGAGGAATATCCGGCCCAGCCGCCTGCGGCGACGCGCTGCGGAGTGCATGGTGACCAGGAGCCTTCGTTCACGGAAAGCAGCCGGATCTTCGGATAGTTGGCCGCAGCCACCTCCTCCTTGGCGTCATTGCATCCGTTCACTCCCAATCTCATGTTGGACTGGCCGAAGCACAACCAGACCTCGCCGACCAGGATGTTCTTCAGGGTGATGGAATTGCCGGATGAGCCGGTGACCGCCATCTCTAACGGATCAGCGGCAGGCTTGAGTTCCTTGAGCACCACTTTCCAGCGACCGTCGTCGCCGGTTTTGGCGGTGGCGCTCTGGCCGGCAATACTAACGGTGACCTCCTCGCCCTTGTCGGCGCCGCCCCACACCGGCACGGGCCGGCCCTGCTGCAACACCATGTTGTCAGCAAAAATTTGCGGCAGGTTCAGGGCGGGTGCGTAGGCGCAGGTCAGCCATAACAAAGCGGCGGCTGCGGACGAGGTGAGCACCGGGCGGGGTTGGATCATCGGATTTGTCAGGTGTGGATGGATCGTGTTCTTCATGGTGGGTTGTCGCTATTGTAACGCATCAGACATTCTCCTGTTTAGTGTATCGACTTGAGCGGATAGATTTCCAAGCGGGTGATTTTCACGTCGCCGCCTTCGTTGCGGATCTCCATGGGGGATTTCTCCCCGAGTTTCTGATAGTCGCGGCCTTGGACGACGTAATTCTCCCCGCCGTTGGTGACGACCTCCGTCGACGCGACATCCAGCAGGATGTGCAGCGTGATGCGGCCTTTGATAGGACTCGCCTTCAGAACCGTTTTATCCGGCCAATAGCCGGTCGTCCACCAGTTGCCAGCAGGATATTCCCACGGGGTGAATTCCTTGACCTTGAGTTCCTGGCTTTGGGCGTTCCAGTTGATGTCGAGCTGTGCGCCGGTGAAGGTGACTTGAGAGGCGTTGCCGGGCTCGAACTCAACAAGGATCTCCGCCGGTTGCGAGATGTCGCCCGCCGTGACCGGGCTGTCAGCCTTGACCACGACGTCCTTTTGCGTGCTGCCCGGCTTGCGCAACTTGCCCAGCTCGGGGATGAAGTCCTGATACATCCGCACCCCCTCCGGCGTGGTGCGCAGGCACAGTTCCAGAGGGAAAGCCGCCATTTGAGTAAACTCCGTGTCTTCCCAGCAGCAGTGGGCCCAGCCGACCTGCACGATCCGCCCGCCCGGCGCGTTGGCAAACACTTGCGAGGAGCTGAACTGCCCGAACTGCGAGCGGATCTTGGTGTTGGACTTGTCGTCGGGGACGAAAACCTTGCCGTCGAATTTCCCTGTCTGATAGGCGTTCTGTGAGCCGAGGATCACCCATCGCATGTTGTCCTCGTTGCCGTCCACCGGCAGTTGGAACAGGTTGGGGCACTCAATCTGATCCTCGAGGACACCCGTCTCGGTCCAAAAGGAATATTGGCCTTCCACCGCCGCCAGGAACAGCGGCTGCTCCTCCCAGTGCAGCAGGTCGGTGCTCGTTGCGTGGGCCCACATGCTGTTAGGATTTCCGCAATCGTTGTTGAAAAATCGCTTGGCGGCGTAGTAGAGATGCCACTGGCCCTCAAAGTAGATCATGCCGCAGGGATCGTTCAACGAGCCGCGCGGAGGCGAGAAATGGACTTTCGGCCGGCCCGGCTCCTGGTAAAGCGGGTACTGGCCCGGGATGGTGTCGCTCACCTTCACCAAGTCCATCGCCGCCGCACCCGGGCCTTCGATCTTCACCGACAGCATCTTGCCCTGCATCAGCTTCAGGTCAATAAATCGCCAGTGGTCCGGCTCGGTGGCGGTAATCAGCGTGTTGGCGACTGCCAGGTAAGGCTTGCCATCCATGTCGATGGACACCTTGTTCTGACCGTGGACCCCCCGCGCGCATGGCAACACGAGGTAGCGCTTGTCCGCCTTGAAGGTGCGCGTGTTGTCCTCGTCGGCGGCGCGCGCCACTCCGGATCCGGCAATGCCGATTCCCAAAGCCATGACTGTTAGCAAGGATCTCATGGTCTGTTTTGTAAAGGTCATGGATGGATTTTCACTTCGATCTGATCGGTGGCGCTAACCGTTGGATCTTCCATGGTGGCGGCGGCGGGCTTGGCGGGCAGCACTTTCAGTTGGACCGTCGGCCACTCGGCAACCGGGATGCGCCACAAGGCGATGGATAACGGGTCGCCATTGGAAAAGTTATCGGCGAACAATTTGCCGCCCGCATAGACACGCGCGACATCCCCCTTGTAGTGGATGTCCAGAATGAGGCGGCACTTCGCCGCGCTTGATGGAATATCCAGTTTGTAAATCGCCGCGTCCTTCCACGCCTCTTCGCCGGGGCCGTAGGTGTTAGGTGCTTTGAGGTCCGCGGCTTTTTCCAAGGTGACGGCGATCTTCGGCAGTTCCGGCACCTTGACATCCCGTGGCACGAAGCGCGTGAATATCCCCTCGGCAGTGCCTTTCAAAGATAGATCTCCCAGCTTCACCGATGGCGGCGCGGGAAAGAAGGCGAACGCGAGATTTTCGGCGGTGGCGGCCTGCATGCGCAATGCGCCGTCCTCCAGCACCGTGGCGGCAGTCAGCAGGGCGCGGTCCTGTCCGGCATACCTGACCCGATAGAATTGCCGGGTTTGGGCCGGTGCAAGCACGACAAAATGGACCTTGCGTCCATCCGGCTTGGTCACGCTAACAGCGGCGGCGGATCCCGGGGTGATCTTGCGCACCACGACATGCCCGGCGGCGGCGATCTTTACGCCGGATGCCGCCTGGACCTTGGCGTCATCGCAGGCAAAGGACATCTCAACAGGAAAGCCTTCGTGCGCCGCAAGGAAATACCATGCCTCGCCCTGGTCGCGCACCACCGTCATGGCCTGGGCCGTGGCATGATCTAACATAACACCGTCGCAATCCAGGTTCACCGGCCAGATGGCGTTGATGCCGACGGGGATGTTGATAGGCTGGCTGGGAAACAGGACCGGGCCCGCCTTGGTCTGCACCTGGAACTGCACGTCCTTCTTCTCGGTGAAATACGGCTGTTGGTTGCAGAGAAAGAGAAAACCGGAATTGCCATCCGAACGCATGTTCCAGCGCAAGGTCGAATAGTCCTGGTTGTTGGCGGGCATCTTTTCCGGAAAATAAGCGGGCATGCGTGCCAGTTGTGGTCCGAATTCGTGCAGGAGGAAATTGAGTTTCCGATGGAAGTGATAATGGTCGCGGACTTGTCCGCAGGTGCCAAGCGGCGCTTGAAAGTCATAATCCTTGACCGGCACCTGGTTGAACGGACCCGGGCCTTCCAGGTTGACATAGGTCTTGTTGCCGTCGGGGTTGTCGCCTCCCTGATAGAGGCAATAGCCCTGCAGGTTGCTGCCGTTGCCGAGCTTGACCACGGCGATCGAGTCACAATCGGCAAAGTCGATGCGCGGGCGTTTGGCATAACTCGACAACATGCCGCACCCGACTTCCAGGCACACAAAGGGGAATTTGGCACACGCTTCCATGTCTGCCGGTTGCGTGTTTTGCAACTGGTCGTTGAGCACGTTGGAGCCGCGGAAGTTGCCGAAGAAGTAGCAGCCGCGGTAATTCTCCTTGGTGCCGCCCCAATAGCCATCGCTGTACTCGCCGAAGACCGGGATGAAGCCCTCCTTGGGCATCCCGCCTTGCCATCCCTGCCAGCCTGTCATGAAGTAGAATGGAACATCGATGCCGTAGGAACGGGCCAACTCCTTGAGCTTGATCAGCAAGGGCGGGTGGTCGCTTTCATTTGAAACCTGAATGCCGATCACCGGGCCGCCGTCCTTCCACAGCAAGCCCTCCATCTGTTTGGCGGTCTCACGCCAGAACGGTTCCAGCAATTTGATATATGCCGGATCCGCCGTGCGCAACCCGGTCCCGGAACCCTCCACCCAGTCCGGAGTCCCCTGGTTGCGAACCTCTCCGCCATGCACCGGTTGGATGCGCACAATCATTTTCAGATCCAACTCCTTGCACAGTTTGATGAAATCGCGCAGGGATCTTCTGCCGCTCCAATCAAACTTGCCCCGCTCTTCCTCGTGAAACGTCCAGAACACGGTGGTCGAAACCGAGTCGAGTCCCCCGGATTTCATCTTCAACAAGGCATCGCGCCATTCCTCGCGCGGGTAACGCGAGAAGCAAATCTCCCCCAGCACCGGCAACCATGGTTTGCCATCGAGAATCAATGAACGGTTGTCGGTCACGAGTTCCTGACCACGCGGGTTCTTCGTCGTTCCAGGACCATAGGGAGCATCCGCGGCGGGCGCGAGCGCACGCGTCAAATCAATCTTCAAGGGCTCGGCACCACCGGTCCGGGTGCTGCACAATGCCAACAGCCCGAGGATACCGGGAAACAGGGATTTCATTTGATTCATTATCTTTGCGAGTCAAGTGCTTATTGCTAGATATGTGTCCGCTTGCTGCGGGAATGTGACATTCAGCGCCGCAACGCCTCGTTGGATTTTTTCATTTTGTCAGCCGGCATCTTGATCACCGCGCGGTCGTAGGACATGAAGCCGTTGATTTCGCCCTCGATGTCCGCGGTTTGGGTGTAAACGGCGGCGGACAGTCCCTGGGCGATGAGCGGAACCAACGCTTTGTTGAGTTCCTCATATTTTCCAAACAGCTCATCACCGCTGTTCACCTTGGCATAGCACCACACTTGCCCACCGTCATTCCATGAGTGGTCTTTGATGTAGCATCCGATGCCGCCGTATTCACCCAGCACGCTGGCGCGTTTGTCGGATGGCGGATGCATGCCCGGACCCGGGTAGTTGTGCATGTCCACGACATCACCGCAATTCTTGTCGTCCCAGCCGCTGGCATTGTCCACCAGGCGCGTCGGGTCGAGTTGTTTGGTGAGCGCCGCGACGCGCTCGGTGTCGAACTGCCCCCATCCTTCGTTGAACGGCACCCACATGACAATACACGGGAAGAACCGGAAATTCGCGATGATTTCCCGCCATTCACGCTCGAAGTTCGCCCTTGACTGTTCGTTTTCGAAGATCCCGCCTTCCCTGTTAGGCATATCCTGCCAGACGAGCATGCCGAGTTGGTCGCAGTGATAATAGAAGCGCGCGGGCTCCACCTTGACGTGCTTGCGAATCATGTTGAAGCCCATCGACTTGAGCGCCTCGATATCATATTTGAGGGCGGCGTCGGTGGCGGCGGTGTGGATCCCGTCCGGCCAAAACCCCTGGTCGAGCGGGCCGTGCTGGAACACGAACTTGTCGTTGAGCAGCATGCGCGTGATGCCCTTCTCGTCCTTGCCGATCGAGATTTTGCGCAGGGCGAAATAGCTCCTCACGCTGTCCGCTTGGGCGAGGCTGACGGTGACCTGATAGAGCTTGGGCGAGTCGGGCGACCAGAGTTCGGCTTTGGGCACCTTCATCACGATGGGTTCGCCGACCTTGCCGGTGGCCTTGGCGTCGAGGTCCTTGCACTCGATGGTGGCTTGAGCGGACTTGTCGCCCTCTGCCTGGATGGTGAAGGCAAGCGTCTTGTCCTTGAGATCCGCAACGGCGTTGATGCCGGTGATATGGGATTTGGGAACCGGCTCGAGCCACACCGTCTGCCAGATGCCCGAGGTGCAGGTATAGGAGATGCCGCCGAACTGATTGAGTTCCTTGATGACCTGCTTGCCGTGGGGCTGGGTCTGTGGAATCCCCGCGTCGTTTTTCACGCTGGAGGCCGTGGGGTCCCAAACCTTGACCAGCAGTTCCTGTGGCTTGTCATTTTTCAGGGCACCGGTGATATCTATCACAAACGGCGCGTAGCCACCCTCATGCTTGCCGACGGCCTGGCCGTTGACGGACACCTCCGCCCGCCAGTCCACCGCGCCGAAGTGCAGCAGAATCTGCCGGCCGTTCCAGTCCTTTGGAACCTCAAAAGCGCGCTTGTACCAGATGTTGTCCTTGGGACCCACCTGTTTTCTAACACCTGAGAGCGGCGCCTCGACGGGGTAGGGGACCAGGATCCGCCCCTGCGGTTCGAACTTCTGGATTTCCACCGGGAGCAACGCGTACTCCCACAGCCCGTTGAGGTTCATCCAGTCCTTGCGTTCCATCTGCGGGCGCGGATATTCCGGCAGCGGGGCCTTGGGATCGACGTCCTTGGCGAACTTCGACAGCAGGGTGTTAGGGACCGGCTGCCACGCCGGCGCGGGGGTGTCCGCGGCGGGCGCCGCGGCGCCTATCAACAGGGATACCACCGGCAACAGTTTCATCAGACAAACTGGCATTGGTTGGTTGATGCCGCGCGTTCTCGTTTTCATCGTTTTCATCGGAGTTGTGGTTTTGTTTGATATGGTTATCTGGAGACTTGTCCGGTGTGGCTGCCTGCGGGCAGGGTGACCGTGATGAAGCGCCCGTCGGGTTTCGCGTCGGGCATGGCCTTGCCATCGATGGTGAGTGTGGATGTGTCGGCAAGGCGCGGCAGCCGGACGTTGGCGGTGGCTTCGTCCGGGACCGTGCACCCGAACCCGAGCGACCCATCGGTCATCTTCCACTCGACCTTCACGGGACCGAATTCGGTGCTCACCACACCCTCCGCGGATTGCAGATCGCCCAGCCGTGGTTCTATCAGGATCGAATTGCGCCACACCGGCCCGTCGAGGCGCACGCCCAACACATACGAGCTGAGGAAATACGCGGGCACCGCGCCATAGTTGTGGCACGACTCGCAGCCGCCCAGCACATCGAGGAACATTTCCGTGACCGTGCCCGTGTCCTTGCGTTCGTTGACCATGGCGGTCCAGCGGCGGCGGATTTCGTCAAGCACCGTCTGGTCCATCTGCGGCGTGTTCATCCGGTAGAACTCCAGGAAGATCCAGTAATAGGTGAGCGGCATGTTGATCCCGGCCTTGTTGGCCACCATGCTCTCGAACTCCGGGTTTGATCCGCAGTGGAAACCGCCCGGGTTCTTGTAGTTGGCCAGGAACCACTTGCGCACGCTCCCAACGCGGTCTGCGGGCACGATGCCGCGGTCGAGCGCGAGCAACTGCGCGTGGGCGGTCGGCCCGAGGTTCTTCCCCTGATAGATGGCGGAATTGTAGGCCGCCTCGGTGGCATTCCACAGATGCTTGTTATAGGCTGCGGCGAGTTCGGCTGCCTGTTTTCCGTAGTCCTCCGCCTGGGGTTTCTCGCCGATGGCCATGCCCAGGCTGGCCGCGTCCCGCAGCGCTTGATAGAAGAACGCGTTGAGCGTGGCGCCCTCGCAGGTGATATAGGCAAGCGGGTTGTCGAACGACGTGTATTCGCGGGCCATGACCAGTCCGTTAGGGGAGCGGTGGTCCGTGAACCATTTCACCAGACGGGTCAGCGTCGGCCACATTTGCCGGACAAACTCCTTGTCGCCCGTCGCCTCGAAATAGACGCGCAGTGCTTCCACCCACTGGAGGGAATAGTCCTCGATGATGTCGTGGCAGTCGCCGTTGCGGTCGGTGGGAAAACACGCCATGACCTGCCCGTCGGGGCGCTGGGAATACGTCGCGCGGCGCAGCAGGTTCCTGAGCAGGCGCGAGTCGGAGTACACCGGCTTGCCTTTCGCGTCCGGCCCGGCCAGCGCGACGCGGGTCGGCAGGTAATTCGGTTGCGCGGGATCCTGCAGCCACTCACCGCGCTCGCGCGCATCGACACCATAGGCATCGTCGGTGGCGACCTCGATGGTATTGATCGAGTTCTCCCACAACTGGTTGAATATCTCGTCGTTGCTTTTGAAGGTGCCGACGCGGGTGAAGGGATACCGGCGGTCTATCATCTTCAATCCGTGCAGGGTGACACGGCCGGACTCGCATCGAACCGTCACATAGCTGGCACCCCACACATCGCCCATCACGAAGCTCTGCCGGCCGCCGCGGGCGGTGTAGGTGGCCCCGCCGCCATAGCCCTCCGCGGGTGCGCCATTCACATAGCGAAGCGCATAGGCGATGTGGAGCACGCTGCCCGCGTCGGCATCGAGGTCGACATCCGCGTAGGACATCGCCATGCGGCCCAGGTCTATCAGGATTTCGCTGCCGCCCTTGAGTTCCACCGGCAGTTGTTCCGCGAGGGGCTTGTTAGACGGTAGCAGTTTCAGGTTTTTGAGTTCGGTTTCCGCGGGCAGGGGGATTTGGCGCGGGCCCATGGGGCCCCATTGTTTGCCATCCACGGCAAGCGCTTTTTCCCAGGCTTCATCGTCGAAATCCGCGCCCATCCACTCGCCATCGTTGCTGCGGGCGTCGATGATGTCGGGGATGGAACTCCATGCCCCGGGCGACGGT
This sequence comes from Verrucomicrobiota bacterium, assembly GCA_026397725.1. GTDB lineage: Bacteria > Verrucomicrobiota > Verrucomicrobiia > Verrucomicrobiales > Akkermansiaceae > Luteolibacter. The sequence continues at coordinate 14,597 of JAPLUI010000323.1, read as the reverse complement.
TGATAGCGCGTGCGGGCGTTGCAGCGCCAGGTGGCGTCCGTGACCATCGCCTCGCTGCCGGGCACCTCCAGCAACGCGGCGAAGCCTGGCGCGTGGCTCATGATCCTGCCGTTGACCGCCCCGAAGTAGTTGTGGCCGAGGACGGCGATGGTGTTGGACCCCTTGCGCAGATGGGCGGCGATGTTGACGGAATCGTATTCGGGCCGTTTCGGGTGGAACCGGCACGGGCCGCGCAACACATAACACCCGTTGACCCACAGCATGTAACGCGAATCCGCAAAGAGATGCAGCGTGGCGGCCTTCGGGACATCACCCAAATTAATAGTCTTGCGGAACGCGACATAGGCCTGCTGCCCCGCCGGGGCCGAAGGCGACCAGATCATCGCTTGTTGCATTTTTTGCCCGATCGCATCGCCCGTCGCGGTGGCCGGGGACGCCTGACCTGGCGCCGCCGGTTCGGCGGCCATGGTCAAACCTAACAGTGCGAGCGCCGCTGCGGCAGCCAGTGCCGGATGCGTGACAGAACGATTCGTTAAACGGCGGCATGGTTTCTTCATGTTCTTGATGTGGATTGAGGAATGCATCACGATTTCTTGTCGATGGATTAACGCTTACCGCTGGCAACGGATTCATCTTTCATAGGTTGAGCCATTTGAACGGGTTCCACCATCTAACACTACAGGGCCGCCGCTCCATCGGCGGCGACCCCGCTTTCATCCGGAAGAAACCCATTCACTCCGGCAATCTTTCGTGGATAGTGGATAGTGGATCGTGGAGGATCTTCTTCGATCTTCTATCCACGATCCACGATCCTCTATCTCTGCTCTTCCGCCTCACTGCGCTTGCACGCGCACGAAGAGCTTGCCGCCGGGCGGTGGCGTGTAACCGCTGAGCGTGACTTGCACCGTCTCAACGCCGCCGACAGGGGCCCCGACACTCTCGGAGACGGCGGCCGGGCCGTCCCAAGTCTGCAGGTCCGTCGAAGTCCACACCGTGTAGCTGAGTCCGGTGTTGGCAGTTCGGGTATAGCTGAATTTGCCGGTGGCCGCATTGAGCGGCACGCTGATCGGGTTGACCGAGGTGCCGCTGGTGGGAGTGAGACCGAAGGCGTATTCCTGGAAGTTGGTCATGCCGTCGCCCTCGAAATCGCCACCGGCGGGTTCGCCGGAAATGCCGTGAGTGGCCGCCCAGGCCTCGTAGGTCAGGGTGGTGACCGAGGAATGCAGCAGGATCTTCTTGTTGACGGCATCCGTCACCACGCTGAACAAGGCGGCGTTGGACGGTGGCGTTCCCACCCAGGTGGGCGCGGGGTTGAAGCTGCCCGTGATGTCGCCGGTATAGCTCATCAACTCATAGTCCGCCGACTGGTCGAGGGTTGCGGGTCCCTCGATCTTCACGACGTTGTCGTTCAGCGTCAGATTGTTTCCAAGGGCCAGATGGTCGTTCCCCGTGTTGTAGGTGCCGGAGAGCGCGAAGATGGCGGCACCGCCGCTATCCAGAGGCACCGCACCGCTGATGGAGCCATTGGAACCGCCGAGGTTGCCTGTCGCAGCCACGGTCACCGTGCCGCCGCCAGTCAGCCCGCCATTGACATTGAGCCGGCCCGCGCTGACGGTTGTGGCGGAGGGGTTGGTGTTATTGCCGTGGGTCAGGATCATGGTCCCAGGGCCCTCTTTGATCACTGCCGAGGTCGGACCGTCATCGGTGGTGATCTGCGAGGAGATTTGCAGCGTCGCTCCGAACTCCACATTGAAGTGAATGAACCCACGAAGTAACATCTCAGGGCCGGTGATGGTGGAAGGGGTCGCCGAGGCGTGAATCGTCGCGGTGGTGGGCGTAAAAGGGATGCTGTTGATGTAGGAATATCTTGGAGTAAAGTTTCCGATTACGAAGGGGGCGTTGATGTTCCCGCCGGTCATCTCGATGCTGTCGTTGCACAGCGCCATTCCATGATTCGCTGGCATGCTCAGAGTTCCGCCGTTAATCACCATCTTGGCCGGGTGCGATGTGGTGTCAAAGGCCGGGGCAGGGCCCAAGGGGTTGTCGTCCGCAAGGCTCAAGGTCGCGCCGCTGTTAATGGTAATGGTTTGAGCCGTGCCGCCGCTGCCATTTCCCAGTGGATGCTTATTGTTTCCGTTGTTGACTTGCAGGATTCCACCGCTGACCGTGATGTCACCGGTGGATGACGAGTTATCGCCGTAGGTGAGGTTAACCTGCGTGCCTCCCTCCTTGACCAGCATACCGCTGCCGCCCAACTGGCCGCTGTAGGTCCCGCTGCCGTCCAGCGCCAGCGTTCCTTCCGAGATGGTCAACGTGCCGCCGATGTTGGTGCCGGTGCCTGATAGAACCAGTTTCCCGGGGCCGGTCTTGGTCACGCCGGATGAGCCGACCAACGTGCCGCTGAGGGTGAACGTATCGCCGCTGTTGGGGACACTTACCGCCAGGTCGCTGAGCAGCCCCACGGGGGCGCTGATCTCATGGCTGCCGGACGTCACCGTGGCGGGCACCGGGCCGCTGTCACTGGAGAGGGTCAGTGTGCCGCTGCTACCTTGGCTGATCGTGTAGCTCTTGGTGGCATTGTCGAAGGTCAGGCCGCTGATCAGCTTGTCGCCATCGAGGGTCACGTCGGCATTGCCGGTGATCGCGGCGCCGAAGGCGGCGGTGCCGCCGTTGCCCGGCACGCCGTTGGGATCCCAATTGCTTGCGTTGGTCCAGCTTCCCCCGCCGGTAACGTTCCACGTGCCGCTGACGGCCGGTGGGAGTGTCGACGTGAACGCCGCGATCTCGCCGATCACGCTGCCAGAGCCCCCGCCTTCACCGGGTCCGCTCACCATGCGAGCAAGCAGGCTCTGCGTTCCCTCCGGCGCCGGCGTCGTCAGCGGAATATCGAAATAGTACCACAGAGAACCGTCCCCACCGGGGTAGGCTCTGGCGTAATAATTCAATATGCGCCCCGTGGGGGAGAAAGTCCCCAGACTCGTGTAGTTAGCGGGGTCCAACAAAGCCGCCCCTGTCAATACGCTTGTGGAGTAATAGATTTCTACATCCCGGACTGTGAGACTTGGATGATCGTACGAGAACAAGCGAACCTTGCTGAAACCGCTGGTCAAACCCGATACGGCAAGGTACTCGTTATAACTAGCGTTCGGATAGCCGTTAAACACGAACGACCAGCCTTGCCCCTGTAACGGGGTCGTACCGTCGACGGTCCAGCTTTGCGGCCAGTTGGCCGGATCCTGGGCAGCCGGGCTGGTAGTGACGGTCTTCCCAAGCAAGACATTGGCAACTCCGGGCGGGTCGAAGGTGCTCGTGGGAATTTGTGCGCTGACCGGCGCGGCCCAGAGCGCGGCCAGCAGAAGAAGACGACTGTGCGTGGTTTTCATGCGGTTCATTGGATGGTTCATTGGATGGTCCGTTGGATGGTCCGTTGGATGGTCCGTTGGATGGTTCATGGATTATTGGTTGATTACCATCGGTCACATTCAAGGATTAGGTGCGTGGGCCAAGAATAAAGAGGCGGCCCCAAAAACCGACATTTTGGGGGCCAAGATGATCATTTGCGGGGGAGGACAGCCGTCCCGGCTGTCTTGGCCAACGGGCGTCCCGCCTGTTTTGTCAGGCATTTGCCATGGAGATGAGGCCCGGATCACCGCCCGGCACCCGGGACGAACGCCGTCCGACGCAGCCGGGACGGCCGCGTTCCGTGCGGATGTTAGAGACGCGGGGTCCCGGGGTGGTCGTCGTTGCCAGTGCGGGCAGACGCGAGCCCACGGGTCGAGCATCGCAAGCAGTTCTTCGATTAGTTGAGTCTCCAACTGTTGTATGGACCCACGGCTTGGCCGCGTCGGGCGGAGTTTGAAATTCGCCGGCGAGGTCGGCACTGCGGCCCGCGATTGCATTGGCCAACCAGACTACCCAAACCAGCAAGAGGCATGAAAACTTCGTCATATAATCAACCTCTTCATTGTAAGGTGGTGCTCAATCGCTTCGAATACCAGGCACAACAACAATGGCTTCCTCATGATTGAGTCTCCTCTATCTCGTTGAAACGAACGAGTACTTTCCAGACCCGATCTCGTAGACTGCCGCACCGTCGGCCATCCGCAGGAATTTCACGCCCGGTGCGCGGGCCGCAGGCCGGCCGCCTTCCTGAACCGAGTCTGCATCGCGGGCCGGTATGAAGGCGGTGGCCGTGGTGTTGGCCGGCACAGTCACATCCCAGCGGAAAACGTCTCCCTCGATCTTCCACTCGCTGCGGATCACGCCGTACAGGCTCTTGTGGGATGCGCGGACGAAAGTCAGGTCGCCGACCGGCCGTGGGCGCAGGATGATGTGTTTGAAGCCGGGTTGCATGGGGTCGTAGTTGATGCCTGCGAGGGTTTGATACATCCAAGCCCCCAGATATCCAGCTAGAATTGTCTGGCTTTGACCATTCATGCCGGGGTCGCGGGTGTCACGGTCCCAGCGTTCCCAGATGGATGTGCCGTCCTTGCCAACCATATAGCCCCAACCCGGTCGCGTGGTCTGGCTGAGGATGGTATAGGCGACGTCCGGCCGCCCGATGTCTGTTAGAGTCTGCATCAGCCACTTGATTCCCACACAGCCCACGCTCAGGTGGCCTGTGTGTTCGACGAGGATATCCTTGACGAGGTTGTTAACCACGGCCTGACGCTGCCCGGGCGGCACCAACCCGAACGCCAACGGCAGAATATATGAGGTCTGCGTTTTGCTCGCATAGGTACCGCTCTGCGGGTCGAAGAACGTTTTGTGAAACGCCGCCCCGACCTTCTCCGCCGTGGCGCGGAAATGAGCCGCATCCCCGGGCTGCCTCAGGAGGTCGGCGATTTGTGCTACGAGCCGGCAGTTATAGTAAACGTAGGCTGTCCAGACCAACTCGCGGGAAGTGCCCCCCTGATCTGAGGTCTTCGCGTCCATGCTGTAGGCGTCCACCCAGTCGCCAAAGCACCCTTTCCGATAGATGAAGTCCGGATCGAGCCGCTTCTCCAGGAATTCCACCCAGCGTTTCATCATGGCATAGTTATCGGCGACGATACGCCGATCGCCATACATGAGATAGCAGGACCAAGGCGTTGAGGTGACCACAGCCGGCCAAACGGGGTCTCCGGATTGCGACCAGGGCCAGTAAGAACCCGCATCCGACATGCACCCGTCCTCCCGTTGGTCGATGCGGCACTCGCCCAGAAAGCTATTATAGAAAGCCGCCACATTCAACATGTAACCCTCGGTTTCCGAAGTCTTCTCGGACACACTCAGCCAGGCCTGGCGTTCGTCGCGGTCCGGATCCATCGGGACACCGCGTTCCTGCATCCGCACGGTGCGCAGCGTGTTGGCGTAGATTTTGTTAACCAGTTCGTTCGAGCAGGAGAAATCGCCGACCTTCTCCAGGTCGCTATGAACGACCTGCAGTTCCAGATCGTCAGTGGTCGGCACGCCAGGCCACCCTGAGATTTCCGCAAATCGCGTCCCCTGCCCGCGGAAACGCGGAGCCCACGTTTCCACGCCTTCGCCTTTGAGGGTATAGATGTCCGTGGAAAGGGCGCTGCGGTTGGGTCCCATATCCACCATCCCGTCCGGATGCCGGTCAAAGGTGGTGCGGATCACGACCCGCGTGCCCTTCGGTCCTTTCACCCTGACTCTAACCATTCCATAAAGATTCTGCCCGAAGTCGGCCACATGGATGCCCGGTTTGGGATTGGCAATCGCTACTGGCTTGAGTGTCTCGATCACGCGCATCGGTTCCAGCATTTGGGCGATGAGTGATCCACCCGGCGCGGTGACCAGTTGCACGGGCTGCCACTTGGAATCGTCGAACCCATCCTTGTCCCAGCCGGGTTGCTCCATGCGGGCATCATATTCCTCGCCATCGAACTCGTTGTTAGAGCGGATCGGCCCATGGTTCGTCACCTTCCAGTTTTCGTCGCTGACGACGAGTTGCGAACTCCCGTCGGCATATTCAAGGCGCATCTGGAACAAGAGCTTCGGAAAGCCGAACGTCGGGGTCGGCGCCGGAACATTCACCCGCGGCGCGAAAAACCGGCCGTTGCCCAGAATGACGCCCACCGCATTCCGCCCGCTCCGCAGGTAATCCGTCACATCGAAGGTCACGTACATGGCACGTTTGTCATATCGGGAGTGGGTCGGGTCCATGACACGATTGTCCACCTTCCGGCCATTGAGATATAACTCGGAAAACCCCAACCCACAGATATATGCCGTTGCGCGCGTGACTTTCCTATCAACCGCGAACTCGCGGCGGAGCATGCGCCCGGCGAGGCGGCGGTGCTCGGGGTTCTGCCCGGCATTCCCAATGTTGCCCCACGGTGCCATGCCATAAGGACCGAGATTCGCGGCCGCGGCCCAGCGGGAGTCATCAAACCCGGGCTTCTCCCAACCGCCCGGCCCTTCGACCGAGGCTCGCCACTCTTGGTCGGTTGCGATCACCAGCGCTTCACCCTGCTCGAACTCGACGCAAAGCCGGCCAATCAGCCCCGCCGGGTTTGTTGGCGGACCGGGCTTGTTATAGGCCGCGACAGCTAAAACATTCGCGCCGGGATGCAGGTCGCCTGTCACATCCATCACTTGGACATTCGGATGCCCCTCGCTCTTTCCTGTTTCACGCCCATTGACCCGCAGACTGAATCCGTCGTCCGCCGTCATGTAGCAGATGGCTTTCTTGATATGATACCCGGCAGGAAGCGTGAAGGTCCGGCGAAAATAGCGCGGCTCGGCCGGAGCACTGGTCGCTGCGGCTCCTTCCAGCCAGATCCAGCGAGCGCCGCTGAGCAAGGCCAACTCCGGTTCATCCGGAACGTCCCGGCCGATCCAGGTTGCTTTCCAGTCCTCCGGTTTCAGCAGGCCCATCGACCACCGGGCCGGCGGGCTCCAGGCGGACGGCTTGCCCTCCTTGTCCCACACGCGGACCTTCCAGTAACCATGCATCTGCGACTCCAGCGGTTTCCCGGCGTACTCGATGTGGATCGACTGGTCGGACACGACCTTGCCGCTGTCCCACAGGTCGCCCGTGTCGGCGCCAAGCAACGCCGGCGTGGATGCCACCAATACCTGATAGGCATTCTGTTTCTGGCCTCTGACTTCTGACCTCTGATCTCTGTTCTCCGACCCCTGACCTTCATCTTCCATCACCCAGCTCAGACGGGGCTTTTCCAAGTCGATGCCCAACGGATCCTTGAGATACTCGCAGCGCGGGTCATTGACGGTCGCGGCCTGCGCCTGGCCTGCGCCAGCCGAAAGAACGGCGGATAGATAGAATAAGCGGACGATGGATTTCATTATATGTAAGTTCGTTAGTTCATCATATGGGCTGGTTGCAGCCAATTGCTTCCAATATTTCTGCTACATGCCAGTGATTTCAAGAACCTGGGGTTTTGAAGTGCCCGGGCCGACCTCGAACGTGACGCTGCCCGCGGCGTCACTCTTGAGGGTCTGCGCCGCCGCGCCGTTACGGGAGAGCTTGTAATTGGTGTTGGGCACAAGATCACACACCACATGCCGCGTGCTTGCCGCTCCATTGCCACAGGTCTCGGTCCATTTGCGGGCACCGTTGCCGGTATCCGGCCAGACCTCGATGCGCAATTCCAGCGGCACCGTGGCCGAGCGGATCACGGTCATCGATGGTGTCTTCCGCATGCCGCGGAAATAATCCAGAGTATCACCCTTTACCGCCACGGCCAGCGGATGGCTGTCGCTAACAGCGAAGCCGTCGACGGCGATCCGATGGACATCCGTGCCCGGTTCAAGAGTGTACCATTGCCCGCGCAGCCAGTACTTCAGCCGGGTGCCATCCAACTCCTTGGTCATGTGAGGTTCCAGATAGAGCCGGTTCCACTTGGGCTGGATGCCGTAGATGTTGCGGTAAAGACCGACAATCGGGTTGGCCATGTTTGACAGGATGTCATCGCCGACGCCTGTCTGCGAGCTTCGCGAGTATCTTTGGAAGGCCAGGCCATCCTTGGCATACTGGTCCAGCACGTTTTTCACGCAGCGCACCGCGATACGCGGGTCGTAGGCCGCATAGGCCCGCGTGCCCAATTCGCCCCACGCCAGGAAGATATCGCCGTTCTCATATTTGGGAAACGGCCAGTTGCCATCATGGCCCTCTTCCTGCCGATAGGAATAGATGCACGCAGGCCAGAAAAACAGCTTCTCCTTCTGCATTTGTTCTTCGACTTGACGCAGGATCGCATCGCGCCTAACCGGATCGTCGCACAGGCCATAGCCGATGGCCATGAAATTGACGGGCAGGACCAGATTGTCGCCGTGGATCGAACCATCCCGGTCGCGCCAATGCACATACCATTTTTTTTCGGGGTTCCAGAAGCCTCCTTCGGCCGTCGGCAGGTTATAGGCTGCCTTGAGCGTGGCCGCGTGTTTCCTGTATGCGGCAGCGCGGGCAGGGTCTCCCAACTCCTCCTCCACGTCCGCCCACAAGACCAGCGCCTCATACATTTGGGCATTGATCGTGGCCGGTTCGAAGGACGCCCAGATGATGTCCAACCAGTCGCCGCCCCGTTTCTCCTCGTGGCTGTTAGTCATGATTTCCACTAGTCCGTTGTGGTTGGAATCGCGGCGGAGCATGAAATCAAGGGCCTGCTCGCAAGCGGCTTTTTGCCGCAAAACCCACGGCCGGTCGCCGGTGAAATCAAATTGTTCCGCGACGTTGATCACCCAGTCGGGCTGGGAGTCGAGGAAATACCCCCACTGGGCCTCATAAAAGCCTAACGGATCGTAGGTGCCGGGCATCGCGTCCCACGGTCCGTAGGCCCAGCGCGATTTGATGCGCCCGTCCGGAGCGATGGCGTGTTCGCGCTGGTAATCAAGAGCCTCGCCGTATGCCTGAAAGTATGCCGGATCATCAATCGCCAATCCGAGTTTTGCCAGCCAACCCTCCTGCAACACGGCGTATCCGCTATACCAGCCGTTGCTGCCGATGATGTTCCTGTCGATCACTCCCAGCCGGGCGATGGTGTTGCATATCTCCCGCACGGCCGCTCCGCCGATGCCCTTGAGTTCCCCGCGGTCGTAGCTTTGCTGATAGTCCAATCCATAAAGCGCCATCTCCTGAACCATCACTCCGGGTGTAACGCGGAACGGGGCCCAGACGTCCTGCTTGTCGCGCAGGAATCGGTAGAGGCCTTGCTTTGGCACCAAGCTATCGGCCGTGACGAGATAGTTGAAGGATAGAACACCGCTTGGCTGGCGGCTGAATCTAACCGCGGTCTGCTGTCCCGCGGCCGCCGTGGGGACGATCCGCAGACTGGCACCGGTGTCCTTGTTCCAAAACGTCGCCTGCGAGGCGTGGACGCCATAGGTGGCGACCGGCGTGTCGAAGAGCTTGAACCAAGCCACGCCACCCGTATCTAACAGAGCACCGGTCCAGGTCTCGCGGTTGGTGAAATCGAAGCCGGGGAAAGAGGTGTCATCAAGCGTGCCACCGCTGAGATACTTCCGTGCAATCCGCCACACGATGCGTTCCGGCTGAACCGTAAACGTCCATGTTTCCTCGACGCGGACGTCACCGGCGCCGAAGCGGATCCCCGAAACCGTCACGGTGTTCTCGGAAACCGCGACCTGCGGAGATGCCTCCAGCTTGCGCGTGGTGGCCTCGGCCGTGCCAATACGCAGCGATGAATACGCGCCGGTCGCGGGCGCAACCACGTTCCGTCCTCTCACGACGACCTGGTCGAGCATGCAGCGGCCGTCATAGTTCAGCCGCAGCAGGAGGTTGCCCTTCGCGTCGGCCATGGTGACCAGTTTTCCATCCTTGTCGTGCCTGACGGGCGGACCTATCAGGACCGGAATGACTTCCGCCGCGGCGCTTGCCCCGTTTGAGACCTCATCGGGCTTGCGGTCTAACGCCTGGATCTCGTAGATTCGCCCCCCGTTTGCCTGTTGCTTCGTTGCAAGGAACAGGCTCTTCGTTCCCGCAGGTGCCTTGACGGTCATGTCATAGTAAACCCGCCCCCCATTGATGTAATCCGTATATGTGCGGGTATTGGCAGGAAACGTCCCCAGGTTCAACTCATAATCGGCGGCATGCAGCGATGTCTTAGACGTTGCGGAGGCCTTGAGCGTTATGTCCCCCAATTGCCGGCTGGGGTCTTGCGCCGTGTAGATGCGCACCGTGTTGAACCCGGCGTTGAAACCAGTGATGGCCAGGAGCTCCTCGGCGGGGGCATCGGCAAACGTGAAAGGGCCGTCCTGCGCGCCGTCAAATGCCTGATTGTCGGTCAGTGCGCTGACCGGGCCCCCATACATTGAATTCACCGCTACATTGGCGGGGGTGGCGGCCAACCCGCCCAACACGTTGTTAGGATGAGTGACATCAACCGCTCCTGCCGTTGCCGGAACGACTGTTAGCACAGCCAACACGCCGGTCGAGATCGCACAGGGGACAAGAGCCAAACTGGCGGAAGCCAGCAAGCCAAGGACGGAGCGTTCAAGGGTGGTGTAACAATTGGTCTTCATGGTGTGTATTTCTTTATCTTGTTGAAACAAACTTGGTTGGATCTCATAACGGGTTGTGGGGATTCCTTGTCTGTGACTTGCCAACTACTGCCAAGCGTGGATTCATCTTTCATGGGTTGAGCATGATATTGTGGCCAGACACCAGACACCAGATACCAGATACCAGAGGGCGCGAGGTGGCGCGCTCTCGCCGAGAGCGCAGGAAATGCGCCGTGAAAGCTGGATGCGTAGGACCGTCGGATGGGCCTGGTGTGGGCTATTCATTTGCATCGCATTGGCGTGCGCTCCCGGCGCTAGCGCGCCACCTGAACACCTGAAGAGATCTGAGGTCAGAGGTCGGGGTGTTTCCTGTCTTATCATTTGCGGGGGAGGATACGATCCTACATGAAACCGACCCATGCCGGGGTGGTTTGGTCTAACGGGCGCGGTGTCCCGCCGTCCCGGGGTGGTCGTCGTTGCCAGTGCGGGCAGACGCGCGTCGACCGCGAGCCGACGGGTCGAGCATCGCAAGCAGTTTTTCGATTATTTGAGTCTCCTGCTGTTGTTGTGATCATAACACGAGTCCCTACCGCGATCGTGCAATCTAACGTAACCAAAAATCAAAATCCAAGGACAGCCTCCGTCGAATGCTTGTTGGTCGGGACCCCGAAGTCGATGACTACGGTCTCCTGAGGCTGCGGGCCTGCTTGAATAGCTCGATGCTGGCCGGCGAGAAACCGCCTTCCTGATAGATTTCCAGGTTGAAGATGGGAACGGCTTTGTGCTCCTCGAAAGACCTGAGCAGGCTCGCCAGCTCCTCCGGCGTCCAACGCGGCTTGCCGATCTCCTTGTCCCTTTCGCCGTGGAGCCAGCCGCCGTCCACCGTCAAGTTGACTGAGGCCTGCAGGCCCTGGTTCGGTCCGTCCACATAACGTCCGTCCCCGCCCTTCGTCAGCCACCCGTGGGCTGCGGGGTTGTCCACGCCTTCGCCGCAGTCGAAATCCTGGAACTCGGTGGCCGATGGCATTTGCCACGAATTGAAGGCAATCAGCCGCTGCGGGTTGCCGCGTTTGGCGGCCCGGGCGAGTTTCTCCCACGGGGCGCTGCGATAGTAGTAGTTGAGGGCGCCGTCATCAAACCACCAACCGGCCAGTTTCGCGCCATAGCGCTCGCCCGCCTCGCCAATCAGGCTGGTCCAGTTCTCAAAGAAGACGCTCGTGTCGGTCCCCCAGAACCCGCTGGCGGTCAACCATTCCTTCTCGCCCGCATCCGCCGCGCCCAGGTGGTAATAGAGCATCAGTTTCATGCCTCGCTTGTTCAATGCCTCTGCCAGATCGCCCACGAGGTCCCGCCGGGTGCTCCGCCCGGGCAGGATCCGGTCCAGTGCCTGGTTCGGGCCGGGGAAATACTGCTCGCCGTGGGAGGTGGTCAGCACGAAGAAACCCGCCCCCGTGTCCGCCAATTGGTTTGCCACGGTCTCCACATCGAAATCCTGCGCTGCCTGGGCGTATGGCTTGCGTTCCCCCTGGCGCGGCATGGATTGGCTCGTCCAATGCGCCATGATGCCGTAGCGCGCCCGGATGAACCACCCGGTGTCCGGGCGCAGGGCCAGAGCCGTTTGGTGGAGCTTCTCCCGCACTGCCGGCCGCACCAGTTCGATGGACAACACATTGAGCCGAAAATCCTTCATCCCGGCCGCCGGAATGGCACGCAGCGTGAGGCGCTGGGCCCCTGCACCCAGAGGCAGGACGCCCTCCATCGGCAGCCGCCGCCACGACGCAGGCTTCGCTTCCACTTTCACGACGCCGGCGCCGCACGAGACTTCAAGCCCGACCGGAGCGGACGCTGTGTTTTCCACCAGTACGTTGACGGCGTAGTCGGCGGCCTCCGCCACCTGGATGTCCCACGCGAGTAACTGCTCGCTCGTGGTCCAGTTGCCGACGGGGAACTTGCGATGGTCGTCGGCGCCCCGCGCCAGCCCGGGCGACAGCTTCGCGTCAGCGGCCGTGAGCACGGTGTAGTCATCGGGGTTGATGCGGAAATCCGGCTTGAACAAGTTCTCCGCCCGGAGGCCTGGCGCTGCAAGCAGCAAGGCGCCAGCCATGAGGCCCTGCATCCTGCGGACCATGGGCTCCCCACTGGGGACTAATTGGGCGAGCCGCGGGGACCGGGGCGTGACCAAAGCCACGTGGGTAATCAGTGTGTGTTTCATTATCGTGTTGTAACAAACTTGGTTGGATATCATAACGGGTTGTGGGGATTCCTTGTCTGTGACTTGCCAACTACTGCCAAGCGTGGATTCATCTTTCATGGGTTGAGCATGATATTGGGAATTGTGGTCAGTGGGAGGTGGGTAGGGCGTGGCGGCCGCGCCGCGCCGACTTGTTCGTTAGAGGACAGAGGACAGAGGACAGTAATCAGTAATCAGTAATCAGTAACCAGTCATCAATCCAAAATTCAAAATCCAAAAAACCCAAGTTCCCTCAGCAGGGAACGTCACGGCGCGGCGGGCCGCCACGCCCTACCGGGTGAAATGAGGGCCGCCGTTCCATCAGCGGCGGCCCCGCTTTCATCCGGAGGAAACCCGAGACCTCCGGAAAATCGCTTATCTATCAGTCTTACGGTGCCGGTTCGACCTTGACCCGCATGAAGCCCTTGTCGGGGAGCCCTTCGGTGCCCGTGAGGACGAAGCTTTGGTAATGATAGCCCGTGCCTGCCAGTGATGGCAGTTCGGGATAGGAGGCAGCTTTGAACGGGTAGATCCCTCCAGTCCAACTGTTCAGGGTCGTGCCGCCTTCGACGGTATAGCGGATGCCGTCCGTCACATTCGCCTCTGTCGCTGAAGTGAAATCCGCCGTGCCATCACGCACCGCGATGGTCAGGATCAAGACCTTCTGTGGTGTTCCAGTCTGAGGATACTCTAATTGGGTTGGTATCCCGCTATACGAATACACCTTGCCATTGAGCGCGCCGTTGTTAGGCGTGCCGTCGAGGGCGAACTCCATCAGGTTGTTCTGGTTGTCGCCGTCCGGATCCGCGGCTTGTCCCACGATCTCCTGATTGGTGCTGCCGCCGAAGAACGGGCCGACCCAGGAGGCGTAAGGGTTGGAGGGTGGCGGAGTGGTGCTGCCTAACGCCTGGATCTCGTGGATTCGACCGCCGTTCCCACCTGAACCGTTCGCCGAGATTGAAAGCAAGATGCTCTTCGTTCCCGCAGGCGCCGAGACCTCCATATCAAAGTATGCCCGGCCTGAGCCGGCGTAATCCGTATACGTGCGACCGGCTTGATAGAAAGTCCCCAGGTTCAACTCATAATCGCCGGCAGTTAGCGACGTCTGCTGGGTCGCGGAGGCCTTGATCGAAATGTCTCCCAAAATCCTGGAGCCGTCTAAATTCCCAAGGTAGATGCGGACTTTGTTGAGACTGGCGTTGAAACCAGTGATGGCAAGGAGTTCTGGAAAGCTGGCACCACCCCAGGAAAAGAAGAAGCCGTTCGTATCGCCATTATTGTCACTAGCCTGATTGTCGGTCAGAAGGGACAATGAAGCGCCATCCGTAGGGCTAACTGCTACATTGGCAGGGGTGGCGGCCAACCCGCCCAACACGTTGTCGAGATGGGTAACATCAACCACTCCTGCCATGGCCGTGGGGCCCGAAAATGCCAGGAGCAAAAGCGTGAGAACGGCGCAAATTCTTGCGCCGGTGAACGTGGAGGTTATTGAGGCGAGGCTGCGTGGCCAGAGCCGGGATGGTTGGGAGTCAGTTCTGTTGGTTTTCATAGTTGTGGTAGTGGTTGTTTGCATTTGTTTACTGTGTTTGTTTGTTTGCATTTGTTTGCTGTGTTTGTTTGTTTGTTTCTATCATATCATGATCCGGGACGGATCAACGGAGGCGGGTTGGATGTTAGAGGTTGGTGGGAGAAGACTCAAGACTTGGGGGGCTAGGGGCTAGGGGCTAGGGGCTGGGGGAAAAGGAAGAGGAGAGATTTATGATTGATGATTTTTGATTTTTGATTGAAGACAGGGAGGCTGCGGCTGGGGCGGTGGGCGGGCGGCAGCGAAGCACCGGGCCGCGCAGCGGCTAGCGAAACACCGGGCGGCACAGGCAGTGGG